>CAZITF010000427.1:0-2555 GCA_964542095.1 uncultured Rhodobacterales bacterium
TGTAGGCGCTGGTGCGGCGCGCGATGGCCGCGCGCAGGCTGGGGGCGCCCCAGGTGACCGCGTACTGGTTGACGTCGGCCGGATCGGCGGCCGAGGCGGCGGGGTACGCAGACGTTGTGATCACCATGCTGCCCAATGGCGAGATATTGCGCGGCGTCGCAGGTGAGGTCATCCCGGCGATGCGCAAAGGCACGACGCTCATCGACTGCTCGACCGTGGATGTGGAAAGCGCGCGTGCCGTCGCAGCACAGGCCGAGGCGGAGGGCATCCTGTGCGTCGATGCGCCCGTGTCGGGCGGCATTGGGGGGGCCGCGGTGGGCACGCTGACCTTCATGGCGGGCGGCACGCCAGAGGCTTTTGCGAGGGCGGAACCGCTGTTCGAGATCATGGGCCAGAAGGCGGTGCACTGCGGCGATGCGGGGGCCGGACAAGCGGCCAAGATCTGCAACAACATGATCCTCGGGGCCACCATGATCGCCACCTGCGAGGCCTTTGCGCTGGCCGACAAGCTGGGGCTGGAGCGGCAGAAGATGTTCGATGTGGTCAGCACCTCGTCGGGGTACAGCTGGTCGATGAACAACTATTGCCCCGCCCCCGGCGTCGGCCCAACCAGCCCGGCGGACAACGGCTATAAACCCGGCTTTGCCACCGAATTGATGCTGAAGGACCTTGGTCTCAGCCAGCAGGCCGCCGAAGCGGTCGATGCCGACACGCCGATGGGCGCGCGGGCGCTGGAACTGTACCGCCAATTTGTCGAGGAGGAGGACGGAAAGGGGCGCGATTTCAGCGCGATGCTGCCCCGGTTTGCGGCGCGCTCGCGCAGCTGAAAGCGATTCCTTAATACCTCCGGCCGATGCTGCGTCCCAATCGACGATTCGGAGAACGCAGATGCCAGAACCAGGATCCATGGACGACGACGCGCGCTTGCTTGCCGCCGCGCAAACGGCTGGTCTGGTCGCGGATGACACCATCGACGCCTCGCTGCGGTTCGTGCGCCAACATCTGGGGATGGAGGTCGCCTATCTGTCTGAATTCGTCGGGGACGATCTCCTGTTTCGCGCCGTCGATGCGCCCGGTCTCGGGGATATGGTGACAGTCGGGGGAAAAATGCCGCTCGATGCGGTCTATTGTCGCCACATCCTTGCAGGGCGATTGCCCGAATTGATCCCGGACACAGGGCAAGAACCGTTGTGCCAGAGCATCGAACTGACCCATGCCGTCCCGATCAAAAGCCACGTGAGCATTCCGATCATGCGCGCCGATGGCACACCCTACGGCATGTTCTGCTGCCTCAGCCGCCAGACGCGGGCCGACCTGAATGCGCGGGATCTCGACGTCATGCGGGCCTTTGCGGCGATTTCGGCCGAACAGGTGAACAGCCGCCTCGCCAGACACAGCGCATCATTGGCGATGCGCACGCGGACGCTTGAATTGATCGAAAACCAGTCGTTCGACATCGTCTATCAACCCATCATGGATGCGCCCGCACGCAAGCCCAAGGGCTTTGAATCCCTGTGCCGCTTTCGTTCGGATCCCTACCGGACACCGGATGTCTGGATCGACGAGGCCCGCCAGGTCGGCTTGCAGCAGGATCTTGAAATCTGCCTGATCAAAGAAGCGCTACGCGCGCTCGATCACCTGCCGGACACGGTCTATATCTCGGTCAACGCGTCTCCCGACACGATCGCCTCGGGGGCGCTGGCGGAGGTGTTCATGCCCTGGCCTGCCGAGCGGATCGTGCTGGAAGTGACCGAACATTCGAAGGTTGCCGATTACGACAAGCTGCTGAAGGAACTGGATACGCTGCGGTTTCGCGGTGTGCGTCTGGCCATCGACGATGCGGGCGCCGGATATGCCGGATTACAGCATATCGTGCGTTTGCACCCCGACATCATCAAACTCGACATTTCGCTGACCACGCAGATCGACACCAGTCTGGTGCGCCGGTCGCTCGGGGCCGCGCTTGTCAGTTTCGCCCGTGAAATCGGGGCTGACATCGTGGCCGAAGGGATCGAGACCGGAGAGGAACTGGACACGCTGACCGGCCTTGGCGTGCCTCTGGCGCAGGGCTATTTCCTGGGTCTACCCAGCAATCTGGAAACGGCCATCGCGTGGTTCACCGACACGGAAGGGCAGGCCAGCGCCTGACGGCGCGGCGCAGGCGCTATTCCGCCGCCACCTTGCGCGCCGCCAGCATGGCCTTGAGGTAGTGCCCGGTATAGCTTTCCTCAACCCCGGCCACGTCCTCGGGCGTGCCTGTCGCCACGACCCGCCCACCGCCATCGCCGCCCTCGGGGCCGATATCGATGATCCAGTCGGCGGTTTTCACCACGTCGAGGTTGTGTTCGATAACCACCACAGAATTGCCCTGATCCACCAGTTCATGCAGCACTTCCAACAACTTGCGCACATCCTCGAAATGCAGACCGGTGGTCGGCTCGTCCAGGATATAGAGCGTGCGGCCCGTGGAGCGTTTGGACAGCTCTTTTGACAGCTTGACGCGCTGCGCCTCTCCGCCTGAAAGGGTGGTGGCCTGCTGACCGACCTTGATATAG
>CAZITF010000428.1:0-2546 GCA_964542095.1 uncultured Rhodobacterales bacterium
CACCGCCGAGCGGATCGCGGCCCTCGGGGGGTTGCACAGGTTCATGAACTGGGATCGCCCGATCCTGACCGATTCCGGCGGCTTTCAGGTGATGAGCCTTGCCGATCTGCGCAAGCTGACCGAAGCGGGCGTGACGTTCAAATCCCATATCGACGGGTCGAAACACAGCCTGACCCCCGAACGCTCGATGGAGATACAGGCGCTGCTCGGCTCGGATATCGTGATGTGTTTCGATGAATGCCCCGCACTGCCCGCGGATCGGGACCGGATCGCGCAAAGCATGGAGTTGTCGATGCGCTGGGCGGCCCGCAGCCGCGCGGCCTTTGGGGATCGCCCCGGCCACGCCCTGTTCGGCATCCAGCAGGGCGGGCTGGAGCAAGACCTGCGCGCGGCAAGCGCCGAGGCCCTGCGCGAGATCGGGTTCGAGGGCTATGCCGTCGGCGGCCTCGCCGTGGGCGAAGGGCAGGCGGCGATGTTCGGCTGCCTCGACTATGCCCCCGAACAGTTGCCCGCCGACAAGCCGCGTTACCTGATGGGGGTGGGCAAGCCGGATGACATCGTCGGCGCGGTGGCGCGCGGCATCGACATGATGGACTGCGTGCTGCCGTCGCGGTCGGGGCGGACCGGGCAGGTGTTCACCCGCCACGGCGTGCTCAACATCAAGAATGCGCGCCATCAGAACGACCCGCGCCCGCTGGACGAGGCCTGCGGCTGCCCGGCCTGCAAGGGTTATTCCCGCGCCTACCTGCATCACGTGTTCCGCAGCCAGGAGATCATTTCCTCGATGCTGCTGACCTGGCACAACCTGCATTACTATCAGGATTTGATGGCCGGGATGCGGGCGGCGATTGCGGACGGCGGTTTTGCCGACTGGCAGGCCGCGTTTCATGCGGCGCGCGAGATCGGCGACATCGACCCGCTCTGAATCGCCGGTCGGGCGCGGCAGGCTTCAACCCTTTGTTTACCATTATCGCGAATGGTCCTCTGCACAGCCAGGTGCGGCAGGTGCTGTCCCTGGTCCTGTGAACCCAACGGGAAAGGACCCATCGCATCATGGCATCTTTCATATCCCTCGTCGCTTGCGCCGCCTTTGCCCTGGGGCTGGCAGGCCCGGCGCTGGCCGCCACAACCGTCCTCGACAGTCCGGAACCGGGCGAACATCCGGCGGGTGCCGACGCGGCCACGCGGTTGCAGAACGCGATTGCGACGGGGCCATTCGGGGGTTTCGTGACCGGAGCGGACCGGGCTCTCTGGCACGTGCGCCCCGATGCGTTGGCACCCGAACCGCGCGACCACGGGGCCATCGCCACGCCCCGAACCCTGGCGGCAATCCTCCGACCGGCGGGATCGGGGCTGCGCGACAGCGGTTTCATCCTCAAGGCCCCGGACGCCGCTGCGGCGGACAAACAGATCGTTCTGGCGCTTGTTCCGGGCTCGGAGTTTGGCCGGGGTCGGGGCTATCGGTTGTCCGGCGCGGGAACGCGCCTTTTTCGGATGGATTATGCCCATGACACCGTGCGTTTCGGTGGTAATCTGACCGGCTATCGCACGGTTCCGCCCGCACCGACCTACAGCGTGCCGTTGCCCGCCGGGCTGCCCCTGTTGCTTGTGGCGGTTGGCGTGCTTGTGATGCTGTCCCGCCGGCAGGCCGGTCCGGGACAGGATGGGACGGGCCGGCCCCAGCCGATTTTGGCGCGTGTCCGTCCCGATCCCGTGGCGCATACGCGGTTTGCCATGGACAAGCGGCTGCGTAGGTAAGGAATTCCACCATCGCGGCGCGCGTGCGCAGCGACTAGATTTAGATCAGTCACCTGACTGGGGAGGGTCCGCCATGCCTTATGTTCTGTTTTTCGTGGCCTGGTTTGCCGCGTCGTTGCTGGCGGCCCTAACCCTGGTGTGACAGACCGCCTGCATCTGTCGCGCCGGTTGCATCGGGGTGGCCTGCCGCAAGGGCATCGCGATGCCCGCGACGCCCCGGCCGCGCTGGGCCGGCCGATCGCGCAAAGCTGACTGTTCGCGGGTTTTGACCCACATTTCGCGCATGCAGCGTCCCGACACCCCACAGGGAGTGGCGATTTTATCTCAACAATGTGCCTCATCCCATTGCACCCGCGGGGCTGTCAGGTCACACTGGGCCTTGAAATCGGGGCACGCGCGCCACAGATCAAGCTGTCCTGACACGAAATACGGAGACGCGATGAGGTTGCCGCCATTCGGGGCCTCGACGTCTTGCCACTCAAAAGGAATGAAACGCATGCAAGAGCCACTCAACGCCTCTTACCCGGTGCTGCCGCTGCGCGATATCGTGGTCTTTCCCCACATGATCGTGCCGCTGTTTGTGGGTCGCGACAAATCGGTGCGCGCCCTCGAAGAGGTGATGGCCGATGACAAGCAGATCCTGCTGTCGAGCCAGATCGATCCGTCCATCGATGATCCGGACTCCGACGGCATCTACAAGGCGGGCGTGCTGTCCAATGTGCTGCAACTCATGAAACTGCCCGACGGCACCGTCAAGGTGCTGGTCGCAGGGCCGGCGCGTGCGCGTA
>CAZITF010000429.1:0-2542 GCA_964542095.1 uncultured Rhodobacterales bacterium
ATTTTATGGATGTAATTGCCGGACGCAGCATAAGGTTTTGAGCCGAGCACACCGCCATCGCCAAACTGGCTCATGCCCAGCGTGTTGGGCAGCTCGACCCATTCATAAGCATCGGCATAGACCGCCAGATACCATTCCGACACCTCCGCCGGGTTCAGCCCGGCCAGCAGGGCAAAGTTGCCGGTGACCATCAACCGCTGGATATGATGGGCATAGGCCTGCGCGCCGGTCTGCGCCACGGCCTTGGACACACAGCGCATCCGCGTCTCGGCCCCCCAGAAGAAATCCGGCAATTTCCGCTGATGATTCAAACCGTTACGGCGGGTATAGTCCGGCCCCTCATGGAAATAGATGCCCCGCACATATTCGCGCCAGCCGATGACCTGCCGGATAAAGCCCTCGGCGGCGTTGATCGGCACATCGCCCGCTTTCCACGCCGCCTCGACCGCGCGGCACACTTCCATCGGATCGAGCAGGCCGATGTTCAGATAGGGCGACACCAGCGCATGATAAAGGAACGGGTTGTCCGCCAGCATCGCGTCCTGGTAATCGCCGAACCCTGCCAGCCCATGGGCCACGAAATGCGCCAGCGCGCGGCGCGCCTGCCCCTGGTCGGTGGCAAACCAGAACGGTCGCAACTGCCCGAAATGATTGCCGAAACGGGCCTCGACCAGGTCCAGAACCTCCTCGACCACCGCGTCCGGTGTGAACTGCATCGGCCCGGAAAATCCGACGCTCTCCGGTGCGGGTTTGCGGTTGTCGTGGTCATAGTTCCACTGGCCCCCGGCAGGCTCGTCCCCGTCCATCAGCAGGCCCGTCTTGCGGCGCATCTCGCGATAGAAATACTCCATCCGCAGCGCCTTGCGCCCCTCGGCCCAGTCCTCGAACTCGGCGTGGGACGCGATGAAGCGATCATCCTCCAGCATCTCGACATCCAGCGGACAGTCCTCAAGGGCGTCGATCAGGCGAAACTCGCCGGGGCGGGTGGCGACCACGCTGGACGTGGCAAACTGGTCGGCACGGCGGATTAACTCTGTGCTAATGGATTGCGTGTTATCGGTGTCGTCCAGTTCGGAATAGGCGACCTGCCAGCCCTCGTCGCGCAAACGCTGCGCGAACTTGCGCATCGCGGCAAGGATCAGCGCGATCTTCTTGGGGTGGTGGGGCACATAAGACCCCTCCTCGGCCACCTCGGCCATGACGATGACGTCCGCGCCCTTGTCGGCCGTGCGCAAGGCGGCAATGTCCTCGCTCAACTGATCGCCAAGGATCAGGATCAACCGCGCTACCATGGCACCTCGGCCCCCGCGTAATCGAAAAACCGCCCCGTCTGCGCAGGGCTCAGCCCCTCCATCACGGCAATCAGGTTCCCCGCCGCCTCTTGCGGACTCACGGCAGGATGACGGCCCAGGTATTTTTCGGTAAAGGCGGTTGCCACCGTGCCCGGATGCAAGGCGACGACCGCCGCCTCGCGGTGGCTTCGGGCCAGTTCGATCGCCGCCGTATGCACGATCTGGTTCAGCGCCGCCTTGGCGCTGCGATAACTGATCCACCCGCCAATCCGGTTGTCCCCGATCGATCCCACACGGGCCGACAGCACCGCCAGTACCGCAGGCCGGTCACGGGGCAACAGGTCATGGGCATGGGACAGGACCAGCGCAGGCCCGATGGCATTCAGCGCGAACTGATCCGCCATCGCCTGCCGGTCCAACCCCCTGATCGTCTTCTCCGGCGCCGCCCCATCAATCTCCAGCGCGCCGGTTGCGACCACAACCCGGTCATAGGGCCGCCGCCCTGCCAGATGGGTCGCCACCGATCCGGCATCGGTCACATCGAACCCGTCGACTGCACGCGACAACCGGTCCACATGCGCACCGCGCGCCGCATACCCATCCGCCAAAGCCGACCCGATCCCGCCCGATGCGCCAATAATCAAAACCTTGTCCATGCAGTGCGACCTAGCGGGCCCAAGGCATCCATCAACTTCATTTCGCCAAAAAAACCGCCCCCGGAGGGCCGGTCCGCCAAATGCGCTGCCTGCGGAATTCCGGGCTTCCCATTTGCCAAGGGCGCGGTATAACTACGCCCATGACACGCGCCATACATATACCAACCGTACGCCTTTCGGGCGCGCTTGGCCGTGGCCTCCTGCTCCTAATCCGCCTCTGAGCGCAGCCTGTCGGCGCGCCCGCTCAGAGGATAGCCCGCGCGCCAAAAGGCTTCAGGAACAGAATTCAAAAGAGAACCCGAAATGACCGATACCGACAAATCCCAGGACCGTGTTGTCATCTTCGACACCACGCTGCGCGACGGCGAACAATCCCCCGGCGCCACCATGACCCACGCCGAAAAGCTCGAAATCGCCGGCCTTCTTGACGACATGGGCGTCGACATCATCGAGGCCGGATTTCCCATCGCCTCCGAGGGTGATTTCAACGCCGTCAGCGAGATCGCAAAAAACGCGCAGACCGCAGTGATCTGCGGCCTGGCGCGCGCGCAACTCGGCGATATCGACCGCTGTTGGGAGGCCGTGAAACACGCC
>CAZITF010000430.1:0-2537 GCA_964542095.1 uncultured Rhodobacterales bacterium
GGTGCCGACATTGCCGCAGTTCAGGCATTCGCGCGCCGTGACGGCGACGGTCTGCATGACATCGGCCAGGGGTGTCAGCAGCAAGGCGCGTTTGCGGATCAGGTGCAGCACGGCGCGCCGCGCCGAGCGCGGGCCGAGGCCGGGCAGTTTCGCCATCATCTCGATCAGGGCGTCTATGTCTTTGGTGCTGCTCATGACATTGGACTCTATTGCCGTTTCCCCGCGACAGAAAGTGCGGATTGCACCGGCACTGTTCACCTGTTCTCAATATGTTCTGTGTAAGGCTTTGCGCATCATGCCGGATTGCCGAGGTCATAAGAGGCTTGCCGCCTTGCCCTGTTGCGTGTTGATCGCCTGGATGGTGACATCGGTGGCGGCTGCGGGCTGTGTTTATCCAACCTCGTTGCGCATGGTGAACACGACGCTGATCGAACAGATGAAACGCGGTGGCGAGGTCGGCATGTACGTGCGCAACACCCTGCGCCGTGCCCTTGAACACATGCCAGCCGACGCCGTGTTGACGACCCTTTCGGGTGAGGTCGGTCGCCGCGACCTGCGCGCGGCGCGCAACGTGCTGGCGGTTGCCACCGCATTGGCGGATGGTCGCGGCCTGACCATCGACCCCGAGTTGCGTGAATACACCACCCGCCTTGACGAAGCGGCACAAGAGGCCTGTTCGGACGGGACGTTGGGCGCAAGTGGCACGGAAGACGCGAATTCGATCGAACGCAGCAGCGCCCGCAAAGAGGTGGGCTCGGGCGGTGGGCTGACATTCGGTGAGGGAATGGCACGGCTGAGCGTTGCCTTTTCCATATATGCCGTGTTCCTTGCGGGTCTGTTTACCTTCCGCCAGTTTTATCACCGCCACTATTTGACACCCCCCGGCGGAACTGCCGGGCCGGGCCATGCCGGAATGGCCGAAATGCCGCGGGATCCGCGATCCGACCGTTAAAAGGGCAGCTTCATGCCGGCGGGCAGGCCCATGCCCTCGGTCAGCTTGGCCATCTCTTCCTGCGCGCGTTCGCCAGCCTTGGCCTGCGCGTCCTTGATGGCGGCCAGGATCAGGTCTTCGACCACTTCCTTGTCATCGCCGTTGAAGATCGACGGATCGATGTCGAGGCCGGTGAGGTCGCCCTTGGCCGTCGCCGTGGCCTTGACCAGCCCCGCGCCGCTTTCGCCGGTGACCGTGATGCCGTGCAGATCGTCCTGCATCTGCGCCATCTTTGTCTGCATTTCCTGCGCCTTCTTCATCATCCCGGCCATATCGCCGAGCCCGCCTAGTCCTTTGAGCATGTCATTCGTTCTCCGAGTTTCGGCCGCGACCGAAGGGCGGCGCGACAAATAAGATCATCCCGATACATATTGCAGCGGCGGCGGCAATGAACAAGGTCGGCGGGCCGATGCAGCCTTCCTCAAGCGCCAATAGTTGCACCTCGTCCTTTGCGCCATAGAACACGATGACCGAGATCCAGACCGTCCACAGCAGGACAACCACCAGCGCGCCCCATTCATGGCGAAACCGCACGGCGATGGCGGACAGGAGCAGGAGCGCGAGAGAGAATGGTGTGCCCATCAGGGCAATCATCTCGCCCCACGCGGTCGCATCGGTCCCCGGTGTCCAGAGCGGGCGCACCTTGTCACAGACCTCGGCCCAGGCGACCCCCGGCAGCAGGGTCAGGATCAATCCTCCTCGAAGGGGTCCCATTCGTCGTCCACTTCGGGCAGGGCCTCGATATGCGCCTCTTGGGCGATGTCGGCGGCGGTGCGGATGTCGGTTATCTTTGCATTCGGAAACTGCGCGATCACGGCCTGTACCAGGGGATGCGTCATCGCCTGCGCCTCGCGGGCATATTTTTCGGCGTTGCGCACTTCGTCGATGGTCTTGGCTCCGCCTTCGGAGACGACCGTGACGGCCCAGCGGTTGCCGGTCCAGAGTTGCAGGCGTTGGCCCAGCCGTTGGGCCAGGTCCCGTGGCGCCCGCTCGGTCGGTTCGAATTCGATGCGGCCCGGTTCATAGCGGGCCAGGCGCAGGTCGGTTTCGACATCCACCAGCAGCTTGCCGTCGCGGTTGGCGCGGATCAGTTCCAGCACGTGATCGAAGGTCGGATAGCGCGCGAGCGCCGCCTCAGGATCTTGGGCAAGTGCCGCGTTCTGACCGCTCGCATTGGGGCTGGCCGCCATCCGGGTCTGTGCCTGCGCGACCGCCTGCGCGCCGCCGGAAGAGACGGTCGCGGCACTGCCCGGCACCGATGGGGCGGGGGGCGGCGTGGCGTTTTGCAGCTTGCGCACCAGTTCATCCGGGCTGGGCAGGTCGGCCACGTGGGTCAGGCGAATGATCGCCATTTCGGCGGCCATCATTGCGTTGGGGGCCATGCCGACCTCGTCCAGTGCCTTGAGCAGCATCTGCCACAGCCGCGTCAGCACCCGCATCGGCAGGGTTTCGGCCAGGGCCAGACCCCGGCTGCGTTCGTCCGGAGAGATCGTCGGATCGTCCGCCGCCTCGGGCGTGATCTTGACCACCGACACCCAATGCGTGA
>CAZITF010000431.1:0-2529 GCA_964542095.1 uncultured Rhodobacterales bacterium
GCAGGTTCGGATACACCCTCGATTGATCACGCATCCGGCAGATCGCAGCGTGGCTGTCAGGCCAAGCCTGCGTTTCGCGCAAGCGGGTCCTTGCGCAGATCGGGCTTGGCCGTGGCAAGTCGCCCCGCCCGTTCGATCGCAAACGGGGGCGGTTACGAACCGGCAAAAATGGAGACGTGACGATGACATCCCTGGAAAACGCACCCGAACAGGCGCTGGAGTGGGTCAGGGCCGGGCAGGGCGCGGCACTTGCCACGGTCGTGCAGACATGGGGCAGTGCGCCGCGTCGTGCGGGCGCGCAGATGGTCGTATCGGGCAATGGCGACATGATGGGCTCGGTCTCGGGCGGCTGCGTCGAGGGCGCGGTGGTGGTCGAGGCGATGGAGGCGCTGGAGGACGGCGCGCCGCGTCTGCTGGAATACGGGGTCAGCGATGGCGATGCCTTTGCCGTGGGGCTGGCCTGTGGCGGCACGATCAAGGTTCTTGTCGAACCGGTCGGGCCCGCGATGCCGGTGGCGATGCTCGAAGAGTTGGTGGCCGCCCGGGCCGCGCGCGACCCCGTGGCCTATGTCATCGACCTGCAAGACTGGACGCGCCGGCTGGACCGCGACGGACATGTCGCCCGCTTTGCCAGCGACCGCACCGGCGTCGAAGAAGACGGGCGCACATTCGTCGCCATCCATAACCCGCCCCTGCGCCTGGCCATTGTCGGGGCCGTTCACATCGCGCAGGCTCTTGTGCCCATGGCGCGCATTGCGGGCTATGATCCGATGATCATCGACCCGCGCGGCGCCTTCGGTTCCGAGGCCCGTTTTCCCGGCGAAACCCTGATCGATGACTGGCCGGACGCGGCGCTGGCGCAGGTGGGGATGGATGCGCGCACCGCCCTTGTGCTGCTGACCCATGACCCCAAGCTGGACGATCCGGCACTGCATGTCGCGCTGAACTCCCAGGCGTTCTATATCGGGGCGCTGGGATCGACTCGCACCCATGCCAAACGGGTCGAACGGCTGGGTGAGGCCGGGTTCACCCCCGACCAGATCGCCCGCATCCGCGGGCCTGTGGGCCTTGATATCGGGGCGGCCAGCCCGCCCGAAATCGCCGTGTCGATCCTCGCGCAGATGATCGCAACCCTCCGGCAGCGGCCATGAAATTCGGACCCGTACCCGTGGCCGGGGCGGTGGGTGCGACCCTGGCGCATTCCCACGAGGCCGCGAAACGCCCCCACGAGAGCCAGCAGTCCTATCGAATTCCCAAGGGAACGGTTCTGACGCGCGAGATGGTCGAGGATATTGTCGCGTGGGACGGGCAACCGACCCTGACCGTGGCCCGTCCCGAGGCGGGGGATGTCGAGGAAAACGCCGCCGCCGCCCGTCTGGCCGACGCACTGGTTCCAGACAGCATGGCACAGAACATCCGGATTTCCGGGGCCGGGGCCGGTCGGGTCAACCTCTATGCGACATGCGCGGGCGTGGTCGGGGTGGATGCGGCTGCGGTGGCCGCGATCAACGCCGTTGATCCGATGATTACCCTGGCCACGGTCCCGGCATGGCACCGTTCGGACGCTGACGGCATGATCGCCACGATCAAGATCATCTCCTATGCCGTACCCGAGGCCGCCCTTGCGCAAGCCTGCGCCGTGGCGGCGCGGGCGTTGCGGGTGCGTCCTGCGGTTTTCGCCTCTGCCACGCTGATCGAAACGCAGGTCGGGCGCGACGTGCCCTCGCAGAAAGGGCGCGACGCCACGTTCGGGCGTCTGCATCGCTTCGGTATGAGTCTGTCGGACCGGGTCGTGGTGCCACATGATGTCGCCAGCCTCGGGGCCGCCATTGCCCGGGCGCCGGGCGAGGTCATCCTGATCCTCACCGCCTCCGCCACATCCGATCTGCGTGACGTCGCGCCCGAAGGCCTGCGCGCTGCCGGAGGACAGGTGACGGCCTTCGGGATGCCGGTCGATCCCGGCAACCTGCTGTTTTTCGGCACTTTGGGGGAAAAGCCGGTGATCGGCCTGCCGGGCTGTGCCCGGTCGCCGGCCTTGAATGGTGCGGATTGGGTGCTGGAGCGGTTGATCTGCGGCGTGCCGCTGGGACAGGCCGAGATTTCGGCCATGGGTGTGGGCGGGTTGCTCAAGGAAATTCCGACCCGGCCACGCCCGCGCGCGACCCGATCACCTTAACGCCTTGCACGATCTTGCGATTTCGCGCGGGCAGGGAAAATTTCGGTTCTCAAGCCGTAAGCCACGTGCTTAACTCCCCCACAACAGGAATGCCAAAGGGGAGGATGCCATGGCACAGGTCTCGATGACTGTGAACGGAAAAGCTGCGTCTGGCGAAGTGGAGGGACGCACGCTGTTGTCGTCCTTCCTGCGGGATCAGCTGAAACTGACCGGAACCCACGTGGGCTGCGACACGTCGCAATGCGGGGCGTGTGTCGTGCATGTGAACGGTGTGGCGGTCAAGGCCTGCACCATGCTCGCCGCCGAAGCGGACGGGGCCGAGGTGGCCACGATCGAAGGCCAGGCCAACGCCG
>CAZITF010000432.1:0-2526 GCA_964542095.1 uncultured Rhodobacterales bacterium
CGGCGGCTGCGCCCGACGCTGGCCAACCTGCTCGATCCGGGCGAGAGCGACAGCATCATCGCCCAGTCCCGGCGGTTCGTCGCTCAGTTCCTGCCACTGCTGTTGCCGCTGCTGGCCTACGCCTTCACCGGTCTGGGCGAAAGCGTCGTGCGCTCGATCTTTGACAGTGGGGCGGTAATCGCCTTTGGCAAGCGGGTCTTCCTGTTTCTGGCAGCGCGCGCGCTGGTGCGCGACATCATCAACGATCCGTTCCTCAAGATGCTGGGCCGCTTCGTGCTGGTTCCCATTGCCACAATCTACGCGCTTGGTCTGCTCGATACCGTCTCGGCCACGCTGACGGAAACCGTCGTCGGCGTCGGCAACATCCGCTTTTCCCTGATGACCATCGCGCGCGGCGCGATCGCGGGGTCGTTGCTGTTCTGGCTGGGCCAATGGTCCAACAAGCAGACCGCCACCATCATCGGGCAACAAGAAGAAATGCGCCCCTCGATCCGGCAGTTGCTGATCAAGACGGTCGAATTCACCATCTTCGGCGTCGCCTTCCTGCTGCTGATGAACATCATGGGCATCAACCTGTCCGCACTGGCGGTCATCGGCGGTGCCATCGGTGTCGGCCTCGGTTTCGGCCTGCAAAAAATCGCGTCGAACTTCATCTCGGGTGTCATCCTGCTGGTCGAAGGGCAGGCGACAGTCGGGGATTACGTCGAACTTGATGGCGGCGAGGCCGGGATCATCGTCAAGATGACCGCGCGCGCCGCGATTCTGGAAACCTATGATGGCCGCTGGATCGTCGTCCCGAACGAGGATTTTATCACCACCCGCGTGGTGAACTACTCGGACTCAGGCTCGGCCAACCGCTACGAGGCGCCGTTTTCGGTCAGCTATGACACCGACATCAATCAGGTGCCCGCCATCATCGAGGCGGCGGTGGCCACGCATCCGGACGTGCTGGACAAACCCTACCCCCCCGATTGCGAGCTGCGCGGATTCGGTGACAGCGGCATCGATTTTGCGGTCGAATTCTGGGTGAACGGCGTCGATGATGGACCCAACAAATACACCTCGGACGTGCTGTTCCTGATCTGGAACGCGCTCAGGGACAACAACATCACGATCCCCTATCCGCACCGCACTATCGAAGTGTCCGGCGAACTGCGTACGCGTTCCGAATGAAACGGGTCGCCATCATTGGCAGTGGCCCGGCGGGTCTGGCCGCGGCCGAAGTGGTCGCGGGTGCGGGCTATGGCGTGACCCTCTACGAAGCCAAACCATCGCTGGGACGTAAATTTCTGATGGCGGGCAAGTCCGGGCTGAACCTCACAAATGCAGGCGATATGGTCGAAGTGATGGCGCAATATCGCGAGGCGACACCTTGGCTCGCGCCCGCGCTTAACGGTTTTGACAATCAGGCCATCGTCGACTGGGCCACCGGCCTGGGGCAGGACATGTTCGTGGGGACCACCGATCGCGTCTTTCCCCGCGCGATGAAAGCCTCGCCGCTGCTGCGCGCATGGCTGGCGCGCCTCGACGGTTTGGGCGTCGAGCGGCACACACGCTGGCGCTGGACCGGGTGGGAGCAGGAGGCGTTGAGTTTTTCGACTCCGGATGGACCGGCCACGGACCTGCATGATGCCGTCGTTCTGGCATTGGGCGGCGCCAGTTGGGCGCGGCTTGGCTCGGACGGGGCATGGGCGCAGCTGCTGACGGATGCGGGGGTCGATCTGGCCCCGTTCGCACCTGCCAACGCAGGGCTGTCGGTCGCATGGTCCGAGCATATGTTCGGCCTGCTTGGTCAACCTCTCAAAAGCGTGGCGTGGCGCGCGGGCGCGTACAGATCGCGTGGCGAGGCGGTGCTGTCGCGACGCGGCCTTGAGGGCGGCGGCATCTATTCCGTCTCGCGCGGAGTGCGCGAGGGCGCACCGCTTTATGTTGATCTGCTGCCCGACCTCAGCGTGGACGAGGTCGCTGCACGCCTTGCGCGCCCGCGCGGCAAGAACAGTTTCGCCAATCACCTGCGCAAGGTGCTGAAACTCGACCCGCTGCGCCTTGCCATAGCGCAGGAATGGGGGCGACCCTGGCCCGAAGATGACACCGCCATAGCCCGGCGGCTGAAAAAACTGCTGGTGCGCCACGACGGATTGCGACCCATGGACGAGGCGATCTCGACCGCCGGGGGCGTTCCTGCGAAGGCGCTAAATGCGAACCTGATGTTGCGCGCCAGACCGGGCGTATTCTGCGCGGGCGAGATGCTGGATTGGGAAGCGCCGACGGGGGGCTATCTGCTGACGGCCTGCCTTGCGACAGGGCGGCATGCGGGGCGCGGAGTGGTGGACTGGCTGGCGCAGGAGGTGGGGTGAAACGCCAGCCTACCACTTAATGCTCCTGAGCGGCGCGGAATTGCGGACGGGCGCGCAGGCGCTTTGAATAGGCTTTGAGAGGCTCCGGCAGCGCCGGGAACTGCGCGCCGAAGGCCCAGCCGAAACAATGGACGGCAAGAATGTCGGGCAGGGTGATCCGATCACCCAT
>CAZITF010000433.1:0-2524 GCA_964542095.1 uncultured Rhodobacterales bacterium
GCATCCGGCGTCGGCTCGCCATATTTGTCGAGCAGGTGTTTTTCCAGCGATCCTGCGTTCACCCCGATGCGGATCGAACAATTGTGGTCGCGCGCGGCCTTGATGACCTCGCGCACCCGCTTTTCATCGCCGATGTTCCCGGGATTGATCCGCAGACAGGCCGCGCCCGCCTCTGCCGCCTCGATCCCGCGTTTGTAGTGGAAATGGATGTCGGCCACCAAGGGCACCGGGCTTTCGCGCACGATCTCCTTCATCGCCTTCGCGCTGTCCTGATCGGGGACAGACACACGCACGATGTCCGCGCCCGCCTCTGCCGCGGCCTGGATTTGCGCGATGGTGGCGCGCGCATCCGTGGTCAGCGTGTTTGTCATCGTCTGCACGGTGATGGGTGCATCGCCCCCCACAGGCACGTTGCCCACCATGATCTGACGGCTTTTGCGGCGATAGATGTTGCGCCAAGGGCGGATGTGATTGAGCGACATGTCAGCGACCTTGGAAACGGATGGCAGGTGTCAGGCAAGATAGACAGCGCACCCGCGCGCGGCAATGCCCGGCACAGCACAAAGGCTTGTTATTCGGCGGGTTCCGCAACCGCTCCGGCCCGCGCCTCGGCATAGCGCACCAGACCTTCGTCGGTGGACACTTCGACCGGCAGATAGGTTTCCTGCAAGCCCGCGATTTCAAGCGGCAGGTTGGATGTCACGGCACCGGTCTGACCGACGGGGCCGTAAAACTTGTCGTTCATCGCGAAATAGATCGCGCCACTTTCGCCGGTGCGCAAGGTGGGCGGTTCTTCGGTCAGGGGCGCTTCCCATGTGTCGCCCGCCTGCATGGTCGCCTCGTAGATCACGGTGCCGTCGGCGGCGCGCACACGCACCCAGGACGGGCGCACGGCCACCATGGTCAGCGCGGGTGCCGCGGTCTCGACCACCTGCGGCACGGACAGGCCGGATGGGCTGGACGGTCCGGATGGGCCGCCAAACGGGCTGGTATCGCTGACACCGGCAATCTGCACAGGGTCCGGCCGCGGGTCGGCAAAGGCGCCCAGTTCGCGCGTATCAAGCGTCGCGATGGGCGCATCGCGCGCCACCAGAACCGGCACATCCAGCGCCTGCGGACGGTAAAGACGGTCCAATACATCCGCGCGAGGTGTCTCGATATCCGGGCCCAGAACGCTTTCGACGGGCGCGGCCCCGTTCAGCGGATCAAGGTCGGACAGCACCACGGGAGTCTGATCGACCGGGGCCACCTGAACGCGCTGCACCTCCTGCAGAACCGCATAGCCACCGAACCCCAGGCCGCCAATCAGCGCCAGCAGGACGAGGGTAGAGCCGATGGCGCGCGGTTCGATGCGCGACCAAATGGCCTCGCCCGCGGGTACAAAAGGTGTCGCGGGCGCGGAAAAAATGTCGCCTGCGGGACGGCGGCTCAGTCGCTCTTCGCGAGCGGATTTCTTGACAACCGAGGCTTCCTTGGACATCCCGTGGGCCACGGAAAACCCGCTTTCCTCGCAAAAACCGGCAAAGGCGCGATCGGGATCCATATTCAGATAGCGCGCATAGGACCGCACGTAACCGGCGATGAAGCCGGGCGTATCAAAGGCGTCGGGGTCGCAGGATTCGATGGCGGCGATATAGCTCGCCTTGATGCGCAATTCGCGCTGAACATCCAAAAGAGATTTGCCCAGCGTCGCACGCTCACCGCGCATGATGTCGCCAAGCCGCAGTTCGAAATCGTCAAAGCCCTTTGGCTTTGGCTCATCTGTATTCTCAATAATGACGGATTTTCGCCCGATCATGCCACCGCCCCATCGTGTCGTGTTTAACGAACCTGTCCCACTCGATTCGTATCACGGCTCTTGTTTAACACAGAATAACACAAGGCAACGCCAATTGCGAAAATTGTTGATTTACCCGGCATCCTCGGCGCGATTCAGCGCACAATGTGACCAGAGCCTGTCCATCGCCTGTACCAGTGCGTCCGTCTCGTCCGGCCCATGCACTGGCGAGGGGGTGAATCGCAACCGTTCGGTGCCGCGCGGGACGGTGGGGAAATTGATCGGCTGGACGTAAATCCCGTGATCTTCCAGCAACATATCGCTCAGCTGCTTGGTGTGGACCGGATCGCCGACCATGACCGGAACGATATGGCTGCCATGATCGATGATCGGCAGTCCCATGCCCTTGAGACGCAGTTTCAGCGCTTTGGCCTGCGCGCGATGATCCGCACGCAAATTCTCTGCCGATTTCAGAAACCGGACCGAGGCCGCAGCCCCCGCCGCCACCGCCGGAGGCAGGGACGTGGTAAAGATGAAGCCCGGCGCGTAAGATCTTATCGCATCGCACATTTTCGCCGATGCAGCGATATAGCCCCCCATCACCCCGTAGGCTTTGGCCAGCGTGCCGTTGATGATGTCGATACGGTCCATCAGCCCATCGCGTTCGGCCACACCGCCGCCGCGCGGGCCGTACATGCCGACCGCGTGGACCTCGTCGATATAGGTCAGCGCACCATACTCGTCGGC
>CAZITF010000434.1:0-2518 GCA_964542095.1 uncultured Rhodobacterales bacterium
GCTTTGCCCGCCTGATGACCCGCCGCGCGCAGGAAATGGGCATGACAAACTCGACTTTCGTCAATTCCAGCGGCTGGCCTGCGGCGGGGCATCTGATGTCGATGCGCGATCTGGGGCTGCTGGCGCAGAGGCTTTTGACCGACTTCCCGGAATATTACCCGATGTTTGCCGAAACCGAATTCCTGTTCGACGCCAACGAATCCGCCAACCGGTTCAACCGCAACCCGCTGCTGAAACTCGGCATCGGCGTTGACGGGCTGAAAACCGGGCACACGCAAGAGGCAGGATATGGCCTGACCGGTTCCGCCAAACAAGGCGACCGGCGGGTGGTCTTTGTCTTGTCCGGACTGGACACCGCCGAAGCGCGCGCAGAGGAATCCGAAGCGATCGTCAACTGGGCTTTCCGCCAGTTCGCGCAGCGCACTCTTGCTACCGCCGGTCAGCGCCTCGCCGTGGCCGATGTCTGGGAAGGGGCCGAACCCCAGGTCGGTTTGGTTCCGGCCGAAGACATCAGCGTGCTTATCCCGGTGCTGGCGGGCCGGGAAGTGGCCGCCGAAGTGGTCTATACCGGCCCAATCCAGGCACCGGTTGCGGCAGGCACGCCGCTGGCTGAACTGGTGCTGCAACCCGAAGGCCTGCCCGAACAGCGCTTTGCCCTCGTGGCCGAAACCGACGTGCCCCATGGCGGGTTTCTGGCGAGGATATCGACAGCCGCGCTGTCACTGATCCAGACAGTGCGCGCCACGCCTGCGACGGAAGACGGCGTGTGACAGCCCACGGGCGCTTTATCAGCTTTGAAGGCATCGACGGATCGGGCAAGTCCACGCAGGCCCGGTTGCTGGCCGATCATCTGCGCGCCCAAGGGTTCGACGTTGTCCTGACCCGCGAACCCGGCGGCAGCCCCGGTGCCGAGGAAATCCGCGCCCTCGTGCTGCAGGGCGATCCCGACCGCTGGTCTGCCGAAACCGAACTGCTGCTGTTTACCGCCGCGCGGCGCGACCATATGGAGCGGCTGATTGCGCCCTCCCTCGCGGCGGGCAAGATCGTGATCTGCGACCGTTTTGCCGACAGCACGCGGATGTATCAGGGCCTCAGCCGCGGCGATCTGCGCCGCACGGTCGACGCACTGCACGACCTGATGATCGGGCGCGAGCCGGACCTCACGATCCTGATCGACATGGACCCGGCCCAGGGCCTTGCGCGCGCCAAGGGACGGCAAGGGGCCGAGGAACGGTTCGAGGATTTCGGCACCGAACTTCAGGCGGCCATGCGCGCCGGTTTTCTGTCGCTGGCACAGGAATTCGCGGACCGCTTCCGCGTGATCGACGGCGCGCGCGCGGTCGAGGATGTGGCGGCGGATGTCACCGCGACCGTCACCGATTATCTCGCCAGCTGATCCGTCCCGTCTTCTCTGTTTCAGAAAAATCCCGGGGGAGGCTGAAAGCCGGGGGCAGAGCCCCCTCAATCCTCGCCAAAGCCATTCCCCCTGCCCCGCACCAGTGCTACATCCCGGTCCATGGCTGACGAACCTCCCGATCCCACCCGCGTCGCAGGCGCTCCGCACCCGCGCGACACGCCGCTCCTCATCGGTCAGGACGCGGCACAAGCAGCCTTGGTCGATGCGTTCAACACCGGGTGCCTGCACCACGCCTGGCTGCTTACCGGCCCGCGCGGTGTGGGCAAGGCGACGCTGGCATGGCGCATCGCGCGCTTTCTGCTGGCAACATCCGATCCCGACCCGGACGATATGTTCGGGGCTCCCGTGCCAACCAGCCTCGATATCTCGCCCGATCACCCCATCGCCCGCCGCATCGCGGCAGGCGCCGAACCGGGCCTCAAATCCGTCCACCGCACCGAGAACGAAAAGACCAGGCGCATGCGCGATCAGATCGTCGTCGACGACATCCGCGACATGGCCTCCTTCTTCCATCTGTCAGCCACGGATCGGGGGCGGCGGGTGGTGATCATCGACGCAGCCGACGACATGAACGTCAACGCCGCTAACGCGCTGCTGAAAATGCTTGAGGAACCCCCCGCGCGCACCACGCTCCTGCTGGTCTGCCACCAGCCCAGCCGTCTCTTGCCCACGATCCGCTCGCGCTGTCGCACGCTGCGTCTGGGCACGCTCGACGCCGACCAGATGGCGCAGGCGATGGCGCAGGCGGGCGTCGATCCCGGACCCGGTGCGGCGGCGCTGGCCGAACTCAGCGCAGGATCGGTGGGCGCGGCGCTGCGGCTGGCCCTGCTTGACGGGCTGAAGCTGTATTCCGACCTGATCGCGCTGATCGGCACCATGCCCAACCTCGACCGCGGGCGGGCACTGGCCATGGCCGAGACCGCAGGCGCGCGCGGGGCCGAGGCCCGACTCGACCTGCTCTATACCCTGATCGACATTGCCCTGTCGCGCCTTGCCCGCACCGGCGCCGGCCACCCGCCCGTGATCGAGGCCGCGCCGAACGAGGCCGCCACCCTTGCCCGCCTCGCCGCCCACCCCGCGCAGGCCCGCGCCTGGGCCGAC
>CAZITF010000435.1:0-2514 GCA_964542095.1 uncultured Rhodobacterales bacterium
TCTGCCTGATTTCGTTAAGCTGGCCGAAGCGTTCGGCGCCAAGGGCATCCTGTGTTCCGACCCCGACGATCTGGACGACGCGATCATGGAGATGATCAACCATGACGGTCCGGTGCTGTTCGACTGTCTGGTGGAGAAGCATGAGAATTGCTTCCCCATGATCCCGTCGGGCAAAGCGCACAACGAGATGTTGCTGGGCGAAGCGGAAACCCAAGGCGTGATCGACGCCAAGGGGAGTGTGTTGGTGTGACATTCGACCCCAAACTCTTTTTGATCGCGGTTGTCACGGCGATAGTATTTTCCGCCGCTTCTTATTTGCAGACGCGTTCCGTCAATGACACGCCGGAGATAGTTCCGATTGGCCAAGACAGTTACGCAGGAAATGTGCTGGTTCAGCTGTCGCAACTGCCGATTGGGGATCACATCCAAAGCGACTTCGACAAGTTTGCTTCAACCAAGGCGGCGTATGGCGCATTCTACGTCTCGTCAGAGGGTACGCTCTCGGGCTGGGGTACCGGTTATCATTCTCAAGAAGAGGCAGACGCCCATGCACGGATAAAATGTGAAGCGCGCCGCGGCGAGCCTTGCCTTGTTTATGCGCGCCTGGTTCCTGCGGACGGATATGAGCCTGTTGCTCTGAATCCGGCCTACAGCCGTACCTGGCGCGAACTGGTCAAAGACACCGAAAATGACAAGTTCACCGCTCTGGCCGCAAACGGCTGGATCGCACAAGGCACCTCCATCAACGCTGTCACGCTAAAAGTGGCGCAAGACCAAGCCATGCGACTTTGTGAGGAAGACGCTGTAAAATTCTCTACCCATCTCATCCCTGCGATGAAACGCGCGGCGGAACAGACAGGATTGTTTGAGTGCCGGATTGTCGGGCTCAAACAACCGTGACGAAACTCGAAAAGGAAAGACACGCATGTCAGCCCTAAAACTCAAAAAAGGCTCGACGAGCCACTCCGCTTACAACCTGCGCCCCACGTTCAGTGACGTCGAGGAAAAGCACACGCTCGCGGTGCTGGTCGAGAACGAACCCGGCGTGTTGGCCCGCGTGATCGGGCTGTTCTCGGGGCGTGGCTACAACATCGAAAGCCTCACCGTGGCCGAGGTCGATCATCAGGGGCACCTGAGCCGCATCACCATCGTAACCACCGGCACGCCGCAGGTGATCGAACAGATCAAGGCGCAGCTGGGTCGCATCGTGTCGGTTCACAAGGTCAACGACCTCACGGTCGAAGGGCCTTCGGTCGAGCGGGAATTGGCGATGTTCAAGGTCACAGGCAAGGGCGACCAGCGGGTCGAGGCGCTGCGGCTGGCGGATATTTTCCGCGCCAACGTGGTCGACAGCACGCTGGAAAGCTTTGTCTTCGAGATCACCGGTGCGCCGGAAAAGATCGACGCCTTTGCCGATCTGATGCGCCCGCTGGGTCTGAGCGAGGTGGCCCGGACCGGTGTCGCAGCCCTGCCCCGCGGCGACTAACGGAACGGCACGTCGGGCTGCAACAGGCGCTGGTGAAACGGCAACAGGTCGTCCAGATCGCAATAGCCCGCCGTCCTGGCCGCCGTCTTGGCCTTGCCGATCCCGGCCCCGAGATGTTCATAGACCATCCGCACGATGCGGTCGGATTCCGGGCTTTCGCGCACGGTACGCGCCACGTACCCGACCCAAAAATTGTTTTCGAACGAAGTCACGCGGCTGAGAAAGTTGAAGGACGCCGTCATCGCATCCCGGCGCGAGATCAGGGCGGCGACGCCGTCTTCCTGGCGCAATACCAGTCCCCGGAATTCCCGCGCCCGCCTGTCGGTGCCAAGGCCCTGCGCGGCCATCGCCGCCCGCGCCTCGTAGCCGCGGATGAAGGTGGACTGTCCTTCGCGAAACACCCACACCAGCCCGCTGACGAATTGATCGCGCGCCATGAAACTGCGCCGCGAGAACCGGTAAAAGCCCGAAGGGAACATCGCCTCGTGCACGCTGCCCACGCCACTGCCGACGAAATCGCGCAGGAAGGTTCCTGTCAGCGGGTCATTGCCGCGACCGATCGAGTCCACCGGTTCCAGCAACACCCGCGCATCCACCTTGAAAAAGGTGCAGATACGCGCCAGCACATCGGGACGCGGAAAGCTTTCGCCGGACAGATAGCGGTTGAACTGTGTGCGGTTGATGCCAAGCCGACGCGCCAGTTCCGAAATCGAGGGATAGGGTTGGGCCAGAACACGAAGATTGGCCCCGAACATGCTGCGCAATTCCGCCGGTGATCTGCGCATTTCCGCCATTGAAGTTCCTTTTCGCTTTTTCCAGCATGGTTACAGAACAGCCTGTTTTTATGCTCGTTAAACCACTGGCCTTCGCGAAATGACGCCATATAGCGTCAACAGTGACGCGCAAAGCAATCAGACGATACTAATGTGGACACAAAATGCAAGCGCACGATACGGACTTAACCGTATCCCAGCCGGATCAAAGTGGGTTTTATGGTAAAAGTCCAACTTTGGGTAGAAATATGATTG
>CAZITF010000436.1:0-2512 GCA_964542095.1 uncultured Rhodobacterales bacterium
TGAAGGCGCTTTGAAGCTGGCCAAGAAATACACGGGCCGTCAGGAGATCGTCGCGGGGCGACGCGCGTCGCTCGGCGATGACATCGACGGGGTGGTCTACAAGGTCGACGATTTGGCCCTGCAAGCGCGCCTCGGTTTCCGCTCGACCACGCCGCGCTGGGCGATTGCACACAAGTTTCCCGCCGAACTGGCCTGGACGCGGCTCGAGGCGATCGACATCCAGGTCGGGCGCACCGGTGCGCTCTCGCCCGTCGCGCGCCTTGCGCCGGTCACCGTGGGCGGAGTCGTGGTGTCCAACGCGACCCTGCACAACGAGGATTACATCGCCGGACGCGACAATACCGGCGCCGCGATCCGCGACGGCAAGGACATCCGCGTCGGCGATTGGGTTCAGGTCTATCGCGCCGGCGACGTGATCCCGAAAGTGGCCGATGTCGACCTGTCCAAACGGCCCGAATGTGCCGTGCCCTTCGCCTTTCCCAGGGTCTGCCCCGAATGCAAGTCCGATGCGATCCGCGAGGAGGGCGACGCGGTGGCCCGCTGCACAGGCGGTCTGATCTGTCCCGCTCAAGCCGTGGAAAAGCTGAAACATTTCGTCAGCCGGGCCGCCTTTGACATCGAGGGGCTGGGGGCCAGGCAGGTCGAGATGTTTTATGGTGACGACCAGTTGGCGATCCGCGAGCCTGCCGACATCTTTACCCTGAAGGAGCGGGATGCGGTCAATCTGACCCGGCTGGCAAATCGCGATGGCTGGGGCGAGAAAAGTGCCGACAACCTGTTTCAGGCGATCGAGGATAAACGCAACATCCCGCTGAAAAGGCTGATCTTTTCGCTTGGCATTCGTCATGTGGGCGAAGTGGCCGCCGCCGACCTGGCCCGCCATTTCGGCACGTGGGAGGCACTGCTGGATACCGTCGACCGCGCCGCCCCGGCCGCTGCGTGCCATTTACAGGCCGACCAGGCCGAAGCCCAAGAGCGTATCAAGGCCCGGTCCGAAAACCGCCGCGCCCGCATAAAACCCACCCGCGATGCGGTCTGGGACGGGCTGGAGCCAGCCGCGAAAACGGCCTGGGATGAACTGACGGGCATCGACGGCATCGGCGCCACCGTCGCCGTGGCCCTCGTCACCACGTTCCGACAAGAGGCCGAGCGCGCCAGCATCGACCGCCTTGTCGCGCACCTTTCCATCGCCCCCGAAGACGCGCCCGCCGACACCGACAGCCCCGTCGCGGGCAAGACGGTGGTCTTTACCGGCACCCTTGAAAAGATGACCCGCGCCGAGGCCAAGGCGCGCGCCGAGGCGCTGGGCGCCAAGGTCGCAGGTTCGGTCAGTGCCAAGACCGACCTGCTGGTCGCTGGGCCGGGCGCCGGGTCCAAGGCGAAAAAGGCCGCCGAACTGGGGATCGAGACAGTGGACGAGGACGGCTGGCTGGACCTGATCGGGGCCTCATGAGCCGCCCCGAGATCCTGTTTCCGCTTTTTGCGGACCTCGAAACGCTCGCGGGGGTCGGCCCGAAAACGGCGCAGCATCTGGGCGCGCTTGGCATCACCGCGCCGCGCGACCTGCTGTTCACGCTGCCCCACACCGGCATCGACCGCAGCTTGCGCGACACGATCAAGGACGCCGTTCTGCCCGCCACGCTGACGGTCAAGGTCAAGGTCGGCACGCACCACGCGGCGCGCAGCCGGGGCGGTGCCTATCGCATTCATGTCGCGGACAGCGCGACCTCGTTCCAGCTCGTCTTTTTCCACGGGCGCAGCGATTACCTGACCAAGGTGCTGCCCACAGGGTCCGAGAGGGTCGTGTCGGGCCGGGTCGAGCTGTTCGACGGCATCGCCAACATGGTGCATCCCGATCATATCCTGCCGGTGGAGGAGGCGGCGGAGATGCCGGGATTCGAACCCGTCTATCCACTGACCGGCGGTGTCACCCAAAAAACCATGTTCAAGGCGACCCGCGCGGCCCTGACCCGTGTACCGGACGTTGCCGAATGGATCGACCCCGGCCAGGTGGCGCAGGCCAAATGGCCCGGATTCGCTCAGGCAATGGCGCAAGCGCACGCGCCCAAAGGCCAGGCCGACCTCGCTGCGACCAGCCCGGCGCGCATCCGCCTGGCCTATGACGAACTGTTCGCCCATCAGGTCACGCTGGCACTGGCGCGTGCCTCGGAACGGCGCGTCCCGGGGCAGGTGACGCGGGGCACCGGGGCGTTGCAGGCCAAGGTGCGCGCCGATCTGCCCTATGCCCTGACCGGTGCGCAGGAACGCGCGATTGCCGAGATCGCAGCCGACATGGCCCGACCCACGCGGATGAACCGGTTGTTGCAGGGCGATGTCGGGGCGGGCAAGACGCTGGTGGCTTTCATGGCGCTGCTGATCGCGGTCGAGGCGGGCGGGCAGGGGGTGATGATGGCGCCGACGGAAATCCTTGCGCGGCAACACCTTGAGGGGTTGCAACCCCTGGCGGCAAGCGCGGGCGTGGTGCTGGAAATCCTGACCGGGCGCGACAAGG
>CAZITF010000437.1:0-2511 GCA_964542095.1 uncultured Rhodobacterales bacterium
GTGACGCGGTTGATCGAGTTGATCAGGTGATATCCCTGGTCGGACATTTCCATGTGGACCAATACATAACCGGGCATGAAGCGGCGCTCGGTCGTGACCTTCTTGCCGCGGCGGACCTCGATGACTTCTTCGGTTGGAACCAGCACTTCGTCAATCTCGTCCTCGAGGCCATGTTCGGCCACCGAAGTGCGGATCGTCTCGGCGATCTTCTTTTCAAAGTTCGAAAGAACGCTGACCGAATACCACCGTTTTGCCATGTGCGTCTGGTCCCTTGCCCGATATGTCGTTTCTTTGGTCACGTGATCTGAACACGCGCCGACCCGAATGAAAATCGGCGCGGGGCTTCGAATCGCCGCGCGCCTCAGCTTAGGTCAGGATTGGGGGATACTCTGCACTTTTTCAAAGTGCAAGGGCCGGGTCCGCAAACGACCCGTCAGCCGAAATAGGTCAGGACCATTTCCAGCCCGCCCCGGATCAGGATATCGACAATCGCGAAAAATACTGCCGTCAATGCCGCAAGGATAAAGACCATGACGGTTGTCAGCAAAACCTCGCGCCGGGTCGGCCAGACGACCTTGGACACTTCCGAACGGACTTGCTGGATGAACTGAAGCGGGTTGGTTGTGGCCATGGCGTGTTTTCGCGTCCCTGTCTGCGGATGAAAGGCACATAACGGCCGGCATGGGCGAATTCAAGGCGGGATTGCAGCGCATCCCGCCTTGTTGGCAAGACAGGTGGCGATCAGGCGTCGTGCGCCATGCGCGACAACCTTTCGATCATTGCTTCGGTATGGGCCTCGTCGCCATTCTGCAGATCCTGAAAGTCGGGCATGTAGAGGCCATCGACCATCCCGTCGGGGAAAAAGTCGAGAAAGCCGTCCCAACGACAGGCAAACCGGTCAATCCGGGCGCGCAGGTGCATGGCGCGTTTCGGGTCTCGCGTCTCGACACGTCCCAGATAGGACAGCACGGCGCGCCAGATACGGTCCGACCCGATGATCAGGAACGCACCGATGATCAGCGCCGCGGCAAGGACGACGCTGATGACAAACCAGTGCGGACGCAGGACAACAAGCAAAGCGAGGCTCGCAAGAGCCACGTGACGGGTGCTCGGGCGGAAGTCGCGCAACGGACGTGCGATCTGTGCAACGCGGCGCGCCGCCCGTGTGGTCCATGCGGTGCGGGCCCGTGCTTCAACTTCGGGCGTGGCATCCTGCAACTCGGGCAGGTCATCAGCACGACGGCGCGGTTTGACTTCCAGCGTCCGTTCGACAAAAGCCTTGAAACCCTGCGGGTCTTCCGCGACCGGCGATTCCAGCATGTCACGACTTTTCGAGGCGATGCGCGCGGCGCGCTGTTCCTTGCGTGACGGAGCGCGAGCATCTTCCTCGGTCAGGACCGCGCGGATGACAGACATGGTTTCTTCGTCGGTGGCGTGTTGTGGCTGACCGGGAATGGGTTCGTATTTCATCAGCGACATCCTCAACTCTTAAAAACTGTGCGCCCGGGAAGGCCCCGGGGGGCTGTTGCGCGCAAGCGACGGCGCAGTGGCCCGGATAAGGCAATTCTGCGCCTCAACCGTGCGCGCCGCGTGTCAAAAATGTGGCGAGATTGAGGCACTGTCCATTAGGTCGCAACAATGAAGGGGCAACTCCGAGACTGTTCGCAATCCACATCGAATAGGGACACAACCATGGCGACACTTCGCCGATTGCGCGTCATCGGGCCGCGTCGGCTTGCGATTCGTGCTGTGCAGCATGGTGGCAGGCGCAAATATGTCCGGGAAATTGGCAGGGGCAGCAGGGTTCGAACCCGCGACCTACGGTTTTGGAGACCGTCGCTCTACCAGCTGAGCTATACCCCTAGGGCCGTTGTGCTGATTACGCGCACCGTTTCTGGTTGGCAAGACCTATTGCCCAAGGACATCCCACAATGCTCATCAGATCAACGGCACGGCAGCACCGGCAAAAATCAGCAGGATGACGCTAACAAGGACAAGGAGCGCAACCAATGATGCGGCGTTTGTTGCTGCGGGCTCGTATCTGTGATCTTCCAGCCACGCCGCGTAATCCTCATGTGAATGTGGCCCCGTGCCGCGGTACGAAACCGGGCATGCATTGGACCGCGTCCAGGCATCGATCTTTTTCAGGATCAGGTTCCGCTGGTCTGCGGCACCCATGAAGACGGTGTCCTGACCGTTCTAATGGACACGCAACATGCGCTCGAACGCGACCGCTTCGGATAGGCCCAACGTCTCGCCAAGCAAACGCACGACGGTCTCCATCGACGTCGTGTCATCGTTCAAAAGCTCAATGCCGAAATATTGACCCATTCGATTCGATTGTCCCGGGTTCCTGGCCTGAATGTGTCCTTGTCCAAAAAAGGCGCTGCCGATGCGGGCAGCGCCTTTCAGGTCCATAGATACGGTCAGGCGGGGTGAAACCCCGCCCTACCGCGCAGTTCAGTCGGTGATTTTCGACACCACGCCGGCGCCGACGGTGCGCCCGCCTTC
>CAZITF010000438.1:0-2506 GCA_964542095.1 uncultured Rhodobacterales bacterium
CCTTCAGGTGCGCAAATCGGCGCGCGGCAATCGCTTTGCCTTTTGTCAGATGTCGGACACGACAGGGGCGTTCGAGGTCACGCTGTTTTCTGAAAGCCTTGAAAAAGCGCAGGATTCCCTGGTGACGGGCGAAAAAGTGATCGTCACGGTCGAGGCCACGATGGAGGCCGACCAACTGAAACTGCTGGGCCGCTCGGTTGCGCCCATCGACGCGGTGGTCGCGGATGTGGGCGGCATGGGGCTGCGCATCTTTGTCGATGCACCCACCGCTCTGTCCTCGGTCGCGGCGGTGCTGGACGGGGCCGCACAGGCCGCCAAAGGGGCGGGGCGCGGGCCGATCACGGTCTGCCTGATGGATGACAGCCTGCCGGGCGAGGTCGAAATGGATCTGGGTGCCGAATTCCCAGTCACGCCGCAGATCAAGGGCGCGATCAAATCACTCTCCGGCGTCGTGGAAGTGCAGGAGATGTAGGCGCGATTCGCCCCCCTGACTGGACGCAGATGTGATCGCACGTTAAGTCTGGCCATCAGGGGGAGGCTATCGGACATGCGCATCGCGTGGCTTTTTATGCCATTATTACTATTGCTTGGCGCTTGCGGCGATCCGCTTGCGGGCATCGAACGTGTGTCCGACGGGGTCGCATTGCCCGAAGACGTGGCGACCACCGCCCTGCCCACCGAAGAAGAACTGGCGCGCGAGGAAAGCGTCCTTTCGGGTCTGTTCCGCCAACGCGCGGACGCGATTGACTCCCCGGTGGCGGATGCCACGCTGAACGATACAGCGGCACCCGAAGCGGCGGTGTCCATGGATTTGGAGAACGCCCCCGCTCGGGAGATCGCAGCGCAAACACCAACCGCCGCCGCGGAACCACGGCGCAAAGGCATTCTGGGATGGTTGCGCCGCACCGCCGTTGCCGAAAACGCCTCCGTAGATGGTCAGGAAACGTTCTATGGCACGGATGCGGGCGAAGACCTCGACCTTGCCGACGCAAGCAGCATCGGGGACGAGGCGCTGGCCGAAGAGGTCAGGATTGCCGCACTTGCCCCCGAAACGGCCGGCAATGCGCCGCCCGCCGACCGCATCGAACCGCGCAAGCGACGCGGCCTGTTCGCAGGGGCAGCACCTGCGCAATCCGCGGGCATGGCCGTGCGGGACGTCGCCCCCGGCACCAACCTGCCGTTCGGAGAAGTGGCGCGCGTCTGCAACGTGCGGGCCAGCGATCTCGGCACATTGGTCGAGCAGGCCGCACGCAAGGGGCGCGGCTACAAGCTTTACGACACCGCCCCGGACAGCGCCACGCCGCGCCCGTTCTACGTGACCGGCTTCAGCGACAACTGTGCGCGCCAGTTCACGGCGGCGTTGGCCATCTTCGGCACACCCGAATTCTACGAGCAACTGCGCTATGGCTTGCCAGCCGAGCAATACCCGTACTCCACCACCGACCGCGCCTATGAAAAGGTCAAGGCCAGGATGTGCAATGTGGGGCGCAACCAACCCTGCGGCGTGCGCGTCTCGCGCCTCGAAAAGACAACCACCTTCGTCAGCATCTATGAGCGTTTCGGCGAAAACGCGCGCTGGGCGGACATGCTGCTGCACGATGGCGCGCTTCTGGCGACCTCCGTCAAATCGCCCTGAGCGAAGGACCCGTTGGCTGGTCGACCCTTCGGGGAGGATTTTTTGGAAACAGAGAAGGACCGGGTCCAGCTCTTGATCCTTGCGAACCAAGAGCCTTCTCCGTTTACACCGGTTCGCATCCCTGCTCCCGGTGCAAGCACGATCAAAACATATTACGCTTAATATTTGGTGAACGGGTCAGACTTCTCTGTTTCCAAAAAATCCTCCCCGAAGGGTCGCTCTCAGCAAGCGCCAGCGTGCCGATCAGTAGTGCGGTGGCCGTTCATCCCCGACGACGATCCCGCCACCGCCCTGGGCCTCGCGCTCAGCCTCGCGCGCCATCAGCATCTGCGCGCGTCGTGTCACCAGCGACAGCTCCCGTTCCTGACGCGCGACGATGTCCGACAGGTCCTCGACCGTGCGGGTGAGGTGGGCGATCTGTTCTTCAAGGGCGTCGATGCGATCGGTCATGGCCCTCATGTGGGGCAAAAGAGGCGCGCTTGCAAGCCGCGCGCACCTTGCCCCGCTCAGGACCATGGGCTAGTGACGCGCGCGAACCCCATGCGGAGTGCGACCATGGCCAAACCGAAAAAGACCCCGCGCCCAAAGGCCCAGACGCCCAAGGGCTTTGCCGACTATTTCGGCACGGATGTGACCGAGCGCGCCGAGATGCTGGCGCGCATCGCCGAGGTCTATCATCGCTACGGGTTCGATGCGCTGGAAAGCAGCGCGGTCGAGACGGTCGAGGCGCTTGGGAAATTCCTGCCCGATGTGGACCGCCCGAACGAGGGCGTGTTCGCCTGGCAGGAAGAAGACGGCGACTGGCTGGCGCTGCGCTATGACATGACCGCGCCGTTGGCCCGCGTCTATGCCCAACATCGCAATGACCTG
>CAZITF010000439.1:0-2497 GCA_964542095.1 uncultured Rhodobacterales bacterium
AATATTACAAAGAGCGTGAAAAACCCGGCGATCACGACCTCGAAGCCATGGCCAAATGGCAGGAAGAGATGGAGCGCCTGCACCAGCGCGCCGAGGTGATCATCGGCAAGCAGCGTCACGGCCCCATCGGCACGGTCGATCTGTCCTTCGAGGGCCGGTTCACCCGATTTGGCAATCTCGTGCAGCCCTGGCAGCAGGGCGGGCGGGACGACGACGTCGGATTCTAGGGGCTCTGCCCCCGGCGCGCTGCGCCTCCCCCGGGATTTTCCGAAAACAGAGAAGATAACCGGGCATTGGGCCGACCGCCATCGCAGCGTGGCAAAACCCATGCCTTGACCCAACTGTGACTGGACAGATTTGCGCCACTCTGGCCCACTGCCTTCATGCTGCGTGCTTTCGCCCTGCTTGTCCTGATCAGTGCCGCGCCCCTGCGGGCGCAAGAGCGTGTCGAAGTGGATGTGGAGCTGTTTCTGGCCGTCGATGTCAGCCGCTCGATGCAACCTTTCGAACTGGAAATCCAGCGCCGTGGCTACGCCGCCGCCCTTACCAGCCCCGAAGTGCAGGCCGCCATCGAAGGCGGCATGCTCGGGCGCATCGCCATCACCTATGTGGAATGGGCCGGCACCTACAACCAGCGCACCATCGTGCCCTGGACGCTGCTGGACAGCCCCGAACAGGCCGCTGAAATCGCGGCCCGGATCACCGCCAATTTCAACACTGCCCTCAGCCGCACCTCGATCTCCGGCGCGCTGGATCACGCGGCGGCCTCAATCGAAGGCAACGGCTTTGAGGGCTTGCGTCGGGTGATCGATGTGTCGGGCGACGGGCCCAACAACATGGGCGACCCGGTCACTTACGCCCGCGACCGGGTGCTGGCGCGCGGCATGACGATCAACGGGCTGCCCCTGATGACGCAGGACGATTCCTTCACGTCGCGCTTCAATATCGAGGATCTGGATGCCTATTACACCGCTTGCGTGATCGGCGGCACCGGCGCCTTTGTCCTGCCCGTCACGGACTGGGCGGAATTCGAACAGGCGGTGCGGCGCAAGCTGGTGCTGGAAATCGCCGCCCTCACCGCACCCGCAGAGCGGGTCTGGCGCAGCCAAAGCGCTGCGCCCTATGACTGCCTGATCGGCGAGAAAATCTGGGAAAAGAACCGCAGTCTGTTCGCCTATCCCTAGCGGCGATCCGGCGATCCGGACAGTTGAACAGATCAATTCCCCCTTGACGCTGCACCGCGCGATGCCAACAACACGCCCATGACATCCGCAACCCTCACCATCGACCTTGGCGCCGTACTGCGCAACTGGCGCGCACTGGATGCCATGAGCGAGGGCGAGACGGGCGCAGTGGTCAAGGCCGACGGGTATGGTCTGGGCGCCGCCCCCGTCGGGCGGACCTTGCGGGACGCGGGCGTACGCAGCTTTTTCGTGGCCACCGCGCGCGAAGGAGTGATCCTGCGCGACGCCGTCGGCCACGGTGTGCGTATCTACGTCTTCTCCGGGCACATGCAAGGCGACACCGACGACATCCGCGAGGCGTCGCTGACCCCGCTGCTCAACTCGGTCGACCAGATGCTGCGCCATGTGGAGGCGCTGCCGGGCGCGCCCTTCGGTATCCAGCTCGACACCGGCATGAACCGGCTGGGCATGGAACCCGCCGAATGGTCGGCTGTGCGCGACATCGCCATTGCCCAGCGCCCCGCCCTGATCATGTCGCATCTGGCCTGCGCGGACGAACCCGACCACCGGATGAACCGCCAGCAACTCGAAACCTTCCGCGCCATGACCGATGGCATCGACATCCCCCGTTCGCTGGCGGCGACCGGAGGGACGCTTCTGGGGGCGGATTATCACTTTGACATGACGCGCCCCGGCGTGGGCCTTTACGGCGGGCTGCCCTTTGTCGATGCCGAACCGGTTGTCACCCTCGATTTGCCCGTCATCCAGGTGCGCGACGTGACCATGGGCGAAACCGTGGGCTATGCCAACGGCTGGACCGCAGTAAAAGACAGCCGGATCGCCACCGTCTCGGGCGGCTATGCGGACGGTCTGATCCGGGCCATGGGCGGCAAGGCGGCCCTCTTTGCAGGGGACGTGCCTTGCCCTGTTGTGGGACGGGTATCGATGGATCTGATCACCGTTGATGTCAGCGCGCTCGGACAGGACCCGACAAGCCTGCAACTGATGGGGCGCCACCAGTCGGTCGACACGGTGGCCGAAGCGGCAGGCACCATCGGCTATGAAATCCTCACGCAACTGGGCCAGCGCTACCGGCGGACCCTGCTGGCATGACATTTCTTGCAGCCATCGGGCGGACGGCCCTGGGCCTGCTTGCGGCCATCGGGCGGGTCAGCATGTTCGGCGGGCGCACCCTGTCGCACATGGTGCGGCCGCCCTTCTACCCGCGCGAATTCGGTCTCGCCCTGCTTCACATCGGGTGGCTGTCGCTGCCCGTGGTGGGGCTGACGGCGTTGTTCACCGGCGGCGCGCTG
>CAZITF010000440.1:0-2481 GCA_964542095.1 uncultured Rhodobacterales bacterium
AGCCGGAGTTGCAGTAATAGACCCGGTCCATGCCCGGCATCTTGGTCAGCAGCTTTTCGGCAAACAGCGCGCCGGGCACCGAGCCGGTGGTGCCGCCGAAGAAGTTCATCTTGACGATGGCGTCGCGCACCGCGTCGCCGATGGTTTCGCGCCCGTAGCCGACGTTGACCGTCCAGACCCCGCCGGAGACCGCGTCGATATGTTCGATGCCTTTCTGGTCCCAGACCTTGATCCCCTTGCCCTCGACGATGATCTTGGGGTCGGCGCCGGTAAAGAACGGCTGGTGCTGGATCAGGTGATGCCACACGCTCGCGCGATCCGCTTCGATCACGCGGCTGATGTCGTTTTCGTTGAACGTGCCGTCCATGGGTCTGCAACCTTTCGATGAAGAGCGGGGCCAGTGTTCAAAGGGCGTTTGGCCCCCGCGTGCCACCATAATCGCCGAGAATCCACGCATGGCAATAGGGCCAGTTTAACGGCGTGAATACAGCCAGTTGACGGCCTCTTTGGTGCCGCTTTTTCGGGATCGTCCTGCGAATCGCCTTGTTTTCAGGCACCTGACCTCATTTTCGATAATCCAAAGGTTCAAATCGCTGCATCCGTATTGTCACAGTTTCTTTGATTAAACATTGATCCCTGACGCATTATCGGCTCGGATCACGCCAGCGCCGCAAGAGATTGCGTGCGACCAGAGGCGGACCACCGCCCGAAACCTTATCCAAACGTGTGGCCCCCGAGGGGCTGCGTGAACAACGGGAGTAAATTTATGATGTTCAAATCCAAGCTGATGGGTGCTGTTGCAGCCACTGCGATGCTGGCAGGCGCACAGGGTGCCTTTGCTGACGCCCACGGTGAAATCACTGTCGGCTATTTCCTCGAATGGCCGATGCCGTTCCAGTTCGCCAAGGAAACCGGCATGTATGACGAGGCCCTGGGCGTCAAGGTCAACTGGGTCAGCTTTGACACCGGCACGGCGATGTCCGCCGCGATGGCATCGGGCGACGTCCAGCTGTCCGTGAGCCAGGGCATCCCGCCCTTCGTCGTCGCCACATCCGCGGGTCAGGACCTGCAGGTTGTCGACGTGGCCGTGTCTTATGCCGACAACGACAACTGTGTCGTGCGCGCCGATCTGGAGATCGACAAGTCTTCGGCCTCCGAACTGGCGGGCAAGAAAGTCGCCGTGCCGCTGGGCACCGCCGCCCACTATGGTTTCCTCAAGCAGATGGAGCATTTCAACGTCTCGGTCGACAGCCTTGAAGTCGTCGACATGGCACCTGCCGAAGGCGAAGCGGCCCTGAGCCAGGGTGCCGTGGACATGGCCTGTGGCTGGGGTGGCGCGCTGCGTCGCATGCTGGAGTCCGGCAACGTGCTGCTGACCGGCGCGGAAAAGACCGAACTGGGCATTCTGGTGTTTGACGCGACCACCGCGCCGACATCCTTTGTGGCCGAAAGCTCTGATCTGGTGGCGGCATTCGTGGACGTGACAGCCGAAGCCAACGCGATGTGGGCGGACGAAGCCAACCGCGCCAAGATGCTGCCGGTGATCGCCAAGGACGCGGGTATGTCCGAAGAGGATGCGGCGCAGACCCTGTCCACCTTCGTCTTTCCGACTGTCGAAGAGCAGCTGTCCCAGGCCTGGCTTGGCGGCAACGCGGCCACCTTCATGAAAGGTGTCGCCGAAGTCTTTGTCGCGGCCGGTTCGATCGGAGCGGCCAAGGCGTCCTATGAGGACAACGTGAACACCGGGCCTCTGTCCCAGTAAGCACGAAGACCCATGGCGGGCGCCCGGCCGGGCGCCCGCGCATCTCGCGCCGCACAGCCAGCGGCGAGCGATCCTGACAAAAAGGGGACACCCCGTGGCCGGGCTTTCAATCAACAACATTTCAATGCGGTTCGATCTGCCCAATGGCGGGCACGTGCAGGCATTGCAGAACGTGTCACTGGACATTCAGTCCGGCGAATTGATGAGTGTCCTTGGCCCGTCGGGCTGTGGCAAGACCACGCTTTTGAACATCGTGGCGGGGTTCCTGGCCCCGACCGAGGGCGAAATCGTGCTGAACGATCACAAGGTCTTTGGCCCCAGCCCGGAACGCGGCATGGTGTTCCAGCAGGGGGCGCTGTTCGAGTGGATGAACGTGCGCGACAACGTGTCGTTCGGACCCGACATGAAGGGCATCAGCCGCGCCGAGAGTCGCGAGAAGGTCGAGCACCTGCTTGAGGTGGTCGGTTTGCAGGATTTCAAGGAAAAGGCCATTTACGAATTGTCCGGCGGGATGCAGCAGCGCGTGGCCCTGGCCCGTTGCCTTGCCAATGACCCGGACGTGATCCTGATGGACGAACCGCTGGGCGCGCTGGATGCGCTGACCCGCGAAAAGATGCAGAGCCTTGTGCTGGACCTGTGGAAAGAGACCGGCAAGACCATCATCCTGATCACCCACTCGGTCGAAGAGGCCCTGTTGCTGGGCGAGCGGTTGCTGGTCA
>CAZITF010000441.1:0-2476 GCA_964542095.1 uncultured Rhodobacterales bacterium
CAAGCACACCATTGAACTGTCGACAGGCGAGACGAAGACAGCCAGGACCATCCTCGTCGCAACCGGTGGCCGCCCGGTCCGTCCCGATCTGCCCAACGCCGATCTGGGCATCGTCAGCGACGACGTTTTCCATCTCGAAACCCTGCCCAAGTCCATCCTGATCATCGGGGGCGGCTATATCGCCTGCGAATTCGCCTGCATTCTGCACGGGCTGGGAGTCGAGGTGACGCAATATTATCGCGGGGCACAGATCCTGCGTGGCTTTGATGATGAGGCGCGCGGGCTGATCGCGGAAGCGATGCGCGATCGCGGGATCGATCTGCACACCGGCACCAACATCGTCGAGATGGGCCCCGCCAGGGACGATCATTCCAACACGGCCATGCCCACGGCCTCGGATGCCGCGGTGGGCGCAAGCGCCAGGCAAAGCGAGCGGATGGCGAATGACAACTCCGACGCAGCCTCCGGCGCCAGCCGGGGCGGCCCGGTCTGGGTCAAGGCCACCAACGGCCATGAGCGCGTGTTCGACACCGTGCTGTTCGCCACGGGCCGAGATCCCAACACCGAGGACATGGGCCTGAAAGAGGCCGGAGTCGAGATCGGGCGGCGCGGCGAGATCATCGTGGATGAATTTTCCAGAACCGCCACGGGCAGTATCTATGCCGTCGGCGACGTGACCAACCGGGTGAACCTGACGCCTGTGGCCATTCGCGAGGGCATGGCCTTTGTCGAAACGGTGTTCAAGGACAACCCCACAGCCGTGGATCATGCGCTGATCCCGTCGGCGGTGTTCACCCAACCCGAAATGGGTACAGTCGGCCTGAACGAAGAGGACGCGCGCGAACGCGAGGAGATCGAGGTCTATTGCACATCCTTCCGCCCGATGCGCACAGCCTTTGCCGGTCAGCCGGACCGCGTGTTGATGAAACTGGTTGTGAGCAAGGCAAACCGTACCGTTCTGGGCTGTCACATCGTCGCACCGAACGCGGGCGAGATGATCCAGCTGGCCGGAATCGCAATAAAGATGGGCGCAACCAAGGAAGATTTCGATCGCACTGTTGCGGTTCACCCCACAATGTCCGAAGAGATGGTAACCATGAAGACACCCATGCGGACTGCTTGAATTCTCGCGAAAAAAGCACACGTCAGGGACAAGCTGCGGCGTGACCGCACGGCAAGAGGAGAATGACACCATATGGCTGGCAATACGGGCGGCCCCTGGGGGGGTGGCGGAAAATCGGGTGGCGGAGACGGTGACGGTCCACGTCGCCCTGATCGCGGCAATGGCGGGCAACGCCCGAACAATGACGGGCCACAGATCCCTGAAATCGACGAACTGGTCAAAAAAGGCCAGGAACAGCTGCGCGTCCTGATGGGCGGTCGTGGCGGTGGCGGTGCAGGCGGCGGTCGCGGCGGCGGCGGCGGGGCTGGTCCGTTCCTCACCCGTGGCACGGTCGGGATCGCCATTGTGGCGGCGATCGTGCTTTGGGGCATGGCGAGCTTTTACACCGTCCGTCCCGAGGAAAAGTCGGTCGAACTGCTTCTGGGCGAGTTTTCGTCCATCGGCGAGCCGGGGCTGAACTTTGCCCCTTGGCCGATCATTACGGCCGAGGTGATCCCGGTCACCACGGAACGCACCGAAGAGATTGGTGTTGGCCGCGCCGGGTCCGAAGCCGGGCTGATGCTGACCGGGGACGAGAACATCGTGGATATTGATTTCCAGGTGCAGTGGAACATCAATGACCCCGCCAAGTTCCTGTTTAACCTGCGCGATCCGCGCCCGACGATCCGGGCCGTCGCAGAATCGGCGATGCGAGAAATCATCGCGCAATCCGATCTCGCGCCCATCCTCAACCGTGACCGCGGCGTAATCGGTGATCGTTTGCAGGATCTGATCCAGTCGACGCTCGACAGCTATGACAGCGGCGTCAACATAATCCGCGTCAACTTTGACAAGGCCGACCCGCCGGTCGAGGTAATCGACGCTTTCCGCGACGTTCAGGCCGCCGAGCAGGAACGTGACCGGCTGCAGAACGTGGCCGACGCCTATGCCAACCGTGTTCTCGCCGAGGCCCGTGGTCAATCCGCCCAGTTGCTGGAAGAGGCCGAAGGCTATCGCGCCCAGCAGGTCAACCAGGCCGAGGGTGAGGCGTCCCGTTTTGCCGCCGTTCTGGGGGAATATGCAAAGGCGCCCGAAGTCACACGCAAGCGGCTGTACCTTGAGACGATGGAACGGGTTCTGGGCCAGATGGATAAGATCATCCTGGACGAATCCGCTTCCGGCAGCGGGGGACAGGGCGTCGTGCCCTATCTGCCTCTGAACGAGTTGCGCCGTAACACCGGAGGGTCGAACTGATGCGTCGATCAACATATCTGCTGCCGATCATTGTGATCCTCTCGGCTATTGCTCTGTCCTCGATCTTTATCGTGGACAGAGCAATAGCCGAGAGGATCACAATGATCGGCTATTGCTCTG
>CAZITF010000442.1:0-1546 GCA_964542095.1 uncultured Rhodobacterales bacterium
AGGCGTTCGGGCAGCCCGATTATGTCAGCGGTGTTCTGGATGGCCCGGACGAGGACAAGGAAAGCAGCATCGATCAGGTGCTGGGCCTTGGCGGCAACACGGATGGCGAAGACGCGCTTTATGACACCGCTGTCGCTATCGTGATCAAGGACCGCAAATGCTCGACCTCCTACATCCAGCGCAAGCTGGCCATCGGCTACAACAAGGCCGCCCGGCTGGTCGAGCAGATGGAGGACGAGGGCGTGGTCAGCAGTGCCAACCACGTCGGCAAGCGCGAGATTCTGGTGCCCGAACAGGGGTAAATCGCCGATGCTGCGCTGCGGCGGTGCATAGGGGGTGTACGGGTGGTGTACGGGTGGTGCACGGCCGGTTTTGCCGCATAGTTTTCAGGTTTTGAAAACTGTGGGGCGGACCGTGACGGGTGCGTCAGCAGTGTTTTGCCGGGTTTTGCGGCGCTGCTATCGCATATCAACCCGCCGCGCTCTATATCAGGATCAACGACACTGATCCCAAGGATACCAGCCACGATGATCCGCATGACACGTATCGCAACCCTCGCGCTGGCCCTGCTGGCCGGGCAGGCGGCATGGGCCGAAAAACTGCCGCTGGGTACGATTTCGAACTACCTCAACGACCTCAAGACCGCAGAGGGCTCCTTTACCCAGATCAACGATGACGGGTCGATCAGCACCGGCACGATCTATATCAAACGGCCCGGAAAGATGCGGTTCGAATATAACGCACCCGACACTGCGCTGGTCGTGGCCTCGGCCAACGCGGTCTACATCGCGGATGCAAAATCAAACCAGCCGCCCGAAACCTATCCGCTGCGGCGCACACCGCTCTCGCTGATCCTGGCGCGCAACGTGAATCTGGGTCAGGCGAACATGGTTGTGGGGCACGATTTCGACGGCACGGCGACGATCGTGACCGCGCAAGACCCTGAAAACCCTGAATATGGCAATATCCAGATGAAATTCACCGACAACCCGGTGCAGCTGCGCCAATGGGTGGTGAACGATGACGGGGGCGGTCAGACCACCGTCATACTGGGCGAGCTGAAAACAGGCGGAAACCTGTCGAACCGCCTGTTCGATGCCCCGCGGCGCAACAACAACTAGGCCCGGTTCACCTCAGGTGCAGGACTGCAATTGAATCGCATACATGGCCGCGCGCTGATCGACTTCTCCCGCGATGCGGACCAGCCACGGCTTGGAGTTGTATGACCCGCGGCTGAACCCGGTGCGCCCCTCGTGCTAGGCCAGATACTGGTTGCGCGCGTCCCACACGGGCACGCCCAGCCGGGACTGGGTTTCCAGCATGTACCAGCCCATGAAATCGGTCGCATCGCGGATGCGGTCACGCCGGGCCGACCGCTTGCCGGTCTGGTCGAGGTATTCCTCCCAGGTGCCGTCAAGCGCCTGCGAATAGCCAAAGGCACTGGATTGACGGCCCAGCGGGATCACCCCGGCCGCATAGCGGTAGGGGGTGCGTGCATTCGATACGAATTTGCTTTCCTGATAGATCGTCGCCATCTGCACGTGCA
>CAZITF010000442.1:1585-2461 GCA_964542095.1 uncultured Rhodobacterales bacterium
ATTCCGGGCGCTCGTTGATGATGGAACAGGCGTTGTCCAGCTGACGGGGGGCCGTACCCGACCCGCCACCACAGCTGGCAGCCAAAAGAACCAATCCCAAAGCGCGAAAGAGTCTGCTCATTTGCCTCACTCGCTTTTGTTTTTTTGTTTTGCAGTCACCATAGCGAAAAACAGCGCCCGTGGAAATCACGAATTGTTAAAGGACCGCTGCAAGGATCAAAGGCAACGCAGCCACCGACATCAGGGTCGAGGCGACAACCAGCCCCGCAACCGACGCCGGATCGGCGCCGTACTTTTCAGCAAGCAAATACGAGGTGACGGCCACCGGGGTGGCAACCTGCAAAACCAGCACTCCGAACGCCACCGGGTCAAGATCAAAGAGCGTTCCGACACCCCAGGCAATGGCAACGCAGAGGCACAGCTTGACAAAGGATAAACCGACCGCGCGCATCATGCCCTTGGCCGACAGGCGGGCCACGGCAACGCCCAGGGTGATCAGCATCACCGGGATCGCGATCTGCCCGATCAGCTCAAGCGTGTTGGTCAGAAACACCGGTGTCTGCCATCCCTGCCACATGAACAGCGCGCCCAGCACCGTGCCCCAGGCCAGCGGTTCGCGCAGCACAAGGCCAAGGGAACCCGCCCCCGCCACCAGCCAGATGCCATAGGTGTAGGTCCAGAACGCCATGACCGCAAAGACGATGATGGCATAGCTGAGGCCCACATCGCCAAAGGCGAACAGCGCCAGCGGCAGGCCCAGATTGCCGGTATTGCCAAAGATCAGCGGCGCCGCATAGGTGCGCTGCGCCAGCCCCAGCACCCTGACCAGCGCCAGAAAGGCAAGGGTGACAATGCCATAGGCCATGACCGAGGCCA
>CAZITF010000443.1:0-2454 GCA_964542095.1 uncultured Rhodobacterales bacterium
CCTTGTCCTTGAGGTCGAGCACGATGCGCTGCGCGATCTTGGGGCCGATCCCCTTTGCGGCCTTGACCGCGTTCCAGTCGCCCAGGGCAATGGCGCGGCCCACGCCGTCCGGCCCAAGCGTGCCGAGAATGGCCAGCGACGCCTTGGCACCCACGCCCTGGACGGACATCAGCAGACGGTGCCATTCCTTTTCCGCCAGCGTCGGGAATCCGAACAGCTGCATCAGAGCCTCGCGCACCACCAGATCGGTGAACAACGCGCAGACCTGCCCCGTACCCGGCAGCGTCGCCATCGTGCGATCCGAGCAATAGACGAGATAGCCCACGCCACCCACATCCAGCAGGATGTGATCGGCGGCCCGGTAGTCGATGCGCCCTGTCAGCTTGCCGATCATGCGCTGGCCCGTGCGACCGCGGCAGCCAAGCCCGTGGCACCGGATTGGGCGCCGTGATGGGCGTGACAGATGGCAATGGCGAGCGCGTCAGCGGCGTCCGGCCCGGCGATCTCGACCCCCGGCAATTGCACGCGGACCATATGGGCGACCTGGCGTTTGTCAGCATGGCCGACGCCCACGACGGTTTTCTTGACCGAGTTGGGCGCATATTCCCCCACGCTGAGGCCCGCGCGGGCCGGGGCCAGCATGGCGATGCCACGCGCTTGTCCCAGCTTGAGGGTGCCAGCACCGTCCTTGTTGACAAAAGTCTGCTCGACCGCCGCCGCATCGGGGGCATGCGTGGCGATGATAGCTGTCAGTTGATCGAACAGGCTGAGCAGGCGCAGCGACAGGTCCGTGCCGGATGAGTCGCAGATTCCGTTGGCCACATGCCGCAATCTGGGCCCGTCGGCGTCGATAATGCCCCAACCCATATGCCGCAAACCCGGATCGATCCCTAAAATGCGCATGATTTTCTGCCCGCCCCGCCTGCTTTGTGGCTTTTTCAACGCACTAGCACGAAAGGCGAACATCCGCCAAGGGTTAACCGCTATCGCCTGTTTGGGACGACGGTTTGACACAATGACGCGCGAATACTCGAAAAGTGGGACAAATACGCCATCTACAAGTCGAAAATCGACCTGAAATCGCGATGGATTTATCTTTACCCTGCGGCACGTTAACGCTCGGATTCGCTATGCAATAGTTGCATGGCCGACATGATTTTTGCGTCCTTGTCCAGTGTTCGCATCCTGCCTAAATGCACAGCACAACGCCGAATGGTTTGGCGCTGACATAAGATAAAAGGACTGCACAATGGCTGCTTTCGACACCACCCGCCCCGCATATGGCGCTGCCCCAGTTGCAGGCCACGTCAAAGGTTTCATGTCCAACCTGATCGCAAATGTGATCGCTTGGAACGACGCACGCGTAACACGCAAAGCCCTGAATTCGCTGACGGACCGTGAACTGGATGATATTGGCCTCGTACGTGGCGATATCGACGATGTGGCTTTCGGCCGCTGACTCCACGCCCGACCGACGGGAGCCCCGAAAGGGCAAAGCCGCGAGACCCGATCTGGGCTCGCGGCTTTTCTATTTGGAGGGTCGTGAAATCGTTACATGCAATTAAAACATCAGGTCAGTCGATCAGTGGTTCGAGAAAACCTGCAAGAAACGCGGTGGCAAGTTCGATCTGCATCAGCCATGCCCCACCCTGTTCCAGTGCGCTGCCCTGGTTCAATTTGGCGACCCGTTCATTATAGGTAATCTCGCCGAGGGACGCGAGCATGATGGCCTTGAATACGAAAAACCCGAAGATCAGCGCGAACAGACCCTTGACCGGAAAGTTGCGGCGCAGTGCACGGTTGGGTTTGACGACGATCAACCCGTCCGACCGCAGCGCGGTGGTAAAGCCATGGGACATGGCCGCGTGCTTGCGGCCAAGTGTCGAAATGCGCTTGTTGAAATCTGCTTGCGAGTCCCGCATGACAGCCTCGATCTCTCCGTAAACAGCCCCCACCGTCTAACCAGACCAAGATGCTACCGAATTGTGGCAAAATCTGGGCAAATGCCGAAAATGCGTCGAAAAACCGTAGTTAATTATGGCTTTTCTGCAGTGTCAGGGTCGTCCAGTCACCAATCACTTCACGGTGGATGACACTGTTTCCGCACGCCGCATAATGTTCAACCACCGCGTCGGCCTGTTCATTCAGAATGCCCGACAGAATCGCGTATCCCCCACCCCCGAGTCGCGCGCTCAGGTCGGGGGCCAGCGCGATCAGCGGGCCCTTGAGAATATTGGCAAAAATCAGATCGTAGGGGCCCGCCAGATCAGGATGATCAAATCCGGCGGCCTCGATCACCCGCACGCGGTCGCTCATGCCGTTGGCGGCCAGATTGGCCTGTGCCACTTCGACGGCTTGCGCGTCGATGTCGCTGGCGGTGACCGCACCGGGCCAGATGGCCGCCGCCGCCATGGCCAGCACCGCCGTGCCACAGCCGATATCGACCACGTCCTT
>CAZITF010000444.1:0-2453 GCA_964542095.1 uncultured Rhodobacterales bacterium
CGTCAGGCTCATAACCTGAAGGTCGTAGGTTCAAATCCTACTCCCGCAACCAACTTTACCTGCGAAGCGCCCTCTGGGGCGCTTTCGTTGTTTTGAACATGGCTTATGTGGTATTCTTCCTGTCGCATTGGCTTCCCGTGCGCCCACCCCTGCGGCCTTTGCTGCAGGTATTGCTGGGAACCGCAGGCTTCACGCGGGCCTATTCCGTGCTGTCGCTGGGCATCCTGGTCCGGCTGGTCGGGTCGGCGGGGCGCGCGCCGTTCATGCCTCTCCGGGGCTGAGAGCCGTGGCAGGCGCTTGTGCCGCTCATCGCCATGGGGCCGGTCTGCCTTATCCTCGCGCTGGCCGTCGCGCGACCAAACCCGTTCTCCTTCGCGCGCGCGCGAAACAACAGGTTCGACCCGGCGCACCCCGGCATCGTCCGGTGGTCGCGCCATCTTCTGCTTGTGGCTTTGGCGCTCTGGGCTGCTGCCCATGTGCTGCCGAACGGCGATCTGGCACATGTGATGCTGTTCAGCATCCATGCCAGTTTCGCACTTCTGGGCGGTCATCTGATCGACCAGTGCAGACGCAGCGAGATGGGCGCTGAATGGAAATATCTGCACATGTTTGTCGCAAACGCGCCGCTCTTTTTGGTGTCCCTGTCAGGCGACACTCTTCTGCGGCTTGCAGCGGGCGTTATGCATTCCGACACGCTGCTCTGGGCACCCCCCTTCTCTTCGACGTCAGCCCGCTGTCTTGATCGTCACTCCTTGATGTCTTCGATCCAGTTCTATTGCGGCAACTGCACGCTGCAAGCCACGCAGACCGATGGCCAGAATCGCGACGTGAATCTTCGCAGCCGGCTGGATCCCGTGCGATCTGCCGCGCCGTGGGTGGGTGTGCACCGCCCCTTCCGAGCCCGTGCCGATCACAAGCGCCAGTTTGACGAGCCGCTTTTTGCGGGTCGATAGCGGGCCACAGTCCGCAGTCGCCTTGCCAAGGGCCGCGTAGCTACTCCAGACCTCCGGGTATTCCTCGGCGAGGTCTCCGGCCATGCCGGTCAGTGATTTGGTCATCTGCAAGTCCTTCAGATTGAAAAGTCGTCGATCAGCGGATTGGGTCTTGCGAACCGCTCGAGGTCTGCCTGATCGGTTATGGTAATTCGGATGCCGTTTACGGTCACACCGTAGGGATGCAGACTCTTGAAGGCGCGGCTGAGATTTTCAGGGGTCATGCCCAGCACGGAGGCCAGGCGCCGCTTCTCGAATTCCAACTCGAACGCAGTCCCACCGCCGGCGTGCCTTTGTTGCCTGAGCAGGTAATTCGCGAGCCGCTCGAGCGATGTTCTGAGTTTCAGGTCTTTTTGCGCCTTGATGACAGAGCGATAGCACTGCGCCAGTTCCGTCACGATCGCACGGGCAAAATTGCCGTCGGCATCAAAGATCGCGCGAACGTCCTGACTGGGGATCAGCGCGATCCGGCTTTTCTCCAACGTGCGGGCCGACATCAGGTAGGGCGCATCCTTGATGGTCGCGGCAAGAATGAAGGTCGAGATCGGGCGGACAGTCGCCATGCTGGTCTCTCGGCCATTCCAGGTCGAAAACAGATCCACCGAACCCGAAATGACGATGTGAAGAAAATCGCTCGGTTCTCCTTCAGTGATCAATTCGATCTGTGCGGGGAAATTCTGCACATAGGCGCCACGCATCAAGGATGTGAAATTATCATCCGCCATCTGCGCAAAGAGATCGAGTTTTCGAATATCCCGGTATTCGGAATCGGGCACGTCGTTCCCCCTTCTACTTTGCGCGCTTAACAATTGTCACCATATTGATTGATATATGTCAATCCTTCGGTTGACCTTCGCGACCGCAGCCTTGATCTGTGACCGCGCACCGGATGACATATTTCCGTACGCCATTTATTTCGTTATCCTGATCCGGGTTTTGTGATCTAGATCAAGTCACGAGCGGCTCAGCAGCGTCAGGTCTGGCACTGATCCCCACTCAGGGGTGAAAGACTTATTTTGCCGGAGACCCGCCATGCAGACCGCTGCAACAGCCTCACGCGCCGATCAAACACGCGCCCTGAGCCTGAGCACGATCGCCTTTACCGCCTGTTTTGCGGTCTGGACGATCTTTTCCATCATCGGTGTCGCCATCAAGGCCGAGCTTGGCCTGAACGACACCCAGTTCGGCCTTCTGGTCGCCACGCCGATCCTGACCGGGTCGATCACGCGCCTTTTCCTAGGCGTCTGGACCGAGAAATACGGCGGGCGAATGGTGTTCTCGGCCCAGATGATCCTGACGGCGCTGGCCACATGGGCGCTGACGCTGGCGGACAGTTACATCATGTATCTGATCGCAGCGCTCGGCATCGGCCTCGCTGGCGGATCGTTCATCATCGGCGTGGCCTATGTCAGCCGCTGGTATGACGCAGGCCACCAAGGGACGGCGCTGGGTATCTTCGGT
>CAZITF010000445.1:0-2452 GCA_964542095.1 uncultured Rhodobacterales bacterium
CGGGCTGCGTCCGCATCCCATGGACCGACTCGCCCAAAGCCAAACGTGTCGAGGCGCGTTTCCCCGATCCATCCGCCAACCCGTACCTGTGCTTTGCGGCACTGTTGATGGCTGGCCTTGACGGGATCAAGAACAAGATCGATCCCGGTGAGCCATCCGACAAGGACCTTTACGACCTGCCCCCGGAAGAACTGGCCGGCATCCCGACGGTCTGCGGATCCCTGCGCGAAGCGATGGAAGAGCTGCAAAAGGACATGGACTTCTTGCTGGCCGGTGACGTGTTCACCAAGGACCAGATCGAGGGCTATATCGACCTCAAGATGGACGAAATCACGACCTACGAACACACCCCCCATCCGGTTGAGTTCGGCATGTATTACAGTTGCTGATCCCCTCGGGTCACGCAGTGGAAGGGGCGCCCCGTGGGGCGCCCTTTTTTCTTGGCCGTGCGGATTTTCCCAATTTTGTACCGTCGCGGCCATCTTTCCGCCAATTCCCCGGATCAGACTGACCACCGTTAACGATCGGTTCAGGGCGGCGTATCCAATGAATTCTTCCCAGCAATCCTTCCACGACCGGCTCGCGCGGCTTGAACGGGACCACGCGGACAAGGGCGTTCATGCGTCACATTCCGGTGCGGACGCACGCGAGGCGCAGCAATTGCGCGACCGGACCAATGCCCGGCGGTCCCGCAGCCGTGGCGGCTTTGAACCCACCCTGACCCTCGTGACCGCGCTGACCCTGCTGAGCATCGTCAGCCTGCTGTTTTTCGCCCTGCCGCCGGACCGCGCCAAGGCGGCGCTGACCACCTATGTGAGCGAGGCCGAGGCGCACCTGAAGGAAGATCCCTTTACCCTGCAGGATGCGGCGGGCTGGACCGAACGGCTGGATGCCAAGCTGGCCACGCGCAAGCAGGCGCGGGAACCGGCAAGGCCATCGAAAGCAGAGCGGAAACGTGCAGAATTCGAGAAAACCAAGGCCGAGATGAGCGCTGCCTTCCTTGCCCGGACGGTCGAGATTGGCCAACCCGAGCTGGGCCGCCGCATCGTCGAGGCATTCGACACCTGCGACAAGGAGCTGTGCCTCTACCGCGTGGCGCAGGACATCCTGGCGGCCTCGATGGGTCAAAAAACGGCCACGATGTTGCGTTAACCACGATCAGTACTCGCGGAAACGGGCCCATGACGATGGAAACGATGAGGGAATTCGAGGCGCGCCTCAAGCTTGTCCAGTCCCGCACGCGGGTCCGGGCACAACGCGTCTATGTCCCGACCGAAGCGGATGCGCACGCCGGCCCGCCCGCCCCGCGCGCCACCTGGCCGGTTCCGATCATCGCGACAGTTGTTGGCCTGGCCCTGCTGGCCGGTCTGGTCGCCGTCGCGCGCAACGACATCGCCCGCCTGCTGCCCGCACCCGAAGGCGCGCAACGGATCAGTTTTCTGAGTTCGGAAATCAGCGATACGCTCCCGAAGTGAAACCCGCTTCAATCCATACCAAAAACCGCCAGACGGCCGCATTTCTGGCGCGATCCACTGCCCGCCACCTGCGCATCTTGTGACCGAATAGGCTGTTGAACATGGCGCAAACCACCGAATTCAAACACCGCGTCGCGCGTATCCGCTCCCGGCCTCCAGCAGCATCGCCGTAGCGTGACGTGCCCGAGGGACCGTCTTTGCGCTCTGCCCCAACGACAATACTGCGTCCGGCGATCCATGATGTGATGCCGGGCCTTGCCCTGATTGCCGGCGGTGTCGGCTACGCCCGGAACCATATCGCGATCCTGTTGCCCAAATACAAAGAAGGCCGCAAGGTCACCGTTCTGGACCCCGCATTGTGCGACAGGATGAGCGACGAAAGGATCAAGCGGATGAACGGCAATCCCGAGTTCGAAGGCATGTCCCAAATGCAAAAGATGATCCCCGGCCACTGAGGTCCCCCGGCGCAAGCACGCGTGTGGCATCGCTTCCTCTGCGTTGGACTTTCCCAATTCCGCGCAAATCCGCTAGGCTACCCCAAACGGTGTTGCGGACGGAGTGCGGGTATGGTGTTCAAATCTTTCGGAGTGGCCTGTGCGTGTCTGGCCCTGTCCGGGGCCGCGCAGGCGGCCGGTTGCGGCAACACAAGCGCGGGCTTCGAGGCCTGGAAATCCGAATTCGCACGCGAGGCCAAACGCGCGGGCGTGAAATCCGCAGGGCTTCAGGCCTTGGCGCAGGCACGCTATGCCACTGCCACGATCGCCGCCGACCGCAACCAGAAATCATTCCGCTACACGTTGTCCAGATTCATGCAGATCCGGGGTGCCGACACCATTGTCGCGCAGGGGCGCAAGCGCAAGGCGCGCAGCCCCGACTTCTACGCCGCGCTCGAGCGTCAATACGGCGTGCCCGCAGGCGTTCTGATCGCCATTCACGGCATGGAAACCGCCTTTGGCGGCTTCATGGATGAAGTATTT
>CAZITF010000446.1:0-2443 GCA_964542095.1 uncultured Rhodobacterales bacterium
CCAGGTCGTGGCGCTGGTGCAGAATGGTGTGCAAGTCGCAAAGGCCGAGAGCGGTGCAGAGGTTCAGATTGCTTTGAACCAAACCCCATTTTATGCCGAAAGCGGCGGGCAGGTCGGCGATACAGGTGTTATCCGCACCGAAACCGGTGAGGTCAAAGTCACCGATACGCGCAAGACGGCAGATGTGTTCATCCATATCGGGAAGGTCATAAAGGGCAGCATTGTCAAGGGAGAAGCCGCCGTTCTTGAAGTGGATCATGCACGCCGTACCGCAATCCGCGCCAACCATTCGGCGACGCATCTTCTGCACGAGGCGCTGCGCGAGGCCCTGGGCGATCACGTCGCACAACGCGGCTCGCTCAATGCGCCGGATCGCTTACGCTTTGACTTTTCGCATGGCGCCGCCGTCAGCGCCAAGGATCTGGCCCGCATCGAAGCCGAGGTGAACCGTTATATCCGCCAGAACGCGGTGGTTGATACCCGGATCATGACGCCGGACGACGCGCGTGCCCTTGGGGCGCAGGCGCTGTTTGGCGAGAAATACGGCGATGAGGTGCGTGTCGTGTTCATGGGAACTCGGGCCGGATCGGGCAAGGGCAACGCTGGTGACACCTATTCCCTGGAGCTGTGTGGCGGCACCCATGTGCGCCAGACCGGCGACATCGGCGCTTTTGTAGTGCTTGGCGACAGCGCATCCAGCGCGGGTGTGCGGCGCATCGAGGCGCTGACAGGTCAGGCGGCGATGGATTATCTGCGCGGGCAGGACGCCGTATTGTGTGCTGCGGCCGTCGAACTCAAGGCGCAGGCACAGGACGTTCCCGCCCGCATCAAGGCCCTCTTGGAAGAGCGCAAGGCGCTGGCGGGTGAAGTGGCGCAACTGCGCCGCGAACTGGCGATGTCGGGCGGAGGGCAGGCGACCCCGGAGGCCGAGCAGGTGAACGGCACCGTCTTTCTGGCGCAGGTGCTGAACGGTGTGACCGGCAAGGATCTGCCGTCTCTGATCGATGAGCACAAATCCCGCCTTGGCAGCGGTGCCATCCTGTTGATCGCGGACAGCGATGGCAAGGTTGCAGTGGCCGCCGGGGTGACCGAAGACAAGACCGCCACGGTGAGCGCCGTCGATCTGGTCAAGGCGGCGGTGGCGGAACTGGGTGGCAAGGGCGGCGGTGGCCGCCCGGATCTCGCCCAGGGCGGGGCCAGGGACATCAGCAACGCCGACGCGGCCATCGCGGCGGCCAAAGCCGTTTTGGGAGGATAGGATGCCAGCACTCTGGATCGCGCATGTTACAGTGACGGACGAGGAGGCTTATGCGAAATACGCCAAGGGCGCGGGCGTGGCCATCGCCGAACATGGCGGCGTGTTTCTTGCCCGTGGCGGACGCTATGTGCAGCTTGAGGGCAAGGACCGCCCGCGCAATGTCGTGGCGAAATTTCCAGACGTAGAAACGGCGGAAAAGTGCTATCATTCAGTTGCTTACCAGGCGGCTTTGGCCTATGCGCGCGGCGCGTCGGAACGCGAATTGCTGATCGTAGAAGTGTCGGAGTAACGCGATGAGCACGTCCCATGTGCTGCCTGTCGTGATGCTGATCGCCTCCAACGTGTTCATGACTTTTGCCTGGTACGGCCACCTCAAATTTCCTACCGCTGCGCTGTGGCTGGTGATCCTGGTCAGCTGGTGCATCGCGCTGATCGAATACATGCTGGCCGTGCCTGCCAACCGGATCGGCCATCAGGTGTATTCCACGGCGCAACTCAAGACCATGCAGGAAGTCATCACCCTGATCGTCTTTGCCGGGTTTTCGGTGCTGGTGCTGAAAGAGGCGCTGACCATCAACCACGCAGTGGGCTTCGGGTTCATCGCCCTTGGCGCGTGGTTCGTCTTTCGCGGCCCGTTCTGAAGCGGCGCAGGTTGGACAATCTGTTCATCACCCCTCAGGACGCCTTGGCCATGCGCTTGCGTTCGTGCGGGTCAAGGAACCGTTTGCGCAGGCGGATCGCGTTCGGCGTCACCTCGACCAGTTCGTCATCGTCGATATAGGCAATCGCCTCTTCCAGCGACATGGTGATGGGCGTGGTCAGCCGCACCGCCTCGTCCGTGCCCGAGGCGCGCACGTTGGTCAGTTTCTTGCCCTTGAGCGGGTTCACCTCGAGATCGTTTTCGCGGCTGTGTTCGCCAATGACCATCCCGGTATAGACGTCCGCCTGCGCACCGATGAACATGCGCCCGCGCTCTTCGAGGTTCCAGAGGGCAAAGGCGACCGACTGGCCGTTTTCCATCGAGATCAGAACACCCGCGCGACGGCCCGGGATCGGGCCCTTGTGCGGCGCCCATTCGTGAAACACCCGGTTCAGCACGCCAGTGCCGCGCGTATCGGTCAAAAATTCGCCGTGATAGCCGATCAGCCCGCGCGAGGGCACGTGGGCGATGATGCGGGTCTTGCC
>CAZITF010000447.1:0-2429 GCA_964542095.1 uncultured Rhodobacterales bacterium
CCGTCCTTGACCTTCGTATAGGGCTTGCTCCAGGCGATCCGCTTGCCGTGTTCTCCCCAGAACGCCCCTGGATCGGTGACCGAGGCGGCATACATCGCCTCGTATTTCGCGGCATCCACATGCGCACGGGCGACGGTGTCGGCACTGGGGGCATAGGTCTTGGTATCGGACATGGGTGTTCCTCCGGTCGTCATTCTGAACTTTCGGGATCCGCATCTGCGTAGCATCGCTGCGCGGTGCAGCGGGTGCCGCGCAGTGCTGACTCCTCCCTTTGGCGTGATCATACGCAAAGTTGAAAAGAAAGGAATAAAAGGTTGGATTGAAACGATTTTGTTGTGAAGGTTTTTCACGCCGGGCACCGGATTTGTAAAAACCGGGGGCATGTTTGTAAATTTGGCAGTTATTTCGGTGCGTTGGCTGTCAACGGCCCCCAGGCGCGGCCCTTGCAATCGACCTGATGGGTCATTGACCGGCGGGCGGCGCTGGACGTTGCGCGGCAAGCTGTGCCAAGACGGGGGCCACTGCCCCATGCCCGGATCAAAGAGGATTCACCGATGCCTTTGCCCGATACCATGCAGGCCTATGTCCTGCACCATCACGGCGACATGGACGCGCTGCACCTGCATGAGGACTGGCCGGTGCCGGTGCCGGGGCCGGACGAGGTGCTGATCCGGGTGGGGGCCTGCGGGCTCAACAACACCGACGTCAACACGCGGGTGGGCTGGTATTCCAGGGCGGTCCGCGCGGCGACCAGCGGCGACGGCTATGAAAAGGTCGATGCCGAAGACCCGAGCTGGGGCGGTGCGCCGCTGGCCTTTCCCCGCATTCAGGGCGCGGATGCGGTGGGGCAGGTCGTGGCTGTCGGTGCCAATGGCGATCCTGCGCTGATCGGTCGGCGCGTGATGATCGACTGCTGGCTGCGCGACTGGGCGGACCCGATGAACCGCGATGACACAGGGTACTTCGGCAGCGAATGCGACGGCGGATTCGCCCGGTTCACCAAGGCCGACCGGCGCAACGTATACCCGATTACAAGCGACCTGACGGACGCGGAACTGGCGACCTTTGCCTGCTCCTATTCCACCGCCGAAGGGATGCTGACGCGCGCGGACGTCGGGGCGGACGATGCGGTGCTGGTGACGGGGGCCTCGGGCGGGGTCGGCTCGGCGCTGGTGCAACTGGCCAAACGGCGCGGCGCGACCGTGGTGGGGCTGGCCGCACCCGCCAAACATGCGCAGATGCAGAGCCTTGGCGCCGATGCGCTGCTGCCCCGCGCGCCCGACAACCTCAAGGCGGCACTGAAGCAGGCCATCGGGCGCGACAGCGTCACGGTGGTCGCCGATATCGTCGGCGGGCCCTGTTTCGAAACGGTGATCGACGCGCTGGCGCGGGGCGGGCGCTATACCTGCTCGGGCGCGATTGCGGGGCCGGTCGTGCCGCTCGACCTGCGCACGCTCTATCTGCGCGATCTGACCTTCACCGGCTCGACCGTGCTGCCGCCCGACATCTTCCCGGCCCTTGTGGGCTATATCGAACGGGGCGAGGTCAGGCCGCTGCTGGCCGCGACCTACCCGCTGGCGCAGCTGAAACAGGCGCAGCAGGCCTTCATCGACAAGGCGCATGTGGGCAACATCGTGGTCACACCCTGACGCCGCGATGCCGTCCCGCCGCAATGGCGCGCGCGTCCCACTTCTCTGTTTCAAGAAAATCCCCGCCGGAGGCTCCCCGGGCTTGCAAATCGCGGCGCCGGCCCATCGCTGAAAAAGCCGATGCCGCCAAGCACCTTGGCAATGCGCCCGCGTCACGCTAGCTTCGCGTCCAAGCGGGCGCAGTACGGTCCGCAATCAGGGAGAAGATATATGAACAGACTTGCTGTAGGCGCCGTTGTCGGCGCGATTTCGTCCACCTTCGCACTTCAGGCCGCGGCCGTCGAATGGAACGTCTCGGTCTGGGGCAAACGCCGGGCCTTTACCGAGCACATCGAGAAACTGGCCGAACTGGTCAGCGAAAAGACCAATGGCGAATTCACCATGAACGTCAGCTACGGCGGTCTGTCCAAGAATCGCGAAAACCTCGACGGGATTTCGATCGGGGCCTTCGAGATGGCCCAGTTCTGCGCGGGCTACCACCCGGACAAGAACCGCGTGATCACGGTGCTGGAACTGCCCTTCCTCGGGGTCGAGAACCTCGAACAGGAAGTCGCCGTGGCGCGCGCCGTCTATGAACACCCGGCCGCGGTCGAAGAAATGGCGCAGTGGAACGCCAAACTGCTGAGGACCTCGCCGATGCCGCAATACAACCTGGTCGGCACCGGCGCGCCGCGCGTCACGCTCGACGACTTCAAGGGCATGCGGGTGCGCGCGACAGGTGGCCTCGGCAAGGCGTTCGAAGCGGTCGGCGCGGTGCCCACATCCGTCACCGCGACCGAG
>CAZITF010000448.1:0-2427 GCA_964542095.1 uncultured Rhodobacterales bacterium
GTCCGTCCACATGCCCGGAGGCGGACCGCCCGCATTGTTGATCAGAATGTCCGGTGCGCCCGCCGCCTCGATCAGCGCCGCCTGCCCGTTGGCGGTGGTCACATCGGCGGCCACCGTGGTCACCTCGACCCCGTAGGCCGCGCGGATCGCCTCGGCCGCGCCCTCGAGGGCATCGACACCGCGCGCGTTCATCACAAGGTTCACCCCCGCCTGCGCCAGCGCCTCCGCACAGCCCAGTCCCAACCCCTTGGACGAGGCACATACCACCGCCCGTTTGCCTGCAATTCCCAGATCCATGATGATCTCCCCTGTTCCTGTCGCGCCCATGGGTAGCCGCACCGGTACGGATACGCCAGCAAAACACCGTGTCGTTGACCAAGGCGCGCCACAATTCTAAGCTACAGTGCTCCAAACAACCAAGCAGTACGGACGATGACACCCGACCCCCTATCCGGCCCGGCCCAGAACCTGCCCGTCTTCCGGGCCGAGGATTTCCGGGTGAGCCAGGGGGCCAATCTGGGCGATCCGCTGTCCTGCCTCGATGATCTGATGCTGGATGATGTCTACACCCTGCGCAGCGTGGCCAGGGCCCGCAGGCTAACCCTGCACGCCGGTGACGGCGCGCGCCTCACCATCGGCTCCGACAGCGACGTGGGGGGGGCCGGGGCCGACATCCACCTCGATTGCGCGCTGACGCTGATGTCGCCCGACGGGCAGATCACCGACGCCATCGTGCTGGTCGAAACCGATGCAGGCGGCGATATCGCGCATGTCTACCTGCTGCCGCTCGCCCCGCTGGCCGCGCGCACCCCCTACGCCCTTGTCGGCACCGACCGGGACGAGGTGGCGACGAAATTCGCCCACATGACCTGCGCGCGATTCACCCGCGGCACCCATATCACGCTGGCCTCCGGGGCGCAGAAACCGATCGAGGATCTGGCGGTCGGCGACCGGGTGCTGACCCGCAACGACGGCGCGCAACAGGTGCGCTGGATCGGGCAAAGCACGGTGCGCGCCGTGGGCGACTTCGCCCCCATCCGCATCCGCGCAGGCGTGCTCAACAATGACCGCGACCTGGTCGTCTCGCCCGACCACCGCCTGTTCATCTACCAGCGCAAGGACCGGCTGGGTGCCGGGCGCTCCGAACTGCTGGTCAAGGCGCGCCATCTCGTGAATGGCGACTCGGTGGTGGTGCAGGATGGCGGGTTCGTGGACTATTTCGAACTGCTCTTTGACAGCCACCAGATCATCTATGCCGAAGGGATCGCAGCCGAATCCATGCTGATCGACACCCGCACGCGCCCGGCGCTGCCGGACGAGGTGACCGAACTGCTGTCCGAACACGCCAGCGCGGGTCTGTCCGGGCTCGATGTCACCGAAACGCTGCTGGACCGGCCCGACGCGGCGGAACTGCTGCGCCGGGCCTCCTTGCGCTAAAGGTCACGCCGCGTAAAAGAACTCCTCGCGGGTGATCTTGCCGTCGGCCACGTGATAGACCCCGACTTCCTTCATCTGCTCGACCGCGCCGGTCTCCTTGTTCTTGGTCTTGAGGTCAAAGATCACGGCAAAGCGGTCGTCGCCATGGGGCATCGGGTCGGAAATGTCGCCGCCCAGCACCTCAAAGGCAGACTCCCACCAGTCGTGCTTGCCCTTGATGGCATCCAGCCCCCTTGCCTCGCGGCCATCGCCAAAATCGACGGGTTCGACCGACACCGCATCGGGCGCATAAAGGGCGTCAAGGTTGGGGGCGGTGTCGCCACTGCGGCAACCCGCAATCAGTTGGTCGGCAATCTCTTTCAGTGTCATTGGGGGGCTCCATCGTTTTCCTGATGGCCCCCTTGTGTCAGGCACTGCTGTCAGAATTCGTCATCAGCCTGCCGCGCGGCCAGACGGTCGCGCATGTCCGAAATGCCAAGGGCAAGGCGCGGCATCGGGTCATCGCCGATATAGGCGCTCACGTGGCCTGCCAGCAGCGCCGTCCAGTAGATCCGCAACACGTCGTTCATGCGCTGGGAATAGTTCGGGCCCAGCTTGCGGAACCAGCGCACCATGTCGGCATCCAGCCGGATCGTGACCCGCGTCTTGTGCGGGGCGATGCCGTCGAAACTGTCCATGCCGTTCCACGACTGGGGGATGGACTCGGTGATGTGATGGGATCGCATCTCGTCCTGGTGACGGTCCAGGGTGGCCTCGAAATCGGTGTTGGCCTGGCGTTTGCTGCGGATCATCGGCTCGGCTCCTTGCTGCGCGGTCGGGGCAAAGTGTCACCAATGGGTTAACAGGTTCTGAGCGATGCGCGCGTTGGGGGTGCATGGGGGGTGTACGCCCGGTGTACGCGGGGTGACACCCCGGTGCTTGCCCCGCCCCATCGCCCCGGATATAGGGCGGACATGTTGGACAATCGCCCCGCTCTGCCCCCCGAAATCG
>CAZITF010000449.1:0-2421 GCA_964542095.1 uncultured Rhodobacterales bacterium
CGTTGGAAAACTCGTCCAGCAGTGTTTCGAGCCGCACGAGCCGGTCGGGCGTGTCGCTGTGTTTCATCGGCGGGGGTAGGTGGCCCAGCGTCATCGCCCCGATCCGCCGTTTGGCCTGCGCCGCCTCGCCCGGATCGTTGACGATAAAGGGGTAGATCACCGGCATCGCCCCCACCAGCGCCTCGGGCCAGCAGGCATCGGACAGGGCCACGGACTTGCCCGGCAGCCATTCCAGCGTGCCATGCGCGCCGATGTGGATCAGCACCTGCGTTTGCGTCCGAAGCCAGAGGTAGAACGCGACATAGGCGTGGCGGGGTGTGCGTGACAGGTCGTGATAGTCGTCATCCCGCGTCTTTGGCGTGCCCCGTTCGGGTTGCAGGGCAATGGTGACATTGCCCCGGCGGGTCGCCGGAAATTGGAAATTTCCGTCCCGCGCTTCGTCTGCGGGGTCGCCCCACGCTGTCGCCAGATCATCCTGCAACGATCGGGGCAGGGTGGCCAGCGCGGTGCGATATGCGCCGAGCGGCCAGGATATGGTTTCGGTGCCAAGCGCCGTTTCGAGCGTCATGGGGGCCGTATCCACACCATGTCCGGCCGCGCCCAGATCGTTCAGGATCGCTTCGGCCGAGGCGAGTGCGTCAAGGCCGACCGCATGGGCCATGTTCCAGTCCTTGCCCGGATAGGTGCTGAGCACGAGGGCGAGGTGGCGATCTGCCGCCGGAGTGCTGGCAAGGTCGCTCCACCCTCTGACCTTGTCCGCAACCGCTTCGGTGCGCGCCACATCCGCCCTGTGCGCGTAGCGCGAGAATTGCAGGTGTTCATCGCGGGGCTGGGGTTCCTTGAACGACGACACACCCGCGAACAGTCGCCCATCGACTTCGGGCAGTACCACGTGCATGGCCAGGTCGGCGGGCGACAGGCCGCGTTCGGCCCCGGCCCACATGTCGCGCGTTGCGGTGGACAGGGCGACCTGAAAGACCGGCACCTTGCCTGCATCCAATGGGGAAGCCCCGGCGCTGCCCTTGCCGGAAAAGGCGGTGGCGTTGACGATTGCGACGGGGCCAAGATGGGCGATCTGGCGCGCCATCCAGGCGCTCGCATCGGGGGCCTTGAGGGACGGCGCGAACAGGCCCAACACAGCAAAGCCGCGCGCGCGCAGGGCGTCAAACAAGGCCTCGATGGGCGACAGGTCTGCCGCCGCCAGATAGGCGCGGTAGAAGGTGACGAGGACCAGCGGTTTGCCATCTTCGGTCATGATCAGCGGGCAGGTCACTCCATGCTCGGGCGTCCACGCCCCCACCATGGGCAGGGCTTTGGCCCCCGCCACCGGGCCGGCATAAAGCCCCGAGGCCAGCGCCAGTTGCGCAAGTGCCGCCTGCGCGGCGACAGCCCCGCCCGTATCGCACAGATGCGACAGGCGGCGCAGGGTCGAGACCGGCAGTGTCGACATTTCGTCCAGCCGCGTGTCGACCCGCCCGTCGGCGGGCAGTACGGCCAGCGCAATCCCCCTGGCCTGCGCCAGCGCATGGACCTGCTGCAAGCCATAGGACCAGTAGGGCACGCCGCCGATCAGGCGGATGAGGATGCCGCGGGCCCCGGCCAGCGTCTGTTCCACATAGGTATCGACAGACAACGGGTGCTTGAGCCCCACCAGATTGGCCAGGCGCAGGGTGGGCAATTTGCCCGACCCGCCACCGCCGCGATGCCAGCCTGCACCAAACGCGCCAAGGTCACTGTCCGAAAACGACAGCACCACAAGGTCCGCGGGCGTTTGCCCCAGATCGGTCGGCGTCTCGGTCTCTTCCAACCCGTGGCTTTCGCGAAAGACGACGTGCATGGCGCACCTTTGCTATTCAGCGGCTTGCGCGACCTGAACCAGTGCGGCGCGGATGGCTTGGCTGTTGACGTCGTCATGTTCGGCAATCACGACCAAACGACCCTGGCGGGGTTCATTTGGACCCCACGGGCGGTCGTACTGGTGGCGCACCCGCGCCCCCACGGCCTGCACCAGTAGGCGCATCGGTTTGCCCGTGACGGCGGCATAGCCCTTGACCCGCAAAATGTTCTGCGACCGGGCCATCGCCTCGATCCGGGCCACCAGTTCGGCGGGGTCTGTGATTTCCGGAATATCGATGATCACGGATTCAAAATCGTCGTGTTCGTGGTCGTCGTGGCCATCGTGATGGCTGGGGCGGGCGTCCATGTCGTCTTCGGCGGCGGCCTCAAGCCCGAGGATCACGCGCGGGTCCACTACCCCTTCGGCCACTTCGACAACCGGCAGCGGGCGGGGTGTTTCGGCAGCGATGATCGCCTTGGCACGCGCAATGCCTTCGGGGCCCGCAAGATCGGGTTTGGTCAGCAAAATGATGTCGGCGCAGGCGATCAGGCTGTCGGCCGTCTGGCAAGTGGCGACGAGGTCGC
>CAZITF010000450.1:0-2405 GCA_964542095.1 uncultured Rhodobacterales bacterium
CACCATCAGCGCGCCGACCTCGTGCGCCGCCGCCGCCATCGCCGCCACATACTCATCAGGCAGGATCACGCCCGCGCTGGTTTCCACATGCGGGGCAAAGACCACACCGGGTTTTTTTGCGCGGATGGTCTCCACCACCTCTTCGATGGGGGCCGGGGCAAAGGGCGACGGGCTGGAATTGCCGGTCTGGCGGGCCTTCAGCACAGTGGTCGAGGCCGCGAGGTCGCCCAGTTCGAAAATCTGCGACCAGCGATAGGAAAACCAGCCGTTGCGCACCACCAGCACATCGGCGCCGCGCCCGAACTGGCGGGCCACGGCCTCCATGCCGAACGTGCCGCCACCGGGCACGACCACAACTGCATCGGCAGCATAGACCTCCTTCAGCATGGACGAGATGTCCTTCATCACCCCCTGAAACGCCGCGCTCATATGGTTGAGCGAGCGGTCGGTGAAGACGACCGAAAATTCTTCGAGGCCCTGTGGGTCCACGGTGTCGAGCAAGGCTGGCATGAGTTCTCCCTTTCACATTGCGTTCTGTATACAGCCGCGTTTGGGCAGTCACAAAGTCTACTTGGGTATACCGCCCCCGGCATTCGCCTCGTTCAGGCGGATTGCCATGACCCGTCGGCGGATCCTGTCCCATTCCGGGACCATCCGGCGCAGGTTCCGGGCGCGGATGGGCTTGCACATTCGGTGCATCAGGCCACGGCTCACTCGGTGTTCCCGGATGCTTCGGACCAGCCCGTCCGCATCAAAGCCCGTCCAGTTGCCAGTAACGCTGCGCAGGTTCCAGATGCACACCGGATAAACGTCATCGCGCAACATGCGCTCCAATTCCGACACCTCGTAAGGAGAGGCGGCCAGCGCGCGCGCATGACCGTCGATCATGGGTGCGATGTCAGTGTCCAGAAACAGGTCGGACAAAAGCACCCAGACGCGCTCCTGCGGGGTCAAGTCATCCCTCATGCCAAAGGTCCCGGTCGGCGTTCCTCGCTCAGTAGAACGTTGGCCTCGACCTCGCCCGCGCCGGGCAGGGTCATGATGCGGCGGCGCAGCACCCGCTCGAAATCGGGCAGATCGCGCGCCACGACCCGCAGACGATAGTCATACAGGCCGAGCACATGCTCGACCGTCTGCACCTCGGGAATGGCACTGACGGCGCGTTCGAAATCCTCGAGGCTGACGCGGCCCTTGGTGGCCAGCTTCACCCCCAGAAAGACGGTCACACCAAACCCCAGCGCCTCGGCGTCCAGCACCAGACGCTGGCCGCGCACCACGCCCGCATCCCGCAACCGCTTGATGCGCCGCCACGCGGCGGGCTGGGACAAGCCGCAGGCGCGCCCGATCGCCCCTGCCCCCTGCCCCGCGTCCTCGGCCAGCAGGCGCAGGATCGCGAAATCCGTGTCATCCAGCCCACTCACAGCGGCAAGGCCAGATCGCTCTTGATGCGGGCGACATGCATCAGCGCCTCGATATCCGCGATATGGGGCAGGGTCAGAATGCGGCTGCGATAGAGATGCTGATAATGGGACATATCCCGCGCAATCACCGAAAGGCGTACGTCGACACGGCCCAGAAAGGTCTGGATTTCGATGACTTCGGGCACGCGCCGTGCCTCGACGATGAAATCGTCAAAGGCATTGCCCTGGGTCTTGTCCAGCGTGACGCGCAAGGACACTTCGACCGCATAGCCCAGCACCGCCCAGTCGATGACGCCCGCAACTCCCTTGACCACCCCCGCCGCGCGCAAGCGCGCCTGACGGCGGCCCAACTGGCCAACACTCACGCGCGCACGCTGCGCCAGTTCGGCGGGTGCAAGGCTGGGGTCGGCCTGCCATTGGCGCAATATGCGTCTGTCGATGTCATCCAGCATGATTTATTTACATATCTTACAAAACGCGCATGATCCAACCTTCATTTCGCAAAATAAACCGAAATACCAACGCTGCGCACCCGATGCAACGGACGTATAAGGCCCTGGAAATCAACCTGCGAAGGAACAGAACATGCGTGTGTATTACGACCGCGATTGCGATATCAACCTGATCAAGGACATGAACGTGGCCATCCTCGGCTACGGCTCACAGGGCCACGCCCACGCGCTGAACCTGCGCGATTCCGGCGCCAAGAACGTCGTCGTGGCGCTGCGCGACGGCTCGCCGTCCATCGCCAAGGCCGAAGGCGAAGGCCTGAAAACCATGGGCATCGCCGAAGCCGCCGCATGGGCCGACCTGATCATGTTCACCATGCCCGACGAATTGCAGGCCGACACCTACCGCAAATACGTGCATGACAACATCCGCGAGGGGGCCGCGATTGCCTTTGCCCACGGCCTGAACGTGCATTTCGGCCTGATTGAACCCAAGGAAGGCGTCGACGTCATCATGATGGCGCCCAAGGGTCCG
>CAZITF010000451.1:0-2401 GCA_964542095.1 uncultured Rhodobacterales bacterium
GTCGGGTGATCCGAAAGACGATCCCGTGATCCGCTTCAACTACATGAGCACGGATCAGGATTGGGAAGATTTCCGCCGCTGTATCCGCCTGACGCGCGAGATTTTCGCGCAAGACGCCTTCGAACCCTTCGTGAAACACGAAATCCAGCCCGGTTCCGCGTATCAAAGCGATGAGGACCTTGACGCGGTCATCCGCGAACATGCCGAAAGTGCCTATCATCCCTGCGGCACCTGCCGGATGGGGCGGGCGGATGACAAAAACGCCGTGGTGGACGCGCAGGGCCGCGTCATCGGGGTGGCGGCGTTGCGGGTGGTGGACAGCTCGGTCTTTCCGCGCATCACCAACGGAAACTTGAACGCACCCACGATAATGACCGGCGAAAAAATGAGCGATCACATCCTCGGACGCGACCCGCTGGCACCCGGCAACGATGTGCCGTGGGTTCATCCCGACTGGCAGACAGCGCAGCGTTAACGAACCCGCGCGATTGGGTTTGATAAGTTAACGCAATCCCCCCACATTAACGGGATGTTAAGGATTTGTTCCGCCCTTGTTCTGATCTGCCTCGGCTTGCCTTCATGGGCGGAAGTGACGGGAACCGTGCGCGTCATCGATGCGGACACAATCGATGTGGGCGCGACGCGCGTGCGCCTGCACGCCATCGATGCACCGGAAAAGGACCAGACCTGCCTCACTGAACACGGGATCGACTTTGCCTGTGGGCGTTGGGCCAGCGCACAGGTGGCGGAGCGGTTCGAAGGGCGGCAGGCGACCTGCCGTCAAACCGACATCGACAAATACAGCCGCACAGTGGCCATCTGCCGGGTCGCAGGCGTCGACATGGGCCAGGAAATCGTGTCGCAGGGCTGGGCCTTTGCCTATCGCCGCTATGGGATGGATTACGATCTGGATGAAAAGGCGGCCTATGTGGCCGACCGGGGTCTGCACGGCTTTCGCGTCCAGTCTCCCGCCCGGTTTCGGGCCACCCGGGCCAAGGGGCGCATTCCGCTTGATCCGGCCTGCCGGATCAAGGGCAACATCTCGAACAATGGTCGGATTTTTCACGTGCCCGGTCAGGAATTCTATGAACGGACCGGGATCAACACGGCCAGGGGCGAACGCTGGTTCTGCTCGGCCGCGCAGGCCCGCGCCGCTGGTTGGCGACCCGCAAGGCGCTAGCTGACCACGTAAGGCAGCACGCCGCGCGTGTCGGGATCGACCGACAATTGTCGTTCGAGCGGCGGGACAGAGCGTTGGTGGCATTCCTTGCGTTCGCAGATGCGGCATGAAATCCCGATGGGCTCGAATGCGGCGTCGCGGCTGACATCCAGCCCGTCCGCGAACACCAGCTGCGGCGCATGCCGGACCTCGCAGCCAAGCGCGATGGCATAGCGGCGCACCGGTGCGCCGAACCTGCCACCCGCCTTTGATACATCGCGCGCAAGGCTGACATAGCGCGCCCCGTCCGGCGTTTCGGCCAGTTGGCGCAGGAACTGGCCGGGCTGTTCGAACGCGCGGTGGACATTCCAGAGTGGGCAGGCACCGCCGAACCGGGCAAATTGCAGCCGCGTGGCCGAATGGCGTTTGGTCGACAGCCGGTGGCAGACCTGTTCGATGGACGCGCACGAAAAAGAACGGGATGCCCTTGGCGCCGGGCCGTTGCAGTGTCGACAGCCGGTGGCAGACCTGTTCGATGGACGCGCCGAACCCGGTGGCGAGTTGTTCCAGATCGTGGCGGGTGGCCTGTGCTGCGGCAAGGAAATCGGAATAGGGCATCAGTGCCGCCCCGGCGAAATAATTGGCCAGCCCGATCTTGGCGATAGCGCGCGCCTCGTCCGAATGAAAACGGGCCAGATCGAGGGTCGCCTCAAGCAGTGCATTCTGACGCACCAGTGCAACTTGCAACAGCAGTTGGAACGTCTGGCTTTGATGGGCCGCGCGGGTCGAGATGGTGAGAGTGCCAGCCACCGGATCAAAGCGGCGCAAGGTGTCGCTGTCCTCGAAACTGACGGTGACGCCGGCATTGGCCAACGCCGACACGGCGGCGACGCGGATGTTGCCGTGTCCGCCGCTGGCAGTGGCAAAATGTTCGGCCGCACGGTCAACCGCGTCGATGTAATTGTCGCAATAATGGAAAAAGTCGCGCACTTCCTCCCAGGGTGAGGGGCGCAGGCGCGCATCCTCCCGCCCCAGCGCCTCGTCAAGCGAGGCGAGCCTCTCATGCGTCTGGCGATAGGCGCGGTGCAGGTCGAGAAAGGCATGGGCCAGCGCAGGGGCGTTCGAGGCAACAAGGCGCAGGTCGGCCAGCGGGGGCATGTCTGCGACAAAGACCGGATCGGCCAGCGCCTCGCGCAGCTTGGCACCGGCATAGAGTTTGGGGCTGGCCATCCGAATCCCGCC
>CAZITF010000452.1:0-2401 GCA_964542095.1 uncultured Rhodobacterales bacterium
CTCGAGCATGTAGAGACCGGGGGTGAAGACATCGGCCAGTTGCCCTTCGTGGACGAACACCGCCGCCTGCCCTTCGCGCACCGTCAGCTTGGCGCCGTACTTGATCTCGTGCCCCTCGCGCTCGAACCGCCAGACCATGGTGTCGCGGGTGTCGTCGACCCAGTGGATGACGTCGATGAATTCACCGGAGAGGAAGTCGAAAATACCCATGAGGCGCGTCCTTGGAATGGTTTCGGCCAGACCCTATTGTGGGCGCGCGCGGTTATCAAGGCGGGCGATGGCCGCGCAGGTGGCCACTGGCGGCGACATCACCTGCCCGCGCGCTGGCGCGGAGTGTAATACGGCGGTCCCTTGTCGCGCCGCCGTTTCACGACGGACCACCGGTGCGTTCGATGGCGAGCATGCGCACGATCGGGCGCGCCTCGGCCAGGGACATTCCCGGCTTGAGGCGTTTGTCATAGAGCATGCCCAGCAGGGCCTCGTCGTGATCGGTGAGCAGGGCGAATTCGTCGTCGTCGTTGAAGATCGAGGGCCGCGCGTCGGGGCTGTCGTTGGCCAGCCCCAGCGCTTGGGCCAGTTCCTCGTGAATGCAGGACAGCCGCAGAAGGTCGGGGTTTTCGGCCCGGATCACGGCAACGGCGGCGGTGTAGGTATTGCGGTCCGGCCCGCTCGCATAGGCGGCGACGGCGCAATAGGCGTCCTGCGGCAGGTTGCGCAGGGCGGCGAGGTTGGCCTGGGACACGCCCGGCAGGCGCGGGGCCAGCGCGTCGAGGGTGGCGGCGCGGTCGTCCTCGCTGACGAAGAACACATCGCCCGCAGCCGGCACCTCCGACAGACCCAGGAAATTGGGCGGTCCTGCGGTCGAGACCGGGTGTCCTGTGGCCCGTGCCAACCGGGCGGCATAGGCGCGCACGTCGGCGCGGTCGCGCAGCCGCTGGCTGGGTGGAACCGAGGGGCCGAATTCCACGCCGATACGGACCGGGCCGGACCAGCGCCGCAGATCGCTGGTGCCCCCGCGCGAGGCCCCGGTCGCCGAGTATTCGTTGAAGAACACGATCCGTTCGAAGTTGCGCGCCAGCATGTCGGCCGAAAACGGCGTGTCCGGCCCGCCGCCGTCCTGGCGCAGCAGGCCCGAGGTCAGCTGGCTGGATTGCACCTGCGCCAGGTAGCGGCGCAGCGCCGCGCTGCGTTCGGACGTGGGTGCGGCCGGGGCCGGGACGGGCAGGGCGAGGGCCGCCGGTCGCGGTTCAGGGGGCAGGGCGGGGGCAACCGGGGCCACGGTTTCGCAGGCCGCAAGCAGGGCGAAGGCGGCAAGGCTGCCCCACATCCCACCCCTGAGTCTGGCCCGCGCTGCCCCCATGGCCGGTCAATCAGCCGGGCACGGCGGTGCCGGCGTTGTCGCCGACCCCGTCCTTGCGCGCCTTGGCAGAGGCCAGCGTGTCGCGCAGATCGGCTTCCATCTTCTTGAGGTCGGCTTCGGCGGCGGCGCGTTTGGCCTTGCCTTCGTCGGCGATTTTCAGGGAGTCCTCGATGGTGCCGATCAGGTCGGCATTGGCCTTCTTGACCGCTTCGATGTCGAACACGCCGCGCTCCATTTCCTCGCGGATCATCTTGTTGCTGTCGCGCAGGTTGGCGGCGTTCGCGGTCAGAAGTTCGTTGGTGAGGTCATTGGCGTCGCGCACGGCGGCGGCCGCCTCGGCACTGCGCTGGATGGTGACGGCCTGGGCCAGTTGTGTTTCCCAGAGCGGCACTGTGTTGACCAGCGTCGAGTTGATCTTGGTGACCAGCGATTTGTCGTTTTCCTGCACCAGACGGATCGAGGGCAGCGACTGCATCGTCACCTGGCGCGTCAGCTTCAGATCATGCACCCGGCGTTCCAGATCGTCGCGCGCCGCGCGCAGGTCGCGCAATTCCTGGGCGACCATGACCTTGTCTTTCTCCGCCGCCTTTTCGACGTCCTTTTCCTTGGCCGGGATCACCGTCTCGTCCAGTTCCTTGATCTTTTCCTCTCCGGCCGCGATGTAGAGTGCGAGTTCGTCGTAGAACTGCAACGTCTTTTCATAGAGCAGATCCAGCGACTTGATGTCTTTCAAAAGCGTGTGTTCGTGGGCCAGCAGGTTGTCGGTGATCTTGTCGATCTGACCCTGCACCGTTTCGAACCTGGCGGTGAACTTGGCAAAGGGGGCGGCGCGCCCCAGCAGCTTTTCCCACCACGACCGGTCACGGCGCACGTCGAGTTCGGAGATCGAAAACCCCCGGATCGTGGTGACGATAGAGCGCAGGCTGTCGCCGGCGGGCCCCACATCCTTGTTGCGCACATCGGCCAGCATCGCCTGGGAGATTTCCTGCAATTCGGCCTGAGCGGCAGAGCCGAAGGACACGATGGAATTGGTATCGCCCA
>CAZITF010000453.1:0-2397 GCA_964542095.1 uncultured Rhodobacterales bacterium
TGGATTCGTCCACGCGACGACCCACGGCGGACACGATCTTGTCAATGATCCGCAGCAGGTGGCGTTCGTCCTTGAAGGTGATGTCGGTCAGTTCCAGCTTGCCCGAGCGTTCCACGAAGATCTGCTGCGGGCCGTTGACCAGAATATCGTTGACTGTCTCGTCCTTGAGCAGGGTTTCGAGCGGACCGAGGCCCATCACCTCGTCAAACAGTTCCTGGTTCAGGACCTGACGGTCCTCGCGGTTCAGGATGATGTTCTGTTCCTGAAGGAATTCCGACGCAATCGCCTGGATTTCCTGACGCAGATCGTTTTCGGTCGCGGTTTCCAGCGCCGAGAGGTTCAGGTTGTCGAGCAGGGCGCGGTGCAGTTCGAGTTTGATCTCGCCCATCCGCTCTTTTTTCTTGCGCTCCTTGTCCATCGGCAGGACCGTGGCGGCACTGGCATTGGCCTTGCGCGCGATCTTGGGCGCGGCGGTCGAGGCCTTGGGCGCTTCGACAGCTTTTTCCGCGGGTGCGGTGGCCGCTGCGGCTGTGTCTTTTTTGTATTTCGAAAACATTGAATAACCCCCGGGTTACCGGATCACGCCGCCTTGACGTGGTCCTCGCTCAATTCATGGATGGATGCGGCAAGTTTGGCGATCTCGCGGCGCAGCGGATTCTTGGTCGCCGATGAGGCCAGTGGCAGCCCGTGATCCGCGGCCTGGGTGATCGGCTTGCCGCCGTCGGGCAATTGCACCTCGACCGAGATATCAAGGCTTTCGGACAGGCGCTTGACCCGTGCCTTGCCGCCGAGATCGGTGAATTTCGGTGCGCGGTTCAGCACATAGCGCAGCTTTTCTATGGGCAGTTCCTCGGATTGCAGCGCGCGTTTGAAGCGCAGCGTGTTCTGCGCCGAGCGCAGATCGAGTTCGAGCGTCACGAAATAGAGATGGGCGGCGGCCAGGACGGTTTCCGTCCACTGCACAAGGGTTGAAGGCATGTCGATCACCACGTAATCGAAATGCGCGCGCGCCATGTCGATCACGCGCCCGATGTCTTCGGGGGTGATCAGATCCAGCGGGATCATGTCGGCGGGCGCGGTCAGCACCTGCAACTTTTCCTCGAAGGTCAGCAGCGACTGGCCAAAGATCTCCTCGTCCATCGCCTCGGTGTCGGACAGCATCTCGAACACGGCCTCGCGGCGGGGCAGGTCGAGAAAGGTCGAGGCCGAGCCGAATTGCAAATCAAAGTCCAGCAGGCATACGTTCGGTGTCTCGCCGGGATTGAGCAGGGCCAGTTCCCAGGCCAGATTGACGGCCAGCGTGGTCGCGCCCGTCCCGCCGGCCACGCCGTGGGTGACAAAGACGGCACCTTCCTTGTTCGCGCCGGTCTTGAGTTGCGCGGTGCGTTCGGTATCGGCCGGTTGCGGTTTGCCGCTGGTGCGCAAACGCTCGATTGCGGACAGCAATTCGCCTTCGGGCAGCGGGTAGGGGACAAATTCGTCCGCCCCGCGCCGCAGCAACTGGTGCAGTGAGGCGGGTGTGACGTCTTCGGCAATCAGGATCACCTTGATGTCGCGTTCCTTGGCCTGGGTGATGATTTCGCCCATCAGGACAAGATTGTCCTCGTCCGCGTCGTCCAGCGCGAGCGCCACGAACTCCAACGCTTCGGCTTCGGGCTGGTTGAAAAAGGCGAGCGCTTCGGCAAATCCCAGATCACCCCAGGATTCGCCCAGGGCCTGTTCCATGTCCTCGATCAGCAAGTCGAAATTCTGCACGTCGCGGCTGATTGTACAGGCCACGATGGGTGCGGTTTCTGGTTGCGGCATTACACTGCTCATTGCCCACTCGTCCTTCAATTAGGGAACCGTGGCCAAATCGCGGGCGCAATTGCGCCTGCTGACTGCGGTTCCTGCGCCCAATACCCATTGGACATACGTATCCTCAGGATCGGTTTTCGCAGGCAATTCAGGCGAGATTTGGGCTAAAAAACTCCAATTGTTGGGTTTCTTGGAACGATAAGGCGCGCAGACAGGGATTGTCTGCGCGCCAAAGCCGGTAATTCCGGGTGGTTTTCTTACTGTTCAGTGCGCAGATCGGCGCCGGTGATGCCCGAAAGTTGGCTGGGCGGCTGGGCCGACTGAATGTAGTCGCGATAGATGATCTGCGCGTATTTGCCATCCAGAACTGTGGGGTTGGATTTCACGAAACCCGACACTTCGGTGACCGTGCGCCGGTTGCGACGTTCCCGACCCTGGGTGACGATCAGGGGCTGGGTTTCGCCAAAGGACGCCACCGCCTCGAGCCGCGAGCGGCTGATGCCCTGAGTCGCCAGGAAACCGACGACCGCGCGGGCGCGGGCGAGCCCCAGTTGCTTGTTATAGGCTGCCGAGCCGACGGCATCGGTGTGCCCGTAGACC
>CAZITF010000454.1:0-2397 GCA_964542095.1 uncultured Rhodobacterales bacterium
ATAACGCAGCGGGTCAAGGTCGGTGATGGTCAGCGCGTAGGCCACAAGCGAGCCCGCGCCGGACCCACGGCCCGGACCCACCGGGATATGTTCGTCCTTGGCCCATTTGATAAAGTCGGCAACGATCAGGAAATACCCCGGAAAGCCCATGCCCTCGATAATGTCCAGTTCGAAATCGAGGCGCTTCTGGTACTCTTCGACGCTGGCGGCATGGGGAATGACCTTGAGCCGTTCGACCAGGCCCGCATTGGCCTGCTTGCGCAACTCTTCCACCTCATCATCTGCGAATTTGGGCAGAATCGGGTCGCGCCGACAGGCCATGAACGCGCAGCGCCGCGCGATTTCCACCGTGTTTTCAATCGCCTCGGGCAGGTCCGCAAACAGCGTGACCATCTCGGCCTGTGATTTGAAATAGTGCTGCGGCGTCAGGCGGCGGCGCGGTTCCTGCTGGTCGACATAGGCGCCATCGGCAATGCAGATCAGCGCGTCGTGGCTTTCATACATGTCGGGCTTGGGAAAATAGACATCGTTCGTCGCCACCAAGGGCAGGCCCATCGCATAGGCCATTTCGACAAACCCCCGCTCGGTCAGCCGCTCGTTTTCCGGCGCACCGCCCTCACCGGGATGGCGCTGCAACTCGACATACAGGCGATCCCCGAAAACCTCGGCCAGCCGCTCCGTCAGCGCCTCTGCCGCCGGGCGCTGACCGGTCTGAAGCAGCAAGCCCACGGCCCCCTCCGGCCCCCCTGTCAGGCAAATCACATCCGAGGAATGCCCGGCCAGTTCCTCCACCGTGACAAAGGGCAACTCCGACCCGTCCCGCAGGTAAAGGCACGAGTTCAGCTTCATCAGGTTTTCATAGCCTGTCTCGCTCTGGGCCAGCAGCACGACCGGCGCAGGCGGGCGGGGCCGCTCGCCGGGGCGCGGCGTGACATATTGCAGATCGACCTGACAGCCGATGATCGGCTGCACACCCGCACCGGCCATCCCGACCGAGAATTCGAGGGCCGCGAACATGTTGTTGGTGTCGGTCAGGGCGATGGCGGGCATGCCCGCGGCGCGCACCAGATCGGGCAGCTTTTTCAGGCGCATCGCCCCTTCCAGCAGCGAATATTCGGAATGGGTGCGCAGGTGAATGAATCGGGGGGCATCTGTCATGAGATGCAGACTAGGGCCAGCCTGCCCCCATATCCAGTGGTGCCGCAAAGTTATGCACACCAAATCGGCGCAGCGCACCCCGGATGCAATCGCCCTTGCCAAGACAGGGCCGCCGCGCATAGCCTTGATGCAGATACGCCCGCGCATCGCCTCTACGCCGCATCGAGGCTGCGCCACGTAACAGGGTTCAAGGTACCGCGGCAGGCTACAGACATGCACACGACATTTCTTCTGAACGGAAGACAGGTCACTGCGGACACCTCCCCCACCACAACCCTGCTGGACTGGCTGCGCGAGGATCAGCACCTCACAGGCACCAAGGAAGGCTGCAACGAGGGCGATTGCGGCGCCTGTTCGGTCATCGTGACGGATGACAGCGGAGCACATGCGCTCAACGCCTGCATCCTGTTCCTGCCGCAACTCGAGGGCAAGGCGGTCCGCACTGTCGAAGGGGTGGCCGCACCCGACGGCACGCTGCATCCGGTCCAGAAGGCGATGATCAAACACCACGGCAGCCAATGCGGCTTTTGCACTCCGGGCTTCATCACCACGATGGCGACGGCGCACCTGAACGGCGCGACGGACCACGATACGCAACTGGCAGGCAACCTGTGCCGCTGCACCGGATACGCCCCGATCATCCGCGCAGCCCGGGAGGCACAAACCGCGCCGATCCCGGATCACATGCGCGACACCCCCCTTCTTTTGGCCAGAAATACTGCGGGGGACGCTCCGCAGGAGCGGGGGGCAGAGCCCCCGACCACGCCCGATGCCCTCGCCACATGGCTGGATCAGAACCCCGGTGGCACCCTGATCGCAGGGGCCACCGATGTCGGCCTCTGGATCACCAAGGGGTTCCGCGATCTTGGCCCTGTCGCCTTCCTCAACCGTATCCCCGCGCTGTCGGGCGTCTCCGTCAGCGACTCCGAAATCCGCATCGGGGCCACAACGACGCTCAGCGACCTGCACGGCGCCATCGCGCCGCACTATCCCGGTTTTGCCGAACTGATCCGTCGCTACGGCTCGGTGCAGGTGCGCAATGCCGCGACCATCGGGGGCAATATCGCGAACGGCTCGCCCATCGGCGACGGCTCGCCCGCTCTGATCGCCCTCGGGGCGACGCTGCACCTGCGCTCTGTGAACGGAGTGCGCAGCCTGCCGCTCGAGGCGTTTTTCATCGACTACGGCAAACAGGATCGCAAACAGGACGAATTTGTCGAAAGCATCCGCATCCCCCTG
>CAZITF010000455.1:0-435 GCA_964542095.1 uncultured Rhodobacterales bacterium
CGTGTCGATATCGTCCTTGTCCCAGCAGATGACCGTGCGGTCCTCCATCGTGGCGTTTTCGATCGGCACCAGTTCGTCCAGCCGCCCTTCGGTGATGATGAAGCCGCCCACGTGTTGGCTCAGATGGCGGGGAAAGCCGTTGATCTCGTAGACCAGTTCGATGGTCTGGCGCAGGCGTTTGTCACGGAAATCGAGGCCGATTTCGGCCATCCGCGCGCCTCCAGCCCCTTGGTCGAGAAAAAGCCCCAGAGTTGCGAGGACAGCGCCGAAATCGTGTCTTCGCTCAGACCCATCGCCCGACCCACCTCGCGGATGGCGCGTTTGCCCCGATAGTGGACGACCGTGGCGCACAGGCCCGCGCGGTGGCGGCCATAGGTTTCATAGATGTGCTGGATCACTTCCTCGCGCCGTTCGTGTTCGAAATCGACGTCGATA
>CAZITF010000455.1:445-2387 GCA_964542095.1 uncultured Rhodobacterales bacterium
GGGCTCGTCGCGCGCCTCACTGACGAAGCGTTCGAAGACCATGGTGCCCATTTCGGGGGAAACGGACGTGACGCCAAGGCAGTAGCAGACCACCGAATTGGCCGCCGACCCACGCCCCTGGCACAGGATGTTCCGCGAGCGGGCAAAGTGGACGATGTCGCGCACTGTGAGGAAGTAGGGTTCGTATTTCAGCTTGCCGATCAGGGTCAGTTCGTGGCGCAGCAGGGTCTGCGCCTTGTCCGGCGCACCCGCGGGATAGCGCCATTTCAGCCCCTCATAGGCCAGCCGTTCCAGCCGCTGGCCGGGGGTTTCGTTGTCGGTGATTTCGGAAGGGTATTCATAGCGCAGCTGGTCGAGCGAGAAGGTCAGGGTTCGGGCCAGTTGCCCGGTGCGGTCCACCGCGCCCTCGTGCCCGGCAAAGAGGTGGCGCATGTCGGCTTCGCTGCGCATCCGCCCCTCGCCATTGGCGAGCGCGTTGCGGCCCAGTTGGTCGACGCGGGTTTTCAGGCGCACGGCGGTGACCACATCGGCCAGCTTGCGGCGCGCGCCGTAGTGCATGCGCGGCGCGGCCGAAGCCAGCGTGGGCAGGCCGAGGTCGCGCGCCTGATCGGCGATCCGATCGAACCGCGCCGTGTCCCGCCCGTCATAGCGCGGGGTCATCAGTACATGCATTTTCCCGCCAAAGCGGCGCGTCAGCCGTTTCGCGGTTTGCACCCAATCGCCCGCGCCGCCCTGCACCCTCTGCGCCTGTGGCCAGAGCAGCAGGTGGAGACTGTCGGGAAACGCCTCGAGATCGCTCAGCTGGATGTCGCAGTGCCCCTTTCGCGCCCTGAGCCGCCCGCGCGAGATGATCCGGCAGAGCGCGCCCCAGCCTGCGCGGTCCTGCGGCAGCACGGTGATGGGCACGGCATCGGTGAAGACGAGGCGAGCGGCAGGAATGAGGCGCGGCACCGTGGTGAGGGGCGCAGACGGGGGTACGGCGATGTGATCGGGTCTGGGCGGGCCAATGAGGCCGGTGATGGTGTCGAACTCCTGCCGCTCGCGCACGCTGCGCGCGATGGCCTTGCCTTCGGTATGCGCCCGCACGATGCCCGCCACCGAATTGTCATCGGCAATGGCCAGCGCCTCCATCCCCAGAAGGGCTGCGCGCGCCATGTATTCCTCGGGGTGGGAGGCCCCGGTGAGGAAGGTGAAATTGGAGGTGGCGGACAGTTCTACGAACATGGGTGTGGCAGATTCGGTTGTGGCAGGAGGCCACTATATTCCCGTTTTGTTCTCATTTGAAGTGGTAGAGGGGCTCTGCCCCGCGCCTGCGGCGCCCCCGGGATTTTCTCAAAACAGAGAAGGGGGACGGTTGCGCATCATTCGGGTCGCGTGTTTGCGGGCGATGCGGTTATGCGGGGGGTGAAAAGGAGAGAGACCATGCCCATCTTCACAGCCCTGCCCACCGACGTTGCCACCGCCTATCGTGGAGGCGGTCCGGATGCCTTTGGCAACCCGCCCGAGCGCAAGATCAGCGATGGGGCTGGCAACCCCTGTCGTCACTGCCTGCGCGACATTCCGCAAGGGGCCGAAATGCTGGTGCTGGCCCACAAACCCTTTGCCGGCACGCATCCTTATGCCGAGGTCGGGCCGATTTTCCTGTGTGCCGCGGACTGCCCGCGCGGCGGGGGCGGTGAGTTGCCCGAGGTTCTGACCACCTCGCCCGATTACCTGATCAAGGGCTATGGGCTGGACGATCGCATCATCTATGGCACCGGCGTGGTCAGCCCGACCCCCGAGCTGGAGGCCCGTTTGGAGGCCATGTTCGCCAATCCGGACGTTGCCTATATCCACGTTCGCTCCGCGCGCAACAACTGCTATCAGGCCCGTGTGGACCGCGACGCATAGGACTCATACCCATCAAGGTCTTGCGCTGATTGATTGGCTCTGACTCATTGCT
>CAZITF010000456.1:0-2385 GCA_964542095.1 uncultured Rhodobacterales bacterium
ATGCGCGCGCAGCTTTTCCTTGCCGGTGAAGGCGACGCCGTAGATGCGTTGCAGCATGGCGCGGTCACTGTCACCGCGCCAGTAGGCCCCGGCAATCGACATCAGCTTGAACGCATCGCCCGGCACCTGGCCGGTGTGTTGCAGGTGCGGGCCGCGGCACAGGTCCTGCCAGTCGCCGTGCCAGTACATGCGCAGCGGTTCATCGCCCGGAATGGCGTTGATCAGTTCGACCTTGTAGGGCTCGCCCCGGTCCTCGTAATATTTGATCGCCACGTCGCGGTCCCACACTTCGGTACGGACCGGATCGCGCTTGTTGATGATCTCGCGCATCTTTTTCTCGATGACGCCGAGGTCTTCGGGAGTGAAGGGTTCGGCCCGGTCAAAGTCGTAGTACCAGCCGTCCTTGATGACGGGGCCGATGGTGACCTGGGTCTCGGGCCAGATTTCCTGCACTGCGCGGGCCATGATGTGCGCGAGGTCATGGCGCACCAGTTCGTTGGCCTGTTCCTCGTCGGCCATGGTGTGGATGGCAATCCGGGCGTCGCCTTCGATCGGCCATGCCAGATCCCAGTGCTGGCCGTTGACGGTCGCGCTGATCGCTTTCTTGGACAGGGATTTCGAGATGCTTTCGGCCACTTCGGCGGCGGTGATGCCGGCCTCGAACCGTCGCGCATTGCCATCGGGGAAAGTCAGGGAGATTTGGGCCATATCGGCACTCCTCGTCAGTTTGGCGCCCACGGAACGCCCGGTTGCGGGTTATGTGTGAGGCGCGTTTGGCAGGGGCCGCGCGCGTCGTCAAGCATCTGTGCGCCTGTGCCGGCCGGAAATGCGCCCGGTGCTGCGCTGGTGCCCCATGTGACGGCATGCAATCGCGCACCGAAAAAGCGACTCTTGAGGCGCGATTTGCGACGTTTTGGGGTGGACCTCTGCGCGGCAAAGCCTATTTTGCAAGGCAGTTCACCATCGGAAAATTCTGATCGCAAGAGGAACGCGCAGTGCCCAAATATAACACGACTTTCGAATTGTCCGTCTCCGACCTCGACCTGATCGAGGACGCGCTGCGGCGCACCGAACTGGCCCGGACCCAGGCCAACCTGAAGGCGGGCAAGTCCGACGAGAGCGTGCGCCAGATCCACGAATTGCTGGGCAAGCTGCACAATCAAAAGACGTTCTACCGCCCCGCCAAGGGCACCTATGTCGGCGGCTGAGACGACGTCAGGGTCATCGAGAACCGATGGCCGAATCCGTCGCGTCGATTGAAGCCGCGCGATTCGTAAAAAACCCCGGCGGCGCGGTTGTCCGGATGAGTGCCGACCGAGACATACGCGCATCTTTTGTTCCTTGCGCAGGCTATGGCGGCATCGACCAGCCTGGTGCCTACGCCCGTGCCACGCGCCTTCGGCACCACGAACAGGTGGTGCATGTCCAGGGCGCGCGCACCGAATTGCAGCTGTCCCACTGACATGAGAGCGGCATATCCCTGCAACATTCCGCGCGCGCCTTCGGCCACGATGACCGTGAACCAGGGGCAAGGTCCAAGGACATCGCGGGCCAGCTGTCGGGGGGCGACACCGGGGAGGTCGTCGTGAAAGGTGGCCAGGGACGCAATCATCTCGGCCAATTGGGGCAGGTCGCTGTCCTGCACAGGACGGGTGGATGGTATCATGCTCGTTCTTCTGTGTTCGCGTCACAGGAGCTGTCATGGGTCGCCCGCCGGGACGCGGGCGGGAGGGTGTCAGACGACAGGCATCACTTTGGCGCGCAGGATATGCGGGCAAAGACAATAGGCGGTGATGTTCCAATGCGTCATGAGCGTGGGCCAAGGGGCAACGCCGCGCCAGTCAAGAGTGTCCGCTGCGCGGCGAGGGTTTGGGACCCGGCACCCTACATCCCCCGGCGTCAGGATGGACAGTGCCCGCCACCCTGCGCATGATCGCCGCAACACCAAGGGGAGGGAGCAAGCATGGCAGCGCCTGCATATCTGGAAACAGCGCAAGGCCGGCGGTTGGCCTATCACCTCACACCGGGGCAGGGGCCGACGGTCGTGTTCCTGGGCGGTCTCAAATCCGACATGGAAGGCACCAAGGCAATCCATCTGGAGGCGTGGTGCGCCGCGCAGGGCCGCGCGTTCCTGCGGTTCGACTATTCCGGGCATGGCGAAAGCTCGGGTACATTCGAAGAGGGCTGCATCGGCGATTGGGCACAGGATACGACCGAGGCGTTAACAAAACTTACCAGTGGCGCACTGATCGTCGTGGGCAGTTCGATGGGGGGCTGGCAGGCGCTGCTTTTTGCCCGCGCGTACCCGGACCGCATCGCCGGTCTGGTCACCATCGCCGCCGCGCCCGCTTTCACCGAAGACGGGTATGCCGCGTCCTTTTCCGA
>CAZITF010000457.1:0-2383 GCA_964542095.1 uncultured Rhodobacterales bacterium
CGCCCATGCCGACCTGCACCGACTGGATCGCGCCCACCAACGCCCCGGCAAGACCCGCAAGGGCCGCGCCGAGGGCAAAGACAATGGTGTAAAGCCGCGAGATGTCCACGCCCAGGGCCCCGATCATCTCGCGATCGCTTTCCCCGGCGCGGATCTGGATGCCGATGCGGGTGCGCGCGATCAGCAGGAACAGGCCAACTGCAACGGCCAGCCCCACGGCGATGATCAGCAGGCGATAGGCCGGGTACTGAATGCCGCCCGGCAGTGTGACGGGCCCGGCAAAGGCGGCAGGCACATCGAGATACAGCGGGAACGATCCAAACAGCCAGCGTGTCCCTTCGGAAAAGATCAGGATCAGCGCAAAGGTGGCCAGCACCTGATCGAGATGGTCACGGTCATAAAGGCGGCGGATCACCGTGATCTCGACGATAGCCCCCGCAGCGGCTGCGGCGGCCAGGCTTGCCACCAGCGCCAGGGCAAATGACCCGGTCGCGCCCGCCACCGCGGCGGCAGCAAAGGCCCCGATCATGTAAAGCGAACCATGGGCCAGGTTGATCAGGCCCATGACCCCGAAAATGAGCGTCAAGCCGGCGGCCATCAGGAACAGCATGATGCCCGACTGAAGCCCGTTCAATATCTGCTCGATCAGCAAAAGGGTGGTCATCTGCGCCTGCCCCGCCGGGGATGGAATGCCCGGCAAGCCCCTCAAAAGATTTGGGAAAACGTCCCGGCGCGCGCACCGGGACACATGGCTCACATCTTGCAGTCAGCCCCGTAGACATCCGTGTGATTGGAAGCGGCCACACCGATGACCTTGTTGGTGACCACATCGCCTTCTTTCACCACTTCGCGCATATAGATCGTCTGGATCGGGTGGTTATTGTCGGCAAAGGCGAAATCGCCGCGCACCGACTGGAAATCGGCCTCTTTCAAAGCCGCGCGGAAGGCATCGGCGTCCTTGACGTCGGCCTTGGCCGCTGCTGACAACAGCAGCAATCCGGTGTCATAGCCTTGCGCGGCATAAAGCGAGGGCAGACGCCCGTATTCGGCCTGGAACGCCGCGACGAATTCGGCGTTGCCCGGCACATCCAGATCCTTGGACCAGTGCGCGGTGTTCTTGACGCCCAATGCCGCCTCGCCGATGGCCCCGAGGATGCCCTGATCAAAGCTGAACGCCGGGCCCGCAACGGGTTTGTCCACGCCTGAACCTGCATATTGCTTCATGAAGGATATCCCCATGCCGCCCGGCAGGAAGAAATAGACCTGATCGGCATCGCTCGCGCGGATTTGCGCGATCTCGGCGGCATAATCGGTCTGGCCAAGCTGGGTATAGACCTCATCGGTCACCTCGCCTTTGAAAAAGCGTTTGAAGCCAGCCATCATGTCCTGCCCGGCAGGATAGTTGGGCGCCATCAGGAACACTTTACCCACGCCCTCATTGCTCAGATAGGCGCCCGCCGCTTCGGAAAAGGCGTCGTTCTGCCAACTGACGTTGAAGTAATTCGGGTTGCAACCGCGCCCGGCCAGCGCCGAGGGGCCCGCATTGGGGCTGAGGTAGAATTTGCCCTGCGCCGTCACCGAGGGCACCACGGCCATCGCGAGGTTGGACCAGATGATGCCGGTCAGCACGTCGACCTTTTCGGACTGGACCAGCTTGTCTGCCAGGCCCACGGCGATGTCGGGCTTGCGCTGGTCATCCTCGATCACGGTCTCGATCATGTCGCTGCCCTTGGTCGCGAGCAAAAAGCCGTCGCGCACGTCGATGCCTAGGCCCGCGCCGCCGCCCGAAAGGGTGGTGATCATCCCGACCTTGACCTTGCCCCCATGTCCGTCGGCCAGCCCGGCCGTTGCGGCCGCGGCCACACAGACCGCCAGTGCCATCATGTTCTTGATGCGCATTTCTCTCTCCCTGATTGCACCCCGGGTCTTCGCCCCGGTTTTCTGGCCCCAACAAGCACTTATCCCGTCCAGTCCTGTCAAGCCGATAGGGCAGAAATGATACCCTGCATGGGCCGAAAACGACGACGCCGAACGCCGATCAACAGGTGACCGAGTGTGAAGTGTTACATTAATTATCTCTCGGTTTGATCTGTTTTAAAATGATAATAAAGTTATCCACAGCGGGCGCTCACACGGAAAATTACGTTCCAAACATCGTTTCGCGGCACTTTTGCGTAATTTCGCATTGCACGCTTCGGCATCTGGCTTCCGTCCCCGCGCCCTGCCAGGCCGCGCCCCGACATCGCCAACCGAAAGAGACCCGCCCTTGCCCCCGGCACGCGCATTGTCCTGACCGGCGACCACGCTGCGGTCCCCCTGCGTCAGGCCGTCGCCGCCCTTGGATGGGAAGCCGTGGACATCGGACCGGCCACACCACAAGGCA
>CAZITF010000458.1:0-2374 GCA_964542095.1 uncultured Rhodobacterales bacterium
GTTTGTCACCAATCCCGAACGGCTGGCCATGGGTATCGAGAAAGGCTGCGCCAACTCGATGCTCGTAAAAGTCAACCAGATCGGGACGTTGACGGAAACTCTTAAAGCGGTCGACATGGCGCATCGCGCCCGTTTTACCAACGTGATGAGCCACCGTTCGGGCGAGACCGAAGACGCCACCATCGCCGACCTTGCCGTTGCCACGAACTGCGGTCAGATCAAGACCGGCTCGCTGTCACGCTCGGACCGGCTGGCCAAGTACAACCAGCTGATCCGGATCGAGGAAATGCTGGGCGAAAGCGCCGAGTATGCGGGGCGCAGCATTCTGAAGTGAGGAGCGGCCCCAAGACCCGCCCCGCAAAGTCGCAGGACGCCGACGTCGTCGCGCGCCTGTGCTGGGCCTATCGCGATCTTCTGGTGGCGCGGTCGGGCGGAATGCCGCCCATCGTCGATGCCTATTACGACAGGGAAAGCTATATCAAGCTGATCGCGGACCTGCCCCGCATCCATGCGCGGCCCAAGGGTGACATTGTGTTGGCGAGCCTGGATGACGAAGTGGTCGGCTGCGCGATGTATTACCCGCTAACGACCCCTGGCGTGACCGAGATCAAACGTGTCTTTGTCGATCCTGACGCGCGCGGCAAGGGTGCGGGGCGCGCATTGGTGCAGGCGTGCATGGCACGCGCGCGGGTGGACGGGTACTCGCGCATGGTGCTGGACACGATGGTCCGCCTGAGCGAGGCCATCGCCCTGTACGAACGCCTCGGGTTCAAGCCCTGCGCGCCGTTCTATGAGCCCCGGCCGGAGTTTGAACCTTACCTGCGCTTCTTCGATCACCCGCTTTGAAATCTGTCCGGGGTAAAGGGGGCCGCCAAAGCGGCCCGCGCGTTGCCAGGGTTTTGGTCCAGCACCTGTGGGGCAAGTATTTCAGCCGTGATCGCCGCCAGCGTGATGCCCGAATGCATGACGGCGACGAACAGCCCCTTTGGCCCGCAGGCCCCGATGACGGGCAACCCGTCCTGCGGCACCGGGCGGTCGGCCAGCATCACCTGTTCCCAGACCAGCCGTTGCCCCGGCACCAGCGCCTGCACCCGCGCAAGCGCGGCATCCGCCAGCAGGTCGGGCCGCTCGGTGACGTCGCTGGCATCATCGCTTTGGTGATGGGGCGAGGTCGGCGCCCAGATGTGGCCCTGCCCGTCCTGACGCAGTTCCTGACCCGGCGCCACGAGGACGTGGCGCATCACGCGGGGCACCGGGGCCGTGCGCAGCATCAGGCCCGGACGGCGCAGCATGGGCAGGGCGACGCCCACGGGGGCCAGCAAAGCGGGGCTGCCCGTGCCGGCCGCCACGATGACGCGGTCTGCGGCCACTGGGCCGTGGCTGGTGTCAATCCCGGTGATCCGCTCTCCGGTCTGCGTGAGGCCCAGCACCCTGACGCCCGATACACGGCGCACCCCTGTCATCAGACCGGTAACCGCCTGTAAGGGTGCCGCAACCCCTTCCTGTGCGAAGCGCAGAGCACGAGGCGGTGCCGCAATGGCGGGTTCAAGCGTGGCCCACCGGCGCGGGGTCACGTCGTCGACGGCATAGCCCAACCCTTCGAGTTGATCTCGCTGTGCCTCAAGCGATGCATCCGTGTCGTCCCAGCACAGACACCCCGTCCATTCCACATGCCCGCCAAGCCGTCGCCATGCGGCCAATCCCTCGGCGCGCAGGGCAAAATGATCGGGATTGAGGAAAAAGCTGGCATTGACCCAGCCGAAAGAGGCGGATGTGGCCCCTGCCCCGGCCTCGAACACGGTGACATCCGCACCGGCGCGCGTCAGCTTATGGGCGAGTGCGGCGCCGATGATACCGCCGCCCACGATCACGATGTTCATGGCCTTGTCCTGCATGTCGTCCCACCCTAGCCTGCGGTCATGACCGCACAAGAGATCATTGCACAGCTTCGCCTTTCGCCCCATCCCGAAGGTGGCCATTACCGCCAGACATGGGCAGCTGAGAATGAGGGGCGCCCGAGTGGGACCTGCATCTATTTCCTGCTGGCGCGCGGCGAGGCAAGCCACTGGCACCGGGTCGATGCCACGGAAATCTGGCTGTTTCACGCAGGCGATCCGTTGGTTCTGTCGCTGTCGCCGGACGAGGCCGGACCGGCGGTCGATCACCTGCTGACCCCGGTTCTGAACGCGGGCGCACCGCAGATCATCGTCCCCGAAAACCACTGGCAGGCGGCGCGCAGCACGGGCGATTACACGCTGGTCAGTTGCACGGTCTCGCCCGGGTTCCAGTTCGAAGGGTTCGAACTGGCCGCGCCGGGCTTCGATATCCCCAAGGCATGACCGCTCACATAACGATCTCTGAAAAGGTGAGTTTA
>CAZITF010000459.1:0-2362 GCA_964542095.1 uncultured Rhodobacterales bacterium
CGATGATCACGTCGTCCCGTTCCAAGAGCGCCCGCGTCGCCGAATGGCGCATGCGGTCGATCTGTTCGTTGATCTGGCTTTCTTTTTCTATGTAGGTGTCGGAGCGCGCCACGTAGGCCTCGGGCTGGTAGTAGTCATAGAAACTGACGAAATATTCGACGGCGTTGTCGGGAAAGAACCCCTTGAATTCGCCGTAAAGCTGGGCGGCCAGCGTCTTGTTGGGTGCAAGGATGATGGCGGGGCGCTGGGTTTGTTCGATCACCTTGGCCATGGTGTAGGTCTTGCCCGTGCCGGTGGCCCCCAGCAGAACCTGGTCGCGCTCGCCCGCCATGACGCCCGCGCTCAGTTCCCTGATGGCCGTCGGTTGGTCGCCGGCGGGCTGGAATTCGGTGTTCATGCGCAGGCGCTTGCCGCCTTCGAGCTTGAGGCGGGTGCGGACATCTTCGGCCGGGTTGGCAAGGAAGGTGTCGGTGGAGTCGGTGTGGACATGGGGCATGGCGTTAACTTGGTCTGATTGGGCGTGCGTGCAAGGGGGTAGGGCGGTCTGCTGTCAGGAATTGACAGGATGCCCGGCGCGCCGCGCCGCCCTCGTGCTTTTCTTTGCAACAGGTCGCGGCTAGCGTGAGCAGAGCAAGCGGAGGGTACAGTATGATCGAGGAACCAAAGACATTGACCATCCGGCCCCCGCAGCGGCGACCCTCTGCGGCGCAGATTGCCGCATTTCAGAATGTGCCGACCGGGTTCGTTGTGGATGCCATGTTTGGGACCGGGTCGCTGGCGACACAGATCATACCCATTCCTGGACAGGATCTGCAGGTGGCTGGCCCCGCGCTGACCGTGGACAACCGTCCCAGCGATATTCTGGCGCTGTTGGGCGCGCTCAAGTTCATTCAGGCGGGCGACATCGTGGTGAATGGTTTTGCAGGTTTTCAGGGCTGTGCGGCGGCGGGCGATCGTGTGTCGGGCATGATGAAGAACTGCGGCGCTGCGGGCTTTGTCACCGATGGGCCGATGCGCGATCTGGATGGTATTCGCGCCGTTGGCCTGCCGTGCTGGTGTACCGGCTTGAATCCCGGATCGCCCTATTCCACGGGACCGGGCAAGATCGGTCTGCCGGTGCAGATTGGCGGCCAGAACGTCCACACCGGCGACATGATCGTGGCTGACAAGGACGGGGTCGTCGTGGTGCCCTTTGACATGCTGGATCACATCATTGGGAGGCTGGAAGCCGTGGCCGCGTTGGAACACGATATGGACGGCCAGGTGGCCGAGGGCCTGTGCGTACCCGATTCGATAGAACAGATGTTGCAGGATGCCGACAAGGTCGTGCATGTGACCAAATAGGGCGCGATGCGCCCTGTTTTTTGAAGGCAGTGAAATAGGTGTGGGCCAAATATGCAAGTCCGGGTGGTGCAGCGGGGCTGAGAACATCATGTCCGCTTGGCAAAACCGCAGCAGCTTGCCATAAGGGCCTGACACCATTTTTTGGAGCGTTTCCCCATGCGCGCACGCATCTTTCAGCCCGCCAAGACTGCCATGTCGTCCGGCACGGCCAAGACCAAGCATTGGGTGCTGGAATTCGCGCCAGCCTCTGCCCGGTCGGTGGATCCATTGATGGGCTGGACATCGTCGGATGACACGCAGGCGCAGGTGCGCATCAGTTTCGATACCAAGAAGGCCGCGCAGGAATATGCCGCCCATCATGGCATCGATGCCGTGTTGCAGGAGCCCAACAAGCGCCGCCCCAATATCCGCCCAGGCGGCTATGGCGAGAATTTTGCCACCGGACGGCGCGGGGCATGGACGCACTGAAGGTCGTCCGCGACACGCCCGACTCTGCGGATGTGCGGGCGCTGCTGATGCGTCATTTCGAGGTGATGCGCGCCGATTCCCCCGAAGAAAGCTGTCATGTGCTGGACCCAGGCGCGCTGTTTGAACGCAGCGCGGTTCTGTTTGCCGCGCGCGAGGGCGATTCCGTTCTGGGGGTGGGAGCATTGGCGCAGGTCGGCCCCGGTCATGGCGAGTTGAAATCCATGCACACCCTCACCGAGGCGCGCGGGCGCGGTGTGGGCCGGGCGATCCTTGCCGCCCTGTTGGAAGAGGCCCGCGCCCGGGGCATGGCCCGCGTCAGCCTTGAGACCGGCAGCGCCGAGATGTTTGCGCCCGCCCGCGCGCTTTATTCGGCGCACGGCTTCGCCGACTGCCCGCCATTTGGCAGCTATGTCAAAGATCCGCTCAGTGTTTTCATGACGCGTACGCTTTGAGCCTCTTGCCCCGTGGCGACACCTGCGGCATGAACGGCTCAGCGCGGTCCCGTAGCTCAACTGGATAGAGCACCTGACTTCTAATCAGGATGTTGAGG
>CAZITF010000460.1:0-2362 GCA_964542095.1 uncultured Rhodobacterales bacterium
CCATCGCATGGCCGCGCACATAGACCATGCCGTTGATCGAGGACGACCCGCCCACAACCTTGCCGCGCGGACAGACCAGACGACGCCCCCCCAGATGCGGCTCCGGTTCTGAGCTGTAGCCCCAGTCATAGCGTCTCATGTTCATCGGATAGGACAGGGCCGCAGGCATCTGTATGAAGGGCCCCGCATCCGTACCACCGTGTTCGATGACCAGCACCGATTGCCCGGCCTCGGCCAGCCGATAGGCCACAGCGCACCCGGCACTGCCAGCACCGACAATGACGAAATCGGCCTCCATCAGAACGGCGCCTCCAGATCGCCCATGCGCACATAGACGGACTTCAACTGACTGTAATGGTCGATGGCCGCCCTGGAGTTCTCGCGGCCCACGCCCGACAGTTTCGATCCGCCAAAGGGCGCCTCAACGGGTGCGTCATTGTAAGAGTTGATAAAACAGGTGCCTGCCTGAAACCCCGCTGCGACGCGGTGCGCGCGGGTAAGGTCGCGGGTGAACACACCTGCGGCAAGGCCGAAATCCGTGGCGTTGGCCCGCGCCATTGCCTCGTCTTCATCCTCGAAATCCAGCACGGCCATGACGGGGCCAAAAATCTCTTCACGCGCGATGGTCATGTCGTCGGTGACATCGGCGAAAACGGTCGGTTCGATATAGAACCCCGCGCGCGCAACCCGCTTGCCGCCATGGACCAGCCGCGCACCTTCCGCCTGTCCCGAAGCGATGTAGCCTTCGACAATGCCCAATTGCCGTTCGCTGACCATGGGTCCGAACGAGGTTTCGGGGTCTTGCGGGTCGCCAATGTTCGCGTTGGCCAGCCGCTCGGACAGGCGTTTCAGGAAGGCGTCCCTGATCCCCTTCTGTACAAACACCCGCGTGCCGTTCGAACAGACCTGCCCCGAGGAATAGAAGTTGCCAAGGATGGCACCGGACACGGCGTTTTCCACATCCGCATCGTCAAAAATGATCAGGGGAGATTTGCCGCCCAGTTCCATTGTCACATGCTTGATGCCTACCGCCGCCGCCGCATAGACCTTGCGCCCGGTGGGCACCGATCCGGTCAGTGACACCTTGTCCACACGATCATCGGCGACGAGGGCAGCCCCCACATCCCCAAGACCCTGAATGACGTTGTAAACACCCGCAGGCGCACCTGCCTCATGCAGGATTTCGGCCACTTTCAGCGCACAGAGCGGCGTGGTTTCGGAGGGTTTGAACACCATCGTGTTGCCGCAGGCGAGCGCTGGCGCGCCCTTCCAGCAGGCGATCTGGGTGGGATAGTTCCACGCCCCGATCCCGACGCAGACCCCCAGGGGTTCGCGGCGGGTATAGACCCAGTCCTCGCCCAGCTGAATATGTTCGCCCGTCAGGGTCGCGGCCATACCGCCGAAATATTCAAGCGCATCCGCGCCGCTGGTGGCGTCCGCCAGCGACGTTTCCTGATATGGTTTGCCGGTGTCACAGGTTTCCAGCACCGACAGATCGTGATTGCGTTCGCGCATGATGTCGGCGGCGCGCCGCAGGATGCGGCCCCGCTCGGTTCCTGTCATCGTCGCCCATGAGGAGTGCGCATTTCGCGCGGCGTCCAGGGCGTGATCGATGATCGAGGGCGTCGCTGAATACACCCGCCCGATCACGGCACCTGTCGCGGGATAGATCACGTCGATGGGCGTGCCGCTGGCATCCTCGACATAGCGGCCATTGATGAAATGGCTCGCGGTAGGTTGGGTTGGATAGGTCAAGATTTCATGCCTCCGGCGGCAGTATTTTTGGCCAAGAGAAGATCATTCGCCGCGTGGGAAACGCTGGTTTTCCTCGACCGTGTTGAGGTCCATGTGGTTGCGCATGTACTGCTCGGATGCCTTTTGCAGCGGCTGGTAGTCCCATGGGTAATAACCGCCCTGGCGCAAGGCCTCGTAAACCACCCAGCGCCGCGCCTGGCTGGTGCGCACCTCGGCGTCAAAGCGGGCCAGGTCCCAGCGGGCTTCGGATTTGGCCCTGAGCTGGTCACGCGTGCCCTTGTGGGCCGGCACGTCGGCAAGGTTGGTCAACTCGTGCGGGTCGGTTTCGAGGTCGAACAGTTGATCCGGGTCCAGCGTGCAGCGGTTGTATTTCCACTTGCCATAGCGCAGCGACACCATCGGCGCCTGCGACGCTTCGGCGGCGTATTCCATTGCAACCGGTTCGGTACGCTCCACCCCCTGCCCTTGCGGCACCAGCGACTGCCCGGTGGTCCACGGCATCACCTCGTCCATGCTGACCCCGGCCAGATCACACAGCGTCGGGCAGACATCGATGTTGCTGACCGGATCGCTGAACAGACCGGGTGCCATGCCGGGCGCAGAGATC
>CAZITF010000461.1:0-2361 GCA_964542095.1 uncultured Rhodobacterales bacterium
GTGCCGTTCGTCATCCTTCGGTCTGTAATCCCGGATACCCGCGTTTCTCGACCGACCGGCAAGAGAGTAAGCTTGGCAGGGAGGGCCGCCGATCAGGAGAGTGCGATCACCGGCCAATCGCTTTGTCGCAGAAATCCTCTCGGAAAGCATGGCTGCAATGTCTGGTTTCCCGAGCTCTGCGCATAGAGCCTCATTCTCGGCTGCTTTCCATTGCTGAGGGTACAGCTCTTTCCAATCCGGGCATTCGTGCTTCCCGGCAATCCACGAATAATATTCCGGAGGGTATTCATCGAATTGCCGCAAGAATGCACGAAGTCTCAGCGTCTTGTGCGCAGCAGGATCCCTTTCTATCGAAACGGCGATTTCATAGGCGCGCGACCCATCGTTCCTCCTGCAGGAGGAGAATCCTTCTCCAAGGCCTCCCGGGCCTGAAAACAGATCAACGATTTGAACGGGTTTCGACACTTCACTGCTCCTGCCTCTCCTCTTTCCAGGTTTTCGCAGACATGGCAAGGAGATGAGATGGTGGACATCGTCGATGCCGAGACCCGATCGCGGATGATGCGCAGCATCCGTGGAAAGGACACGAAGCCGGAGCTCTTGCTGCGGCATGCTCTGCATGCGCGGGGATTCCGATATCGGCTGCACCAGCAGGGGCTTCCGGGCCGTCCCGACCTCGTGTTTCCCAAGTATAGAGCTGCTGTCTTCGTTCACGGCTGCTTCTGGCACCGTCACCCGGGATGCCCGAAGGCAACCACCCCCGCGACGCGTGAGGACTTCTGGCAGAAGAAGTTCGCCGAAAACACCGCGCGAGATCGGCGGAACATCGATCAGCTTCAGTCGGCAGGTTGGCGGGTCCTTGTCGTCTGGGAGTGCGAGCTTGCCCGTGATGCGTTGGCTCCGACCGTGCAGCGCGTTTCGAATTGGCTGATCAAGTACCCGACGGAATAGCGGTTGGCCCAGCTGAAGCTGTTCGTCCCTGTCAGATTCTCGAAATTCACGCTGCCTTGATCGAAGACGTGCGTGCCAAAACTCCCTCGAAAAAGTGGGACACAAATCCCAAATAATCCAATAAACATGGTGAAAGAAAATAGTCCCACCGACCTGTAACTTATTATAATAAAAACAACAGGTTATGCCGCCCCCGGGCACCATTAAATCAAAGAGTTAGATGGAGTGGTGGATTGTAAGGCTCAGTATAGGCTCAGAACTGGTGCTATGATGTTATCTATCCCATACGCGATCGCGTATGATCTACTTGCTGAAGTATTTCGGAGCTTCCTGCGAAACATAACCGCTCCCGTCGCGTCCAGTCCTGCAAGGCTGCAAACGGTCTTGCCCAGATCAATGTCCAAAACTTCGATATCCATCAGAATGCTCCTCTTTCCACCTATGACCGCAACAGTAGCTGCGGTTTGGTGGGAAGGCAGTTCATCCCATTAGCTCACCCGGTCGCGCCGGACCGGATCACCTTGCGCACCGTGTTCCGCGATACCCGAAGCTGCCGACAGTTCTGCTTGGTCGACTTCCCCTGGATAAATACGTCCGCCTGATCTTCGCAATCGTTTCCACAACCGACATCCCCAAGGCGTTCCCAAAATCTTCTGAGGACGCTTCTGAAACGGATTATCGGGGGGGCATCACTTTTGGACGCCGATTACCCCGATTCAGGCGTCATTTTCAAATGCCGGCTCACACACCGGGCGCGGAGGTCTCAAATTGCTCAAGTGTCCGGCGCGAGGAACTCCACTTCGATCAAATTGTTTCGTTAGTGCTCATCCGATTCCAAAACGCGCGCAACCGACAAAAAATGCCCGCAGTTTGTCCCGCGGGCACTGTCGGCTGACCTTGGCTTTCGCTCAAAGCCCCGGGTAAAGAGGGAAACGGGCGCACAGGTCGGCGACTTCGCCTTTCACCTTAGCCTCGACCGCTTCGTTGCCGTCTTCGCCATTTGCGGCCAGACCATCGACGACCTGATTGATCCAGTCGCCGATCTGGCGGAATTCGGCTTCGCCAAATCCGCGCGTGGTGCCGGCGGGTGAACCAAGGCGGATGCCCGAGGTGATCGTCGGCTTTTCATCGTCAAACGGCACGCCGTTCTTGTTACACGTGATATGCGCGCGACCCAAAGCTTTCTCGGTCGCGTTGCCCTTGACGCCTTTGGGGCGCAAATCGACAAGCATGACGTGGCAATCGGTGCCGCCTGTCACGATGTCCAACCCACCTTCAATAAGCTGCGCTGCCAAGGCCTGTGCATTCTTGATGACCTGCTCTTGGTAGGACTTAAAGCTTGGGTCCAGCGCTTCGCCGAAAGCGACCGCTTTGGCGGCGATCACATGCATCAACGGCCCGCCTTGGATG
>CAZITF010000462.1:0-2359 GCA_964542095.1 uncultured Rhodobacterales bacterium
TGTAACTCCCTCGCGGAGACGCACGCCTGGTTCGATTCCAGGGTCGCCCACCATTGACCTCCCTCCGGTTCAACGCGCGGCGCACAGCATCACCGATTGCACAACGGCACCCGATCGATCCCCCGGATCGATCCCGCGTACAGCCCCGGTGGCAGCGGCCACCTGCGGTTCCCGCGCACAGACGCACGCCCGGCTGGAGTCCAGCGGCGCCCACTATCTTGAACCGAAATGGATCGGGGGGTTCTCTTTCAGCTCAAGAGGCCACGCGTCAGGACACCCACACAACGTCAATGAAAGGCCGATGCACTGGGAGCCACCACACATCTTGTGACGATACCCGGTCCCTCAAGGACAATGCCCGCCCTACGCCTTGAGGTAGGCCGTCAGCGCCGCCTCGACGCCCTGATCCCAGATCAGCGCCAGCCAGCGCACGAAACTGTCGCGGAACGCCGCGTTGTCGGACAAATCGCCATACAGCGCGCGCTGTTCCAGCCAGGCCTCGGGGCGCGTCCGGGCGGCTTTGGCGGCGGCGTTCAGGCTGTCCCAGATCGGATCGTTGGGCGCAATCGCGCTGCCGTCCTGCCGGGTGCCCTCGCACATGCGCGCCCAGATGGCTTGCGACAGGGCCAGACCCTCGATGGCGTCGCCCCCGGCCAATGCATCGCGCAGGGTGGGCAGGATGAACCCGGTCTGGCGCGACGAGCCGTCAAAGGCCACACGGCGGACCGTGTCGACGATCTCGGGATTGGAAAAGCGGCGGTCGATCAGCTCGACATAGGCCTCGGGCGTGATGCCGGGCACCGCATCGACCTGCAACGCGATCTCGGTGCCTGCCACGCGGCGGAAATAGTCCCCGATCAGCGGATGGGCCATGCAGCCTGCGATGAATTCGACCGACAACACCTCGCCCGCATCGGCGATCAGCTGGTGACCGCCGTTCAGAATGCGGATCTTCATCGCTTCAAAGGCGTGGACATCGTCGGTAAAGGTGGCCCCCGCCTTGTCCCAGTCCGGGCGACCGGCGCAAAAGGCGTCTTCGATCACCCATTGGCGGTAATTCTCGTGGGTCACCGGGGCGGAATCGTCGATGCCAAAGCCGCGCACCAGCTCCAGCTCTTTCGGACCCGTGGCCGGGACGATGCAGTCGACCATCGAATCCGGGAAGGTGCAGTTGGCATCGATCCAGTCGGCCAGGTCCGCATCGGACAGGCGGGCCAGCGACACCAAAGTCTGGCGCAGGATGCGGCCATTGCCTTGCAGGTTGTCACAGCTTTGCCCCGTGAACGGGCCGGTGCCCGCATCGCGGCGCTGGCGCAGGGCGGCGATCATCGCACCAAAGGCGGTGCGGGGGGTGGCGGGATGGGCCGCGTCATGCACCATGTCCGGGTGGACGGCGTCAAAGGCCTTGGTGACCGGATCGACATAGTATCCGCCTTCGGTCACGGTCAGGGCCACGATGCGAATGGCCGGGTCGGCCATCTGCGCGATCAGGGCGGCGTTGTCGGCCTCGACAGGCACGAAACCGATCATGGCGCCGGTCACTTCGGCGGACCGGCCCGCCGGGTCCAGTTCGATCAGCGTGGTCAGGTAATCCTGCGCCTCAAGGCGCTTGCGCTGTGCCTCGTCACCGGCGCGGACACCGGCGCCGATGATGCCCCAGTCCATCGCCTCGCCCTGCTGCATCAGGCGGTGCAGATACCATGCCTGATGGGCGCGGTGAAAATTGCCCAGACCGATATGGACAATGCCCGGCGTGATCGCGGCGCGATCATAGGTGGGCACGTTGATGGCCTTGGGCAGGTCACGCAGTGTGGCATTCGAGAGTTTTTGCATCGTGTCCAACATCACTTGTTCCAATTGCTGCCATCGTCCTGGCGGGCGGCGGTGGGCAGACCGGTATGGCCTGCCCTTTGCGCCCGTCGCGCGCGTGTCAGGTGGTCAGGTCCTGCGCGCCCTGCCTCATTCCTTGCGCAGACCGTCCGCGCCGAACTTGTGGATCTGCGACGCGATCGGCGTCAGGTACACAGTGTCGCCATGGCGCACGGCCACGTCGCCGGGGGCGCGCACGGTCATCGGATCACAGCCCGGAATGCCGTGGATGTGGATGAACGTATCCGACCCCAGGTGCTCGGCCACGCCGACGGTGCCCTGCCACTGCCCTTCGGTGGTGGACACTTCGAGGTGCTCGGGGCGGATGCCTATGGTGTGGGCGTCGTGCTTGGCGGCTTCGGGCCCTTCGATCAGGTTCATCTTGGGGCTGCCGATGAAACCGGCGACGAACTTGTTGCGCGGCGTGCGATAGAGTTCCAGCGGGCTGCCGACCTGTTCGATCACCCCGGCCTGGAGCACGACGATCTTG
>CAZITF010000463.1:0-2353 GCA_964542095.1 uncultured Rhodobacterales bacterium
CTGGGCGATGCCCAGCACGTCACGTCCTTCGAGGGCGGGGGGAATCGCGCCCGCCTGAATGGGGGTCGGGTGTTCGTATCCCGCCTCGGCGATTGCCTTGAGGACCTTGGGATTCAGGTTCAGATCAGAAAATTTTGTCATGTATGTCCGTGGGTTGCGGACACTGACTTGGCCCGCGGCGTCTGTTGATGTCGGCCCGCACGGCCCTGACTGGAGGCTCAAAGCCCCGACATGCTGCGCGTCAATAGCAAAGGCGCTGCACGGCGTCAAACGGCATCGGTTTCAAAGGGTTGCGGCGTTCAGACGGGGGCGTCGGGAAAATGGCGCGCGCAGGCCCCGTCCAGATCAAGCGGGACGATGCGCAACAGGCCATGGGCATCCAGCCGGGCGCGCAAGTCGGGGCTGTCGCCGACCACTTCGTCATAAAAGGCGCGCAGGCCCGCGGTGCCCTGTTCGGCCTCGATGCCGCGGAACAGATCGTGGAGCGACATGCCGCCTTGTTCCGGTTTCACCGCCGGTTTCAGCTCGGCCCGGTAGGAGCCCTTGTCGAGACGGTAGGCATAGGCCGCCTGCCAGTCCTCCCAGGATTTCGCGTGGCAATGGGCCAGCGCGATGCCGCCCGGTTCCTGGGCGTCGGGCAGCATCCGATCACTCTGGAAGGCGTTGTGGATCTTGACCGTGATGCCGTCCAACCCGCTGCGAACAAACAGTTTTCCGGCCACATGACTGAGGAACCCGCCCTTGAGGTGGGTGCCGTAGGTCGGATAGATCCGCCCGACCCGCGTGCGGCGTTGGCCGTCGGCGGGGATGAACGCCTTGAACGCATCCGCGCTGCCCCCAAGCAGTTCCATGGGCCGCACACGGGCGGAGGTGACATCGCCCGGCACCGTGGCCAGCACGTCCGCCACCGCGCCGTCCGGCACGAGGAATTCGTCGGCATCCATGTGGATCAGCCAGTCGACCTCGGCCCGCCGGTTGTAGGCATGGGTGGCGTTCATCGTCTGGCGCACCTGGTGCTTGTCCGGGCGCGCGCCGCACAGCCGTTTCCAATGGGCGTCGTCGCAGGTCTGCACCCGGATTTTCGGGTGCGATTTCAGCGCATTGTAGGCATCCGGCGTGTCCGCGTCGAGATAGATGTAAAGCCGGTGCGCGCCCTGATCGAGGTGGTAGGCGGCAAAGCGCAATATGTCGCGCGCCGGGGCGAGGATGGTGGCGGACAGGCCCCAGGTGGTCATCGCCTCAGCCCTCCAGCTTGCCGAAATACCGCGCGACCTTGGCATCGAGGTCAAGGGTGCGCGCGATCAGCATGTCATGGCGCGCCAGCAAATCAAGACGGTCGGGGGTGGCCCCGTTCATTTCGCGGTGAAAGATGCGCAGCGCGTCGGGGTCGGGATCGTCCAGCAATGCGCGGATCAGATGGCCCAGCGGATTGAGGTGGCCCTTGCGGTCATGATAGCTGCCCTTGTCGAGGCGATAGGCCATATGTCTTTGAAAAGTCTCGAAATCCGGGGCGTGGGCGTGGCCCAGTTCCAGCCCGTCGATCACCGTGCCGCCGCGGACGATCCTGCCGTTGTGCCGCAATGCGTGGATGCCCAGGCGCACGCCGTCGAGCCCGGTGCGCGCAATCAGTTTCGGGCTTTGCGTGCTGATGAACCCGCCGGGCACATGGGCCCCGAATGTGGGGTAGATCGCGCGTTTGGCCGCCCCGTTGACGGGGCGTTTGAAGTGGTGTGGATCGCCATCGCCGTCGAGCATTTCCGCCGGGATCATCTCGACAAAGGGGGCGTGCGGGTCGGCGGCGGCCAGCAGCGGGCGCAGCGGGGCCGGGGGCAGCAGGAATTCGTCCACGTCGATATGGGCCAGCCAGTCGAGTTGCGAGATGCGGTAGATTCGCGTGGCGTTGAACACCTGCCGCATCTGGTGCGTGCTGCGCGCGCGGTTTGGTTTGCCGTCCCAATAGGCGTCATCGCATTGGGTAAAACGCACCTTGGGATGGGCGAGGCGGTCGGCAAGTGCTTGATTTGGAACGTCTAAATGGATGTGGATGCGGTTGGCGCCAAGATCGAGGTGATAGGCGACAAAGCGGGCGATCCGGGCGAGCGGACCCTTGAGTGTCGACACGATCCCCCAGCGCAGCTTGTCCGGGTCAGTCTGGACAGGTTGCGGGACGGGGAGGGTCAGATCGGGCATGGAGTCAGACCATCATTTCCTTGGTCGCGGTCAGTTTCACCTCCGGGTAATCGCGCGCGATGCGGTCGATGTCCCATTGCAGCCGGGTCAGGTAGACGATGTCGCCGTCGTGGTCGTGGGCGATGTGCTGTTTGTTCATTTCCGCAAACTTTTCAACGGCTTG
>CAZITF010000464.1:0-2351 GCA_964542095.1 uncultured Rhodobacterales bacterium
CACCGGGGGGCTTTACGAGGCGCTGGTCGAGGCGGTCGAGGTCAAGGGCCGCCCGTTCCTGGGCATCTGCGTGGGCATGCAGCTGATGGCGACCTGGGGGCGCGAGTACAGCGATACGCCCGGCCTTGACTGGATCGGGGGCGAGGTGGTGCCGATTGCCCCCGCAGACCCTGCGCTGAAAGTGCCCCATATGGGCTGGAACGATCTGGTGCTGGATGCCGCCCACACGGTGTTTGACGGCATAGCCAGCGGCGATCACACCTATTTCGTCCATTCCTACCACTTTCAGGTCACCGACCCTGCCTTGCGTCTGGCCCATGTGGACTATGGCGGCGATGTCACGGCGGTGATCGGCACCGGCACGATGCTGGGCATGCAGTTCCACCCGGAGAAAAGCCAGGACGTGGGCCTGCGGTTGATCCGCAATTTCCTGACCTGGGCGCCTTAGTCCAGCCGGAACGGCTCGGGCAGGTCACGCAGGGTGCGTGCGCCCAGCTGACCCATGTTCGAGATCAGGTCGGCCTTGAGGATATGCGCCAGATGCTCCGGCCCCTCGGCGCCAAGCGCCCGGAGCGCATAGTGCCAGGCCCGCCCCAGCATCACGAAATCCGCCCCCAGCGCCATCGCACGCAGGATGTCGAGCCCACCCTCGATCCCGGAATCGAAGATCAGCGGCAGCCCCGTGGCCGCACGAATGGCGGGCAGGGCCTCGATGCTGGCGGGGGCGGCGTCGAACTGGCGCCCCGCATGGTTCGACACCCAGACCGCATCGACACCCAGCCCTTCCAGCCGCTCGGCATCCGCAGCGCGCAAAACGCCTTTGACGACAAACGGGCCCGCCCAGGCATCGCGCAGCCATTTGACATAGTCCCAGTCGGGCGAGGTGCGCAAAAGGTATCCCACATGGGCGGTCACCGGCAGGTTGTTGGTGGCGGCATTGGTATAGGCATCCAGCATCCGCATATGCGGCATGCCGCGCTGCGCCATGCCATACGCCCAGGCCGGGCGCAGCGCCACCTGCGCCAGCAGGCGCGGCGTCAGGCGCGGCGGGTTGGTCAGGCCCGAGCGGGTCTGGCGCTCGCGTCGCGAGGCGACAGGCACATCCACCGTCAGCACCAGCGTTTCGAAGCCCGCCTTGCGCGCGCGCTCCAGCATGTCGCGCCGGATGTCCTCGTCGCGGGGCGGGTACATCTGGAACCAGCCGTGTGCGCCAAGATCACCCGCCACATCCTCGGGCGATTGGGTCGCGACGGTCGAGATGGTGTAGGGAATGCCAAGCTGTGCGGCCGCACGCGCCAGCAGACGTTCGGCATCCGGCCACATCAGCCCCGACATGCCCACAGGGGCGATGCCAAAGGGCAGGGGCATTGCGGCGCCCATCAGGGTGGTGGTCAGGTCGGGTGCGAACTCGCCGTGCAGTACCGAGGGCATCAGCCCGACCCGGTCAAGGCCGACACGATTGCGGTTGCGCGTCGCCTCGACCCCGGTGCCGCTGTCCAGATACTCCCAGACAAAGCGCGGAATACGCGCGCGCGCCCGCGCGCGCAGATCGGCAATGGCGGGGTATCGGCTGTCGAGGTTCATGGCAGCATCAGTAGGGGCTGTGTGTGCCATGTCCAGCAAGTTGGCAAAACATCGACCGGATTAAATCATTTTTTAACAGCATTTTTGCAAAGGTGGATTCGTCGATCATGACATCACACCACAGAGGAACACGCGCCATGCAAGCCCTGATCATTGACCGTGAGGCCGCCCGCCTCGACCACTGCCAGATCGCCCTGATGAATGCCGGGGTGCAGGTGACAGGGACCGGCAGCCTGCTGGTGGCGGAAACCTGTATCAAGCGTCTTGTGGTGGACCTGCTGGTGATCGAAAAATCCACGATCGAGGATGCGCTGGGCGACACGCTGGGCATGGCAGAGGATCGCAACCCGAACCTTGTGACGATCCTGCGCACAACCGACGTGGCCGAGGATCAGGAAGACTTGGCACCCTATTTCCCGTCCCTGCATTGTGTCGTGGGCGAGGACGTCTCCAACGAGGTGGCGATCAATCTGGGCCTTGCATCCCTGCGCGCGCAGATCTCCCGGTTTGTCAGGCCCGCCCGTGCAATGCGCATCGCACACGACCGGCCGGGCATTGCAACCAGACCCTATGTTCTGGGGCAGCGACCCGTCGAAAACATCTTCTCCGAAGCGATTTGACGCCAGCGCGGTCGCGCCGCGCCGAAACACGCGGAACAGATCAGGAACAGCTTTCGCTTTGCCATGGGGCGCGCTATTGTGCGCCCCATGAGCAGTTTTGACGAATTCGACGCCTTCGAAGGCGCATCCCTGTCCGCGCGCGCGATG
>CAZITF010000465.1:0-2344 GCA_964542095.1 uncultured Rhodobacterales bacterium
CCCGCAGCCCCCATGTCCTGGATCGAGATCACGGCACCCGTGGCCATCAATTCCAGCGTCGCCTCCATCAACCGCTTTTCGGTGAACGGGTCGCCGACCTGAACGGTGGGACGCTTGTCTTCGATCGTGTCGTCGAATTCGGCCGAGGCCATGGTGGCACCGCCGACGCCGTCGCGCCCGGTCTTGGCCCCAAGGTAGACCACCGGCATGCCGACGCCCGAGGCGGCGGAATAGAAAATCTTGTCCGCATCCGCGAGGCCGGCGGCAAAGGCGTTCACAAGGCAGTTGCCGTTATAGGCCGCGTCAAAGCGGACTTCGCCGCCGACGCAAGGCACGCCAAAGGCGTTGCCGTAACCACCGACGCCCGCCACGACGCCGTGGACCAGTTGCCGCGTCTTGGGGTGCGCAGGTTCGCCAAAAGACAGGGCGTTCATCGCCGCTATGGGGCGTGCGCCCATGGTAAAGACATCGCGCAGGATGCCTCCGACGCCGGTGGCCGCCCCCTGATAGGGTTCGATGTAGGAGGGGTGATTGTGGCTTTCCATCTTGAACACCACTGCTTGCCCGTCGCCGATATCGACCACGCCTGCGTTTTCGCCGGGGCCGCAGATCACCTGGGGGCCTTTGGTGGGCAGGGTCCGCAGCCATTTTTTCGAGGACTTGTAGGAACAGTGTTCGTTCCACATGGCCGAAAAGATGCCAAGCTCAGTAAAGGTGGGGGTGCGTCCGATGATATCGAGGATGCGCGCGTATTCATCCGCGCTGAGGCCATGGGCCGCGATCAAATCATCGGTAATCTGTGGTTCTTGCATGTCGGGCCCCCGTCTGATGGGGCGCTTTTAGGACAAGGCCGTGGTGGGGGAAAGTGGTGAAACGCGCGCGGAACAGGGCGGTGCCCCCGCGCGCCGCAGTCACTCGGCCACGCAATCTGCAAAGTACTGCATCGCACCGTCCGGCCCCGCCTCGTGAACGAGGCCGTGAATGTCGGTCTCGAAGCCCGGACATTGCTGGGCGAATTCGCGGTTGAACTTGAGGTAATCCACGATCTTGGCGTTGAACACTTCGCCCGGGATCAGCAGCGGGATGCCGGGCGGATAGGGGGTGACAAGGCTGGTGGTGATCCGCCCTTCGAGCTTGTCGATGGGCACACGCTGCGTTTCGCGCCGTGCGATGCGGGCGTAGGCATCGCTGGGCTTCATCGCCGGGGTAAGGTCGGACAGGTACATTTCAGTGCTCAGGATCGCCACGTCGTACTTGGCATAGAGGGTGTGGACGTGCTGACACAGATCGCGCAGGCCCATCTGTTCATATCGCGCGTGCTTGGCGCAGAATTCCGGCATGCAGCGCCAGAGTGGCACGTTCTTGGCGTGGTCGTCCTTGAATTGCTGGAGGGCCGAGAGCAGCGTGTTCCAACGGCCCTTGGTGATGCCGATGGTGAACATGATGAAAAAGCTGTAAAGCCCGGTTTTTTCTACAACAACGCCGTGTTCCGCAAGGTATTTCGTGACGATCGAGGCCGGGATTCCGGTGTCCTCGAACTTGCCGTCGATGTTGAGGCCCGGCGTGATCAGCGTTGCCTTGATCGGATCCAGCATGTTGAAGCCCGGGGCCATGTCGCCGAAGCCGTGCCAGCTTTCGACTCCGTCGGCCTTTTGCACGCCATCCGCATCCGTCCGGCGCAGCACCCACGGGCGCTGTTCGTATTCGCCTTCGGTGCCCAGATCGTCCGGGCCCCAGACCTGGAACCACCAGTCGTCATCGCCGTATTCCTCATCCACCTTGCGCATGGCGCGGCGGAAATCGAGCGCTTCGGCGATGCTTTCCTCGACCAGAGCAGTGCCGCCGGGGGGTTCCATCATGGCCGCGGCCACATCGCAGGAGGCGATGATCGAATATTGCGGGCTGGTGGAAGTGTGCATCAGGTAGGCTTCGTTGAACAGATGCCTGTCCAGCTTGGTGTCCTGACTGTCCTGCACCAGCACGTGGCTGGCCTGAGAAATGCCCGCCAGCAATTTGTGAATGGATTGCGTGGCATAGGTGATCGCATGACGGGGCCGTTCGCGGTTGAGGCCCATGGAATGATATTCGCCATAGAACGGATGGAAGGCGGCGTGGGGCAGCCAGGCCTCGTCGAAATGCAGGTTGTCGACATAGCCGTCAAGCATGTCCTTGATGGTTTCGGTGTTGTACAACACCCCGTCATAGGTCGACTGGGTCAGCGTGATCACGCGCGGTTTGACCGTATCGGCGTCGACATGCTGCAACAGCGGGTTGGCGCGGATCTTGTCGCGGATGGCGTCGGGTTCGAATTCGGACTGCTGGATCGGGCCGGTGATGCCCCAGT
>CAZITF010000466.1:0-2342 GCA_964542095.1 uncultured Rhodobacterales bacterium
GGCATAGATGCGCCGGAATTGTTTTTCTGTCAGGTCGCCGTAGTAACCCTTCAGCTTTTGCTTGGCGCGCAGCTGAATGCCGAAATCCGACAGCTTGCCTTTACGGCGCTGACCGTGCTGGCCGGGGCCATATTCACGACGGTTGACGGGGGATTTGGGGCGACCCCAGATGTTTTCGCCCATGCGGCGATCGAGTTTGTACTTGGCAGACGTGCGTTTTGTCACGGCTGATCTCCTTCATCCATTTATGCGTCATCATCTGGTCCGAAAACCGGCATCCGCTTTTCGGGATGATGATCGCGTGAAGGGCGTTGTCCTCTGCCCGGATTTTGCCGGACCGACAGGAAACCCCTTGCGGGGTCCACCAACACCAATGAAAGCGCGCTTATACGGGTGCTTTGGGCAGAGTCAACGCCCCATTGGCGCCGCGGCCAGCGCCGCGCATTCGCCGTGGCGGTGGCAGGTCAGGATATGGTCGTTGACCAGGCCCGTCGCCTCCATGAAGGCATAGACAATCGTGGGGCCGCAAAACTTGAACCCCGCCGCCTTGAGGTCCCTGGACACCTGCCGCGACATCGGGGTCGAGGGCGGCACGTCGGCTTGCGTGGCAAACCGGTTTTGCAGCGGCACGCCGTCCACGTATTTCCATAAAAACTGATCGAAGCCTTCGGTGGCGTTAACCTCGAGATAGGCGCGGGCATTGGTGATCGTCACCTCGATCTTGCCACGGTGGCGGATGATGCCGGGATCGGCCAGCAGGCGCTGCACGTCCGCCTCGCCCCATTCCGCGATCGCCGCGGGGTCGAACCCCGCGAACGCCGCGCGGAAATTGTCGCGCTTTTTCAAAATGGTGATCCAGCTGAGACCGGCCTGAAAGCCATCGAGGACCAGCTTTTCCCACAGCGTGCGGGCGTCATATTCGGGCACGCCCCATTCGGTGTCGTGATAATCGATATAGATCCGCTCCGACCCCGCCCAGCCACATCGCCCGTCCATTTGACCCCACCTCGGTTAACGCAGAAAATTGGAACAAAATGCAAACATTAAGACTGTTTTTACACCCCGGAGACCAAAGTGGCCAGAAGGACGTGACCAGGGGGTGCTCGCCACACCATGCCAGATTTCAAACCCATCGAGATGCCGACCGGCGCCGAGAATCCGCTGAACGCGGCGGTGATGAACCGCGACCGGAACACGCTGGCCATGGTGGCGGAGGCGGTCAGGCACAAACAGACGCTGCTCGCCTTCCAGCCGGTGGTGGTGCCGGGACAGGGCAATCGCATCGGATTCTACGAGGGGCTGATCCGGGTGATCGACGAAACCGGGCGGATCATCCCGGCCAGGGATTTCATGCCGGTGATCGAACGCTCCGAACTGGGGCGCGACATCGATGTGGTTGCGCTGAACATGGGGTTGCGCACGCTGCATGAAAACCCGTCCATGCGGCTGTCGATCAACATGTCGGCGCGCTCCATCGGCTATCAGCGCTGGATGCAGACCCTGAACCGCTGGCTCAGGAAAGACGCCTCTGTCGGCGAACGGCTGATCCTGGAAATCACCGAAGGCTCGGCCATGGACCAGCCCGAACTGGTGGTCGACTTCATGGCACGCCTCAGTGCGCGCGGGGTCTGTTTCGCGCTCGACGATTTCGGCGCGGGCTATACGGCGCTGCGCTATCTCAAGGATTTCTACTTCGACATCCTCAAGATCGACATGCAGTTCTGCCATGGCATCGCGGACGATCGCGACATCCAGGTGCTGACCCGGGCGATGATCCACATCGGCCAGCATTTCGACATGCTGGTGGTCGCCGAAGGGGTCGAGCGGGCGCGCGATGTCGAGGTTCTGACGCAGATGGGGGTCGACTGCCTGCAAGGCTACTATTTCGCCGCTCCCGAGGTCCGCCCGGACTGGCTGCACAGCCGGAACAATGGCAAAAAGGCGGGAATGCGGGCCTGAAGCGACCAGTTTGTTTGCGCAAGGTCAACGAATCCGCTATCGCACCCTCAGCGCGGGGCAGTCTGGGGTCCGCACAACGTCCCACTCGGGGTGCCGCTCGGACCGTCCTCACGGCAACTTTAACTGAGGATTTGACCCCATGACCAATATCGTCATCGCTTCTGCCGCCCGGACTGCCGTCGGCGGCTTTGGTGGTTCTTTCGCCAACACTCCCGCACATGATCTGGGCGCGACCATGCTCGAAGCGATTGTCGCGCGCGCAGGCATCGACAAATCGGAGGTCTCCGAAACCATTCTGGGCCAGGTCCTGACCGCCGCCCAGGGCCAGAACCCCGCCCGCCAGGCCCATATCAATGCCGGTCTGCCGCAGGCTTCCGCCGCCT
>CAZITF010000467.1:0-2335 GCA_964542095.1 uncultured Rhodobacterales bacterium
CAGCCAGTCGGGCGAAACCGCCGACACGCTGGCGGCCTTGCGGTACTGTGAGGGCAAGGCGGACAAGATCGTGTCTGTGATCAACGTCCCCGAAAGCTCGATCGCGCGGGAAAGCGATCTGGCCCTGCCGATCTTTGCCGGGGTCGAGGTCGGAGTGGCCTCGACCAAGGCATTCACATGTCAGCTGACCGTGCTGCTGATGCTGGTGCTGAAGGCCGCGCGGGTGCGCGGAACCATCACGGATGCACAGATGGCCGATCACATTTCCGCCCTGCGCAGCGTGCCCGCTCTGATGAACCTTGGCATTGCTCAAAGTGATGCGATGCAAGCCACCGCCCGCCAATTGGCCGAGGCGCACGACATCCTGTTTCTGGGACGCGGCGTGATGTACCCCCTTGCGCTGGAAGGCGCTTTGAAACTCAAGGAAATCAGCTATATACACGCCGAAGCTTATGCATCGGGCGAACTCAAGCACGGCCCAATCGCCTTGATCGACAAATCGGTGCCCGTGGTCGTGATGGCCCCGCGCGATGCGCTCTTCGACAAGACGATCTCGAACATGCAGGAAGTGATGGCGCGCAAGGGCAAGGTCGCCCTGATCTCGAATGCGGCGGGCATTCAAGAGGCCGGAGACGGCACCTGGGCGCAAATCACCATGCCCGACTGCTCCGATGTGGTGGCCCCCATCCTCTATGCGATCCCGGCGCAACTGCTTGCCTATCACACGGCGGTCGCCAAGGGCACGGACGTGGACCAGCCCCGCAACCTCGCCAAATCGGTGACGGTCGAGTGAACCCGGACGACGCGCTGGCCCAGATCGCGGCACATGGCGATGCGGCCCGTGCGGAGGGGGCCAGGGCCTATCACAAGTCCAGGCGCGTGCATCTGGGGGTGGCAAACCCGGTCCTGAACGACCTGACCAGGGAGTGGCGCAATGAACTCGATGTGGAGGCCCGCGTCACCCTCGCCGACGGGCTGTGGGCCACGGACATCTTCGAGGCGCGGCTTGCGGCAGCCAAACTGCTCACGCAGGCCCGCATCCGGCCCGATGACAGCACCTGGACGCTGATCGCGTCATGGGTGGCGCAATTTGACGGTTGGGCCATCGCCGATCACGCCTGCATGGCCGGACAGCGCCGCCTGCTGGCCGATCCAAAACGGCTGGATCAGGTCGAGGCCTGGACGACGTCGGACCATATTTGGACGCGACGCGCGGCCCTTGTGATGACCCTGCCCTGGACCAAGCAGAATTTTCCCAAGCCCGACGAGGTCGCCGCGCGGGAACGGATCCTGGGGTGGGCCGGGGAATATGTCACTGACCAGCAATGGTTTATCCAGAAGGCCATCGCTTGGTGGGTGCGCGAGTTGGGCAAGCACGATGCGCCACGCGCACGGGCGTTTCTGGCGAAATATGGCCAAACCATGAAGCCGTTCGCGGCCAGGGAAGCGGCCAGGTATCTGCCGGATACGTGACCACGGGGGCGGAAACCGACCCGGTTTCCGGTGCGTTTTCCGTCTCGGAAAACGCTCAGGTCCCGAAGACATCCACTTCGACAAGGTCGGCTGGTGACACACCAAGGGCTTGCATCGCCGCAAGCGACATGCGGCTGCCTGCCGTGCGTGGGCCGTCGATCGGGATCAGTGTGACAGACACGCTCTTGCCCGACGTGGCGCTGTGGACGCGCGCCTGCCGTCGGGTATCGACCAGCGGCGTCTTCAGCCACAGGCCCGGCTCTGCCGGATTGCCCAGCGAGGCGACCGTGCGCCCGATCGTACCGACCGACACGTCAGGCGCGCGCACCGGCGCGTTCCGGTCGGGGCGCGCCTGCGGGCGCTGCGGCCCGACCGGGGTGATTGCCGCCTCGTTGAAACCGCCATTCGCATCCACACCGGGCCGAGCGGGCAACAGCCCGCACCCCGCCACGGTCAACAAAATGATCCACATCCAACGCATGGCCTCAGCATAGACCACAGGATTTGGCACGCAATGCCCCTTGCAGGTGTCCGCCCGCGCACATACCACTGTGATATGACTGCCCCGCTGATTGATCCCTTCCTGCGCGCCATCACTTATCTGCGCGTCTCGGTCACCGACCGCTGCGATTTCCGCTGTGTCTATTGCATGTCGGAAAACATGACCTTTGTGGCCAAGAAGGAACTGCTCACCCTCGAAGAACTCGACCGCATGTGTTCGACCTTCATCGGGCTGGGCGTGGAAAAGCTGCGCATTACCGGTGGCGAGCCGCTGGTGCGGCGCGACATCATGACGTTTTTCAACGGCATGGGCCGCCATCTCGAGGCGGGCACGCTCAAGGAACTGACGCTGACCACCAAT
>CAZITF010000468.1:0-2331 GCA_964542095.1 uncultured Rhodobacterales bacterium
GCCCTTTACCCTTGTCGGCGCAACCACCCGCATGGGCCTGCTGACGACGCCGCTGCGCGACCGGTTCGGTATCCCTACACGGCTGCAATTCTACACCGAGGACGAACTGTTCACGATTGTCGCGCGCAACGCGCGCAAACTGGGCGCCCCTGCGGATGACGGCGGTGCGCGCGAAATCGCACGACGCGCCCGTGGCACGCCGCGCATTGCGGGCCGGTTGCTGCGCCGGGTCGTGGACTTTGCCGTGGTCGATGGCGACGGGCGTGTTACCCGGGAGCTCGCCGATTCCGCCCTGACCCGGCTTGGCGTGGATCATCTGGGGCTGGACGGGGCAGACCGGCGTTACCTCAAGCTGATGGCCGAACATTACGGTGGCGGGCCCGTGGGCATCGAAACGCTCAGCGCGGCCCTGAGCGAAAGCCGCGACGCATTGGAAGAGGTGATCGAGCCCTTCCTGCTGCAACAGGGCCTGATCCAGCGCACGCCGCGCGGGCGGATGCTGGCGGCGCGCGCCTGGCGGCATCTGGGGCTGGAAGCCCCCAATACGGACCGCGACCTGTTTGAGTGAGAAAAACGCGATATGACCCCGGACGAGATCGAGGCACTGTTCACGCGGCAAAGCGGCGGGTACGCCTTTGCCCGCTGGGGGCGGCCATTGGCACCGGTTGTGTTCGGCGTCGAGGACGCAACACTTGGCGTGATCAAGGGGGCCATCGAGGCGGTCGGCCAGTTGGCTGGCCTGTCCATCACCGAAACCGACCCGGAACTGGGCGCGAATTTCATCTGGTTCTTCCTGACCGACTGGTCCGAGTTGCCGGACGTGCCCAACCTGGACCGGCTCGTGCCGGACCTTGCGCCGTTGGTCGAACGGTTGCAACAGGTCGAGGCCAATCAGTACCGCACCTTCCGCTTTGATGAGGCAGGCGCGATCAAGGCCTGTTTCGTGTTTCTGCGGATGGACGCGCATCTGGGCACGGTGCCCGCCGAAACCCTTGCCCTGTCGCAGGTCGTGCAGTCGATGCTGTTGTGGTCCGATCTCGCCTTTCGGGACCGTTCGCCGCTGGCGGTGGCGGGTGAAACCACGGTACTGCGCCCCGACATCGCGGCCCTGATCCGCGCGGCCTACGATCCGGTGATGCCCGCGGTTGCTGACGACGCAAGCCACGCCTTGCGTTTAAGTGCGCGCGTGGGAGTTGTGCAATAGGCCCGCCGTTCCTTGGGCAATGCGCCAACCTGTCTGCCGTCAGGGGTCCCTCCGGCTGTCCTGTCGTTCGGCGCGCTTGCCCAGTGTGTAACAGTGCTGTTTAAAACGCCCATTCCCAGACCAGAAGGCCCGTCCATGACCCCGCACCGCTTTCCCCTGACCGTCTATTACGAAGACACCGACATGGCCGGGGTCGTCTACTATGCCAATTACCTGCGTTATATCGAACGGGCGCGGTCCGAGATTGTCGAACAGCTGGGCCTTGACCAGAACGCGATGCGCGCGGAAGGCATCGTCTTTGTCGTCACACGGGTCGAGGCGGATTATGTCAGCGCGGCGCGGATGGGGGATCGGCTTGAAGTCGTGACAACCCACCGGGCCGCCAGCCCCGTGCGCTGGACGTTCGATCAGGAAGTACAGCGCGACGGCGAAGTGATCTTTCGCGCCCACGTCATTGCCGTGACCATGACGACGGGTGGCAAACCCGTCCGTCTTCCCGCGAAAATCCGCGCAATGATTGCAAAATAGGGCCGTTCTGACGCCGAAGTGATAGCTTTCCCCGTTTCGCTGCCTTATGTTTGGCATCAATAAGGGTCGACAACACGGCCTACCAATAAAAGAGCAGGCAGATGGAAGCAGAAACCCTGGCCCTCGCGCAGGAGATTGATTTCTCACTGTGGGGCTTATTCGCACGTGCCACACTTGTCGTGAAACTGGTGATGATCATCTTGATCGTTGCTTCGTTCTGGGCATGGGGCATCATCATTCAAAAGCTGATCCTGTATCGCCGCGCCCGCTCCGAGGCGGCGCGGTTTGATCGTGCATTCTGGTCGGGCGAGCCGCTGGACGGGCTTTACGATCAAATCGGACCGGACCCGGACGGAGCCGCGGAAAAGGTCTTTGCCAGTGGCATGACCGAATGGCAGCGCTCGCATCGCGACGATGGCGGGCTGATCGCCGGAGCGACGGCCCGCATCGACCGATCCATGGATGTCGCCATTGCCAAGGAATCCGAAAGCCTGCAATCGGGCCTGACGGTTCTCGCCACGGTCGGCTCGTCCGCGCCGTTCATTGGCCTGTTCGGGACCGTGGTCGGCATCATGAACGCCGTTATCGAGATTGCAGAG
>CAZITF010000469.1:0-2328 GCA_964542095.1 uncultured Rhodobacterales bacterium
ACCGTGTCACCCACCTTAAAGGTGTTCTTCTCATCGTGCGCCCGGTACTTCTTGGACTTACGAATGGTCTTTTTCAGAACCGGATGCGTGAAACGGCGTTCCACGGACACGGTGACTGTCTGGGCGTTGGCATCGGATGTCACGGTGCCGGTCAAAATACGCTTGGGCATCTAAAGGCTCCTTATTCCGCTGCCGCTTTGGCTTTTTCATTGAGGATCGTCTTGACGCGCGCGGCGTCACGACGGACCGAGCGCAGGCGCGCCGGGTTCTCGATCGCGCCCGTAGCCTGCTGGAAACGCAGGTTGAAGGCTTCTTTCTTCAGGTTTGCGAGGTCATCGCGAAGCTGGTCGGGAGTCTTGTCCCGAAGTTCCTGGGCGTTCATGCGCCATATCCTTTCAACATCACGGGAGGGCCGCGCGCATCGCGTCACCCTGATTCCCGTGGAGTGGGTGGTGAAGTGCGCCGTATAGGGGGGGTGCGCGGGTATGGCAACCCTATATTCCATTTTACGTTGGCACGCAGACTCAGGCCGCATTCCGGACGCATCAAAAAACGCAGAAAGGGCCCGCACTGCCGCAGGCCCTCACCCATAATCAATGTTTTTGATCAGGAGACAGTCTTGCGCCGACGCAAGGCGGCAAATCCACCGAACACGCCGAGCAACAAGAACCCACTGGCCGGCAGTGGCACTGCGGAAACCATCTGAACGTTTGCCGCTGTGGGATCATAGGCTTCACTCAAAATGGTGGGATCTCCGAAATAGACCAGCCCTCCCAAAACGCCAAAGCCTGCGGGAATCGGACTTGCAGTCCTGAAGTCTGCGACCAGCCCCGAAAGAGACCACGTCCTTGAAGCGGTGAGCGTTTCGTTTCCAGTATTTTTGACACCGGGTTGCGTCGAAAGTTCGACAACGAAATTGCTCATGTTGGAGATGATGTCTCCGGTCAGGTCACCGTCAAACGTACCGAACGCAGTTCCAAAGCTGGCTGTGTAACTGAACGTAAAAGTCGCGGCGTTCGCGGAACTTGCGGTCGCGAGCAGTGCGGCGGCGACTGCCGCGAGAATTTTTGCTTTCATTTTTTGCATCCCTAAATTGTTAAACTTCAACGAAGTAGATTGCGACAGCCTCTGGGATGCCATGCCAATGTGTTCTTTTTTTGACATGATTTTTATTGGCTGAATTGGATCATCGGGTAAATCGCCGTTTTGGTTATCTTCCGATGACAGCGACGATGATGAAAGTGTACCCCGCTGCGGTGCAGCCCCCATAACAGCGAGTACCGGCCACGTTCGCCCTTTGACTTGAAATATCGAGGGTTTTATTGCCGCTAACGAACTGACAGCGTCCATCCAGCGCGACACCGGCTAGTGCGACCTTCAAGACGTTGAAACGATATCGCCATTCCCGTTTCGCTCGGTTATCAACCCACCATGTCAGATGTCACCTCCCTCTTCGCCACCCGCCTCTACCATGCGCCCCTCTCCGCCTTCGACCCAAAGGTCGACCCGGACGAGCTTGAGGCCTCCTGCCATGCCATTGCCGAGGACGACGAGGCCGGGCAGGCCTGGTGCGAAGAACAGGGCTTTGCGGGCTACACCTCCTACGCCTCGCTCGCCGACCTGCCCTGGCGGTTCCCGATCTTTGGCGACCTGGTCAAATCGCTCGACGCCCATGTCGCCGCCTTCGCGCGCGCCTGCGCGTTCGACCTTGGCGACAAGACGCTGAAACTCGACAGCATCTGGATCAACATCCTGCCCGAAGGCGGCATCCACACCGGCCACATCCACCCCCATTCGGTGATCTCCGGCACCACTTACGTCAAAGTGCCCGACGGGGCAGGGGCCTTGAAACTCGAAGATCCGCGCCATGCGATGATGATGGCCGCGCCTGCACGGATCCCAGACGCACGGGAGGAGCTCAAGCCTTTCATTTACGTCGCCCCGAGTGCAGGAGAGGTCCTGATGTGGGAAAGCTGGCTCCGCCACGAGGTGCCGATGAACATGTCCGAGGAGGACCGGATCAGCGTGAGCTTCAATTACCGGTGGGAGTGATCCCGCCACAGCCCGAAGCCCGCAAAAACAAAGGGGTTGCTTTATACCTGTAAGGGTCGTAAACGGCCCCCTCATCATGAACTCCACTGGAATCAGGGTGACGCCTTTGGCGGCCTACCAGTGATGTTAAGGACGACGGCAATGAATGCCAATGTACTGCGTGACAAGACGCCCGATCAGCTTCGGGAAGAACTTGCCAACCTGAAAAAAGAAAGCTTCAACCAGTGGCTTGCTGAAAGCGCAGGTTGAAGCTTTCTTTTTTCAGGTTGGCAAGTT
>CAZITF010000470.1:0-2326 GCA_964542095.1 uncultured Rhodobacterales bacterium
CGAAGACCCTGTTGCAGACAGGCATGGATCGCGCCCGATGAATGAAAGCTTTCCGACCCGCCGCGCAGGATCACCGCATTGCCCGCCTTGAGGCACAGCGCGCCCGCATCCGCCGTCACGTTGGGGCGGCTTTCGTAGATCACGCCGATCACGCCCAGAGGGGTGCGCACGCGCTGGATGTGCAGGCCCGTGGGCTGGGTCCAGTCCGCGATGACCTCGCCCACCGGATCGGCCTGTTCGGCCACCGCGCGCAAGCCGTCGACAATGCCCCGGATGCGGTCCTCGTCCAGGCGCAGACGGTCCATCATCGCATCCGACAGACCCTTTTGTGCGCCAAACTCCATATCCTTGGCATTGGCCTCGATGATGGCCCTGCGCTCTGCCCAGACATGGTCGGCGGCGGCGATCAGGGCGGCACGCTTTTGTTCCGCGCGGGCCGTTGCCAGCGCCGTGGCGGCGGTTTTCGCGCGCGTTCCGATATCGGCCATGAGGCCGGGAATGTCGGCGAAGTCTTTCATGTCCTGGGTCCTTTGCAGGTGGTGCGCCGATGATTTTATGCCTCCGGCGGCAGTATTTATAGCCAAAAGAAGATCACAGTGCCATGTCGTCGCGGTGGATCAGCGCTGCCCGCCCCGGATAGCCAAGCAAGGTTTCGATCTCATGGCTTTGGTGGCCCTTGATGGTGCGGGCCTCTTCGGCGGTGTAGCGGCTGAGACCGAGGCCCAGTTGGTGGCCGTCGGGGTCGTGAATGGCCACCGGATCGCCACGCCCGAAATTGCCCGTGACCACATGAACTCCGGCGGGTAACAAGCTGTTTCCGCGTGACAAGGCGCGTACCGCTCCCGCGTCCAGCGTGAGCGTGCCGCGCGGCTTCATGGCGCCGATCCAGCGCTTGCGCGCTGCCTGCGGGTCGAGCGTGGCGGTGAACCACGTCGCATTGGCCCCCTGTTCCAGCGCTGTCAGCGGGCGCAGCGCCGCGCCGTGGCAGATCGCCATCGCACAGCCCGCCGCCGTCGCTGTCCTGGCCGCCATCAGCTTGGTTTTCATGCCCCCCTTGGACAGGCCTGACCCCGCATCACCTGCCTGCGCCTCGATCTCGGGCGTGATCGAGTCGATCACCGCGTAGCGGGTCGCGGTCGGGTCGTCGGCCGGATTGGCAGTATAGAACCCGTCCACATCCGAGAGCAGCACCAGCTGGTCAGCACCGATGGTCGCGGCGATCTGGGCGGCCAGCCGGTCGTTGTCGCCAAAGCGGATTTCGTCCGTGGCCACGGTGTCGTTCTCGTTCACGATAGGCAGCGCGCCAAGGGTGATCAGCTGTTCCAGCGTTGCGCGCGAGTTGAGATAGCGTCGGCGGTCGCGGCTGTCTTCCAGCGTCATCAGCACCTGGGCCGTGGTGATGCCGTGCGGGGCCATCGCCTCTTCATAGGCGCGGGCCAGGCGGATCTGACCAACGGCGGCGGCAGCCTGGGATTGTTCAAGCGCAAGGTCGGAGGCGGGCAAACCCAGCACGCCGCGCCCCAGCGCGATGGAACCCGAAGAGACCAGCACCACCTGCACGCCCGCGCCCTTCAACCAGGCCACATCCCGTGCGAGGCCCGCCAGCCAGTCATTGCGCAAGGCCCCGGTGGCGCGATCGACCAGCAGGGCCGATCCGATCTTGACCACCAGACGTTTGGCCGATGTCAGGGACGCCATGGTTCTTCCTCGGCGACGGGCCGCTGGCGGATGCGGTCATCGTCGATCCGGGCACGCAAGGCGCGCAGCACGTCCGTCACGCCGTCGCGGGCCACCCCCGACATCGCCATCACTGGCCCGCCGGATGCCTTTTCCAATGCTTTCAGTGCACTTGCCCGCTCTTCTTCATCCAGTGCGTCGATCTTGTTCAACACGGTGATGCGCGGCTTGTCGGCCAGATCGCCACCATAGGCCTCAAGTTCGGTGATGATGGTCCGATAGTCTTCGGCCAACGTTTCGGATGTGCCGTCAACCAGGTGCAGCAGCACCGCGCAACGCTCCACATGGCCCAGGAACAGGTCGCCCAGACCCCGTCCTTCGGAGGCGCCCTCGATCAGGCCGGGAATGTCGGCAACCACGAATTCCACGTTGTCCACGCCCACGACGCCCAGATTGGGATGCAGCGTGGTGAACGGGTAGTCGGCAATCTTGGGCCGCGCGTTCGATGTGGTGGCCAGCAGGGTCGACTTGCCCGCATTGGGCAGGCCCAACAGGCCCACATCCGCGATCAGTTTCAGGCGCAGCCAGAGGGTCCGTTCGACCCCCGGCGCCAGCTCGGCTGCCAGCGCGGGGTCGGTCAGCTCGACCT
>CAZITF010000471.1:0-2301 GCA_964542095.1 uncultured Rhodobacterales bacterium
ACATATGCCGATGCCGTCGATGAGCGCCTCGTTTTTCGACGAAGGCGCGCTGGTGGCTGTGCTGACCACGCAGCCGCTGGATCGGACGCTGGATTACAAGGCGCCCGAAGGTGGCTGCCATCCGGGCGCCTTTGTCGAGGTGCCGCTGGGCCCGCGCAAGGTGCTGGGGGTGGTCTGGGGGCCGGGCAAGGGCGATTTCGACCATGCCAGGGTGCGCGCGGTCTTGCGGGTGCTGGACGTGGCCCCGATGCGCGCCGAGATGCGCGACTTTCTGGAAAAGGCGGCCCGTTACACCCTGACCCCGATGCCTGCGATGCTGCGCCTTGCCACCCGCGCGCCGGGTCTGGGCGATCCGCCGTCGATGCGCAAGGTCTACCGGCGCGGGGCGGAGGAGCCCGACCGCATGACAGATGCGCGCCGCCGGGTGCTGGAGTTCTTGGGTGAATATGGCGATTTGTCCTTTACCCTCAAGGAACTGGCCGAACTGTCGGGCGTGACCTCTTCGGTCATCAAGGGTCTGGTCAAGCAAGGCGCGGTGGCCGAAGAGGACAGCCCGCGCGACCTGCCCTTTGCCCCGCTCGATCCGTCGCTGCCCGGCAAGGTGCTGACAGAGGATCAGGCGCAGGCCGCAGGTCACATCGCGCGGGCTGTTGCGGCGGGCACCTATGGCACCACCCTCCTGCGCGGTGTCACCGGGTCGGGCAAGACCGAGGTTTACCTCGAAGCGGTCGCCGCGTGTCTGCGCAGCGGTCGTCAAGCCCTTGTTTTACTGCCGGAAATCGCGCTGACCGCCGAATTCCTGAAACGGGTCGAGGTCCGCTTTGGCGCGCGCCCGGCAGAGTGGCATTCCGGGGCGACCATGACCGAGCGCCGCCGCATCTGGCGCATGGTCGGTCAGGGACAGGCACAGCTGGTCATTGGCGCGCGTTCGGCCCTGTTCCTGCCCTATCAGAACCTCGGGCTGATCGTGGTCGATGAGGAGCACGACACCTCCTACAAGCAGGAAGACGGGGTGCTTTACAATGCGCGGGACATGGCCGTCCTGCGCGCCTCGTTGCTCGGGGCGCAGGTGGTGCTGTCGTCGGCCACGCCGTCGCTGGAGTCCTGGGCGAACGCGGAAAGCGGCAAGTACACGCGCCTCGATCTGGTGTCACGATTTGGCCCGGCGGTGATGCCGGTGATGAAGGCCATCGACATGCGGGCCGAGAAACTGCCTTCGGATCGCTGGGTGTCGGATACGCTGAAACACGAGGTGGATCAAAGGCTTGCGGCGGGCGAACAGGCGATGCTGTTTCTCAATCGGCGCGGTTATGCCCCGATCACCCTGTGCCGGGCCTGCGGCCATCAGGTGGGTTGTGATCAGTGCGATGCGCGCATGGTCGAGCACCGGTTTCTCAAACGCCTGATGTGCCATCAATGCGGCGAGACCAGGCCGATGCCGACCACCTGCCCGTCCTGCGAGGCCGAGGACCGCATGGCCCCCGTCGGCCCCGGTGTCGAGCGGCTGGGCGAAGAGGCGGTCCGGCTGTTTCCGGAGGCGCGCGTGGCGGTGTTGAGTTCGGATATGTATGGCAGCGCCCGTGCGCTCAAGGCCGAGATCGAGAGCATCGCGGCGGGCGGTGCGGACGTCATCATCGGCACGCAGCTGGTGGCAAAAGGCCATAATTTTCCGCACCTTACGCTGGTCGGCGTGATCGACGCCGACCTTGGTTTGCAGGGGTCGGACCTGCGCGCGGCGGAGCGCACGTTCCAGCTGATGCGGCAGGTGGCGGGACGTGCGGGCCGTGCGGAGAAGCCGGGGACGGCGATGTTGCAGACCTTTCAGCCCGAGCACCCGGTGATCCGCGCCATTCTGGCGGGCGACGAGGAAGGGTTCTGGCGCGCCGAGGCGGCCGAGCGCGAGGCGGCGGGCGTGCCGCCCTACGGGCGCATGGCCGGCATTGTCCTGAGCGGGCCGGACGTCGCGCAAGTCTTTGATGCGGCGAACCTTTTGGCGCGCAACCCGGCCCCGCTGACCCGGATCGGCGCGCAGGTCTTTGGCCCTGCCCCGGCGCCCATCGCCCGGATCCGGGGCCGCCACCGCGTCCGGCTGCTGGTCAAGGCGGGCAAGGGGGTCGCGTTGCAGGGCGCGATCGCGCAATGGGTGTCGCAACTGCGGCTGAAGGGCGATTTGCGCCTCGCCGTCGATATCGATCCGCAGAGTTTCTACTGAGGCTGCCGGGTGCGGCGGGCCGGGGTGAGTCGCGCCGCGCATTTACCTTGTTTTCATGAAGATTGACGCCGAAAACAGGGTGTCACCCC
>CAZITF010000472.1:0-2286 GCA_964542095.1 uncultured Rhodobacterales bacterium
GGCATTGGTGATGTTGCCGTTATGGGCGATCGCGGCGCCGCCCATGGCGAATTCGCCAAAGAAGGGCTGCACGTCGCGGATCGCCGTCTGCCCCTTGGAACCGGTGGTGGAATAGCGCACGTGGCCGATGGACAGCGCGCCGGGCAGGGTTTCCATCACCTTTTGCGAGGTGAAGTTGTCGCGCACATAGCCGAAGCGGCGGGCGGAGTTGAAGCCGTGTTCGGGGTCGTAGGACACGATGCCACCGGCCTCTTGTCCGCGATGTTGCAGGGCGTGCAGTCCGAGGGCGACGAAGTTGGCGGCGTCCATGGTGCCCAGAACGCCGAAAATGCCGCACTCCTCCTTCAGTTTGTCATCATCGAAGGGATGGGCAGGCGGCATCAGCGCGTCGGCGTCTTGATCGGACAAGGGGCAGCTCCGAATCCGTGAAAGGGTTGACCGGGGTGTAGCAAGCCGGGCCAGCCCTGTCACGACAGGATCACGATATGTGCCACCTTTACGCAGCGGCCGCATCGGGTGCGGGCATCTTGCCGTCCATCAGGGCAAGAAGCGCGCGTGTGTCGCCATAGGAGAGCGTGGGAAAGAAGCTCTCGGCCCGGCTGTCGAAGGCGTGGATCAGCAGGCCGCTCTGGGCATAGATCATCTCTTCGTCCTCGAAATGCAGGGTGGCGAGGTCGGGGCCTGCAAACAGGGTCGGGCGAATGCCGTTCCAGCCACTGAGCGCCTTGATCGGCACGGACACGACCGGGGCCTGTGACCAGCGGGCGGGCGGGGTCAGCGCCACATGGGCGTCGGCGGGCAAGGCAACGTCCGAGCAGGTGGACAGCACGCCACCCGGCACCTGCACCAGAGGCGCGCGGCGTTTGGGGTGGGTGATGGCCGTGATCCGTGCAAAACCGCCATCCAGCGTGGCCACGCTGTCTCCGACGCACAGTGCGTCGAGGCTGGCCCAGCCGCGCGGCGTTTCGAGCCGGGTCTGGGCACCGAGGGTCGCGGTATGATCGCGCTGGGTGGACTGGATTGCTGGGGTGAACGTGGTGAATGCGGCGTCATGGTTGAGGAACATTTTGTGTCTCCGGGCTGTGTGGGTTGAATGTGTTCTGCCACCAAGAACGCACCACAAATCCGCCGCTTTTTCGTCACAACGGGGGCCAAAGGCGGGCTCTGTTTCGCCATGGTTGCCAGTGGGGGGCGGGGGCCGGACACTTTGCACGCAGGGGCCACGCGATTAACGCGCGGTTAACCAAGCAAGGGTGCTGCCGGTGATCGACGCGCCCGCGATGGGCGGCGCGAATCATGCCTAACGTTGCCGGGTATCCGGCCCCGGCGCCGGTTTTTCGCATCCAGGCAATGCCACCGCAGGGATCGCGGCGGGTGTCGGACCTGCGCTTACGACCCGCAGGCCCCGACGAGGGTTTCGTATTGAGCCGTGATCCAGCCAAGCGCCTGCTCGGGGTTCTGCTCTTCGATCTGGCCGGTGAAGCGGCCGAACACGGCGGCCGAGCGGCTTTCGTCCACGATGGTGTATTCCTGTCCGGTGATCACCGTGTCGTAGACAAAGAAGGCGATGGCGACCAGCAGCACACCGCGCGCCACGCCAAAGAAGAACCCCATGCCCTGGTCGATCCCACCAACGGCCGAGCGTTGCACAAGGGACGAAAACAGCGGCGTGAACAATGATACGACGATGAGTGCGACCGCAAAGACTAGGGCGAAGGCGCCGATGATGCTCAATTCGCAACTGTCGGCGAGAAAGTCGCCGACGACCGGGATTTCCCGGACCAGCGGTTCGACCCGCGGCGCGAACAGAAAGGCGAGGATGGCCGCCGCGATCCAGGCCGCGATGGCCATGATCTCGCGTACGATGCCACGCCCGTAGGCCAGCAGGGCCGACAGGATGATAACCGCGGCCACAACGCCGTCAATGATGGTGAACCCTTCCATGGTCCTCTTCCTTTTTTCTGCCCGTCCTGACGCTAGCCTGCGCCGAATACCTCACCCACGAACCCGGTCAGATCGCTCATCAGGTTGAGCGTCATGCCTTGCGAACCGTAGGCCTTGCCCCCTTGCGGGGCGATGGCAGATGCAAAACCAAGTTTTTGGGCTTCTTTCAACCTGTTTTCGGTCTGGGGGGCGGGTCGCAGCGCGCCAGACAGGCTGATTTCGCCGAAAACGACGGTATCTGCGGGCAGCGCGCTGTCTTCGCGTGCCGACAGGAGTGCGGCGGCCACAGCCAGATCGGCGGCGGGTTCCGAGATTTTCATCCCCCCCGCGACGTTGAGATAG
>CAZITF010000473.1:0-2280 GCA_964542095.1 uncultured Rhodobacterales bacterium
CAAACAATAAATAGATTGAGTAAGTTATAAGTATCACTGGATATCACAAAGTTGGTATCGGTGATATTGGCTACTTCCTGTTGAGCACTAAAACCAGCGGTTATCTTCAGCCCAGCGTTCTGTTGTAAGATTTGAGCATTGACCCTTCCAGAGTTTCGGAACATCAATCCCTTGTCAAAATTGTCATTCCAGTAGATCAGATTATCGGTATAGAAGATGGAATTGACATTATTGATCTCCACGCGGTTGGTGCCATTCGTTCCAATCTTAACATTCTTAGATGTGCTATTGCCAATGATGTAACTGTCAGATTCTGATCCCCAGTAAAGTTTCTGGAGCGTAGGGATGCTCAAACCACCTACTTGTAAAATCAATTCAGATGCTCTGATACTCTCCCAGGTGTTAGCAGCATCTACAAACTCAAAACCGTTGCTCTTATACCTGATTCTTGGGTTGTTGGCTTTTTCACCCAGATAAAAGGCATCGGTAGTGTTAGCCGTAGAGGTAACCCGGAGCGTTTGCCCCCAAACCTCAGTGTCAAAATCAGCTTCTCCGCTTGAAAGGGTTAACCTCAGGTCTGCTCCTTGCTTAAATTCCAGCTTTCCACTGGTGTTGACTTCGACATCCCAGTAGTTTGTGCTATTCCACTGCCTCCAGCGACCCCAGGTTTCGGTCGCACCTGTGTTGGTATTGTGTATGAAGCTATTGGCACCGGTGGAATCGGTCATGAGCACACCCAACGATGCATTATGGAAGTTTCTCAGGATCTGTAATGTGGAATCTGTATCAACAGCAGTAACAACTGGTCCTGCTTCCACGACCTCCTGAAGCGTAGGTGTGGCACCAGCGTATTGACCAATATTACCAGAGTGAATAATGGTATGGAATGCTCCTACGCCATCCTGAATGCGGAATGCATCCTGGCCCAGATCCCATTTAATTTCTTTATAACCAAGGTTATCATTGTCCCAGAATCTAAGGTGTGTATCACCTGTTCCACTTCCGAGGCTCAAAACACCATTAAACGTACCAGAATCTGCCGTAAAGTCTCCAAATACCTGAGTACCGGTATCATTTACCTGTATTCGTTCCACCAGGCTAGTGCCATCACTGGAGTAAACAGAGAATGTACGATCTCCAGATCGGGCAATACCCACACCACTCTCATCCACAGATGCTGTACCGGTACCAAAGAAGAGGCCGTCTTGTCCGGCTGCGAGGAAGTCTCTATCGAAATAGGTTCTTGGGTGTGCTTCAGCCGCATAATAATGGCTCATTTCACCATCGTTGCTTATGAACCATCGGTGTGCTGCGGTACTGCCCACCTGCAGGCCACCAGCGGTGTAGAGGCGCATTAATTCAGCCCCATTGCCATACCAGGTATGATCCCGGTTGCTGCCATTGGCTGAGGCATAGTACCTCACTCCACCACCATGAGCGGTGTTGAAGCTACCAATGTTCACATCCTGACCATCGGTAAAGGCACCAAAGCTTACTCCTTTTTTAATTCCGTAAGCGCCAACCGATCTAAAGTCGTCCTCGTTGATAGAAGTAATCATATACCCCACCCATGTATGAGAGGCCTGGCTGTATATGGTGAGGTTATTACCCGCCCAGGACGACATTTCATGCTGGTGTGAACTGTTATTGGGGTGCACCTTGAAGGACACCAGGTCTTGATTAGAGATGGTTGCATTTCCATCAAACTCATGTCCATAGGCATCCCTAAAAAGATAGGCGGTCTGGTTTGTGGCTGTAGATAGCTGATAAGAGCTTATGCCTGTGCCCCCCTGCAGAGCCATGATTTCATCTGAACCACCCGCAATTCTAAGTCCAGCCCAATTAACGCCACGATTGGCAGTAAAGGCAAAGCTATTGGCTGCATGATTTACATTGACAGCCCCCACAACACCGATGCTCGCATTGAAGGTTCCGCCCGTGCTGGCCGGCACATAATCGCTGAAAGAGGCCTCCGTAAGCAGTTTTTCTCCATATACAAAGGCTTCCCCTTCAGTGAGTTTAAAAGCCTCCAGTGCACCGGCTTGTCTGATCAAGAACTGACTATCTGCGTTAGCAGCTCCGGTGGCATCACTATGCGGCCTGATTTCCCAGGCCATGTTCTCGGTGGTGCCGTCCCAGGCAAACCATTCGATTTGTCCCAGCCAGTTGGATCCTGACTGTATGGCTGCACCGGCAGTACCTCTCTTGGCAAACTTAATGTCAGGCCTGTGGAAGGAATAGTCGAAATTGCCTGTCAACAACAGGGCATCGTAGGCTGGT
>CAZITF010000474.1:0-2275 GCA_964542095.1 uncultured Rhodobacterales bacterium
ATTCCAGAACCGAGGTTTCGTTGAAATCCTTGATCGGGAACACCGACTGGAACACGCCCTGGATGCCATCGCCATCCGTGGGGGTCTCTGCATCGCCGGAGTTCAGGAACAGATCGTAAGAGGATTTCTGGACCTCGATGAGGTTCGGCATCTCCAGTACTTCACGGATTTTGCCATAATATTTACGAAGACGTTTCTGGCCAAGGAACGATTGCGCCATGGAATGTGTAACCTTTCAGTTTCTCATCGGCGGCGCGCGCAGTCGGGTCTCTGCTGCGCCACCATACGAGACGGCAAATACAAGAGGTCCATTCTCGCCGCGCGACCCAAGCGCGGCACTCGATCTCCTGCCTGCCTTGGAAAAGCCCCCGCACTGTGATGGGGCCTTGCCAAGTCAGGTCTGTCAAACGCCTTTGCCGCCCCCTGCACGACGTGATGTTCGAGGGGGTGTAGTCGGCTCCTAGCTGCAAGACAGAAAAGACGGCTTCGAATCAATCGAACCCGTCAGATACCCGGAGATAGATGCTGCACACCCAAAAGACAAGAGGCCCGCCGAGGAGTTTCGGCGACCAAATTTTGGGTCCGCAGACAGCATGGCGCAAAACCGCCCGATCCGTCAAGCCGCACATGCCGGTGCATGGTTACCCGGAGGCGTCGTGCATCCCGGCGGCACCGCCGCCGCGCCCGTCCGCGGTATGGCGATATGGCATTCATTTCCGGGCGAGTCATGGTTCAGCAACGTCGCGCCGCCCGCCTGTCGCACCAATCCCGGCCAAGTCGTCGCCGGGCAAAGGATGGATCGTATCGCAGCGTTATTCACTTCCGCGTGCGGAGTGGTAACGGTGTGGGGAATGGCAGCTCTGAGCCCATTGCGGACGATTGGTTCAGGAGCTATTTATTCGGTATTACAAGTGGTGTTCAGTATGACCAAATCATTCACAGAATTTGCTTTCTCGGTCAGGCTAAAACCAAATTCGCCGAAAGATGCGAAAAAGCTGTCGCGTGGCTTAGAGGAACTCGCGGACGACGGGTCGGTCTTCCACGCCACGGCGGACTTAGCATCCGGCGATATCGTTCTTCATGGCAGAGACGAATACGGCCTCGACGAAATGCTGGAACGCCTCATGCGCCACTTTAGCGTCGAAATGTCGGTGGGACCTCCAGAGGTGGCATATCGCGAGACGATTTCGATCGAAACCGAATTGACCTATACGCACAAACAAGACCTTGGTCGCTCGATAGAATTCGCCGAAGTGACAATGTTCATATCCCCGAACGAGGCTGGTCATGGCAATACGTTCGAGAGCCGCGTTGCATCCAGCAGGCTTCCCATCGAGTTTGTCTCAGGTGTTGAAGCAGGTGTGCGTTCTGTCTGGGACCGGGGGCCGCGCCGTCAATTCCCGGTGATGGACGTCTCAGTGGTGCTAGCAGACGCGAGATTTCTCGATATCGACTCCAACGTATTGACGTTCGAAATCGCGGCGCGGATGTGCGTGCGGGAAGCGCTCCGTAAGTTTGGAATACTTCTCGAACCCATAGCTCGGGTCGAAGTCACAACTGACCATGAATACGTCGGTGTCATTGTTGGCGATCTTACTTCTCGACGCGGCCATAGTATTCGGCAAGAAGCACAATCAGGTCTGATAACAATCACATCTTTAGTCCCTTTTTCCAATATGATGGGTTATCAATATCTTCTGCTTTCAAATACTCATGGAACGGGCAAATTCAGCATGGAGTTCGATCACTACGCACCATGCCCGCCATACAATGGTCCGGACGACGATCCTCCGCCAATAGCCGCTGTGGTCGGTTGAGATCAACGACCGCTCTGTCCGCAAACACGCCCTTCACCAATCGTTAACAAATCCCGCCGCACGCTCCGTTAACCCGGCTCCGGGTGCATCGGCGGTGCACAGGTTGTGCACGGCCTGTGTACGGGCTGTGCATCGCGTTTCGGCCATGAAACACGGGCGTTAACCCCCGGTTCCGGCCCCTTCGCGACATCGGCGCATCAACTGTTGCGCGCACGGTGCAAAATCCGGACAAAGAAAAACGGCGGCCCCTTTCGGAACCGCCGCTCTGTGTCTTGCAAGGCAGGCCTGGCTCAGGCCAGTTCGACCTCGGCGCCAGCTGCTTCCAGCTTGGCCTTGACGTCTTCGGCTTCCGCCTTGTCGACGCCTTCCTTGATCTTGCCACCGGCTTCGACCAGGTCCTTGGCTTCTTTCAGGCCCAGGCCCGTGATGCCGCGGACTTCCTTGATGACGTTGATTTT
>CAZITF010000475.1:0-2259 GCA_964542095.1 uncultured Rhodobacterales bacterium
ACACATCCGGCAGTTGGCCGCAATGGATAGCTTTTCGTGATAGCAGAAACGCGGGATTTCGACGCCCGCCTCTTCGCAGGCCTGGATCAGGGTCAACGCCCCTTCGACTTCGACCTCTTTGCCATCAATCACGATCTTGCGCAGGGTGCTCATATGTTCAGTTCATCCTCAACAGGGCGCCGACCTGGCCGCCTTTTTCGATCTCGGTGCGGCCCAGGCGGCAATAGCCATCCTCGTTGCCGGGCGTGGCCCCTGCGGAAGCAAGATAGGCATCCCGCTTGGCCCGCAGCCGTGCTTTTTCCGTTTCCGACTTGCGATAGGCGTCGATTTCGGCGTCGGTATATCCCAGTTCGCGCGCCCGCGCCCCGACCGAGCGAACCACGCCAAGCGCCTTGATCATCCGGGCCGAAATATCGGGGCAGTTCTTGCGGATTTCATCGGCGATTCCAACAGCCAGCAGGGTGCCGTCCACTTCCGGAACATCCCGCAAATGCGGTTTGGCCGAAAGGGCTCCGGCGGACAGGCTAAGGATCAGGGCCATGGTCATTGCGCGCATCGTTTCTCTCCTCTGGTCGCGTCGTGCAGACGCAAGGTGGGAAAGCACCTCAGTGCTATGCAATATCACCGGGTTTCACAACCCGTTAGCGCACAAATTGTCGCCCATCCGGGGGATTGGATCAAAGGGGCGCGCAGCGACCGGTCAGCAACAACCGATCATTGGAAATGCGCAAGGTTCCGTCCTCTGCATCCGGCCCGTTGGTCCATTCGATATCCGAGGTGCCGAAAGTGCCGACGCAATAGCGCGTGGCCTCATAGGCCCCTGCCGCGCGCGCGCCTTCCAAAGAGGCAGACACCGGGCGCACGGTGACCTCGAAATTCAGCCGCTGCTTGTCGACCTTCTTGGCGCTGGCGCGAAAGAATTGCCCGTCAAAGGCGATGCGGTCCGCCTTTTTCCCGGCACAGGCCGACAGCAGCAACACCGCAATCAGCATAAGGCCCAGCAGCAGCGCCGGGCGACGGTCGGTCTGGAAAAGCGTCTTGGTCTTGGTCATCTTCAAAGTCTCCGCGCGTGCCGCCTCAAATCACATGGCTCCAGCCAAAGGCGTGATCCGTATTGCCATGGTTTTCAAGATGATGAAAGCGTTCCATCGCCTCTTTGATCGTCGGGATGTGACCAGCGGGAACATGCCACATGACAAAGCGCAGACCCTGATCGGGGTCGTACCATTCGCCCTTGCGGTCATGGAACTGCTTGTGAACGGTCTGAAAGGCGAAGCTGTGCAGGCTTTGGACGTCCTGCCACACCGACAGAGTCGAGGCCGTGCGGGGGTTGCCGCCCAGAAGGCCATTGGGGTCCCGTTGCGCGGCTTCCATGTCCGCGCCTTCCAGATGCCAGATGTATCCCGGGCTGCGTCGCGCGATGTCATAGACCCGGTCGAGGTTGTTGAGAAAGTCGGCCACACGCGGGTCATCCCAGTCGTATTTCAGGGTGCCGATGTTGAATTCAGCGAGGGGCATGGACCGAGCGGTCAAAGACGCGTCCCTCAGCCCTCCTGATCAACAGAAGGCCACCTTTTGAACGCAAGAACATAGAGCATGACCAGATTCACAATCGGGATAAGCATCAGCAAGCTGATCCACCCGCTATGCCCCGTGCGCTTCCAGAGTTGAAAGAACGGAACAACGACGACGGCCGCGTAAACGACCATCATCAAAATGCTCGGAAGACCAATGTTGTTCATCATGTCTGACGCTCCTGTTTTGCTTATTACTCGGCCGCGATCCGCTTGGCTGCAATCCGGTCCTCGATCTCGTCGCGGAAGTTCTTGATCAGCCCCTGGATCGGCCAGGCCGCCGCATCGCCCAAAGCACAAATCGTGTGGCCTTCGACCTGTTTGGTGACATCCAGCAGCATGTCGATCTCTTCGACCTCTGCCTCGCCCTTCACCAGACGGTCCATCACGCGCATCATCCATCCCGTACCTTCGCGGCAGGGGGTGCATTGCCCGCAGGATTCATGCTTGTAGAATTTGGACAACCGCCAGATCGCCTTGATGATAGCGGTGCTCTGATCCATCACGATGACGGCGGCGGTGCCCAGCGACGACCCTTTTTCCTTGAGCGCATCGAAATCCATGATCGCATCGCGCATATGCTCGCCGCGCACGTTGGGCACCGACGACCCGCCGGGGATGACCGCCTTGAGGTTGTCCCACCCACCACGAATGCCGCCGCAATGCTTTTCGATCAGTTCTTCGA
>CAZITF010000476.1:0-2240 GCA_964542095.1 uncultured Rhodobacterales bacterium
CAGGTCGGCAAAGATGCCATAGCCCTGCCGCGCGCATTCCGCGATCAGGTCTTCGCGCCCCTCGTAATGGCGATAGACCGCCGCCGGGGTCACGCCCGCCTGCTTGGCCGCCTCGGACAGGGTAAAGCCTGTCGGCCCCTTTTCCTCGATCAGAACAAGGGCGGCGTCGATCAGGGCCTGGCGCAGGTTGCCATGATGGTAGCCGCGTTTAGGCATCCCAGATGTCCGGACCGCCGCAGATGCCTTTGTCTATCTTTCCAATGGCTTGCGCGTCCTTGTTCGTGTAGTCGAGCCCGTGCAGAACCGTGCGGATCGCACTGAGCCGCGCGCGTTTCTTGTCGTCTGATCGCACGATGGTCCAGGGGGCGTGCGCGGAATGGGTAAGGTCCAGCGTTTCCCGGATGGCGTTGGTATAGGCATCCCATTTTTTCAGGCCTTCCACGTCGATCCAGCTGAGTTTCCACTGTTTCAGCGGGTCGCGCTCGCGCGCCAGGATGCGGCGCAGTTGCTCGGCCCGGCACACGTTCAGCCAGAACTTGAAGACATGAATGCCGTCATCGACCAGCATCGCCTCGAACGGGTTGACCTGGGCAAAGAAATGTTCGCGCTGCGCCGGTGTGCAAAAGCCGAACACATGTTCAACCACGCCGCGATTGTACCAGCTGCGATCGAACAGGGCCAGTTCACATCCGGCTGGCAACTGCCTGATATATCGTTGAAAATACCACTCGGACGCCTCGGTTTCCGTGGGCTTGGACAGGGCCACGACGCGCGCGCCGCGCGGGTTCAGGTTTTCGGTGAACCGCTTGATCGTCCCGCCCTTGCCCGCCGCATCGCGTCCCTCGAATACGCAGGCGACCCGCGCGCCGGTTTCCTTGACCCAATCCTGCATCTTGACCAGTTCGATCTGCAACGCGGCCATCTCGCGCGCGTATGCCTTGCGCTTCATCCGTGCGCCGTGGGGGTAGGTGGGGGTAAGGATGTCATCCTTTTCGGCGCGCGCAATCATGTCGCGCACTTCCTGCGGTGCGCCGGTTTCGTAGAACGCGGTAATCGCGCCGTCAAAGGGAAGGGTCATCGGGATCCCAATTCAAGTTACTGCTCTTAACATGCAATATGGGGGAGGTTGCGGCCTAACGCAAACCTGCACGTGCCGCGACCCGGTCAATTGCGGCGATCACGGCGTCGGGGTTCGTGTGCTGGGGCATGTGACCGACGCCGGACAGCACGGTCAGATTGGCACCGTCGATCTGGTCCGGCACTTTTGCCGAATGGACCGCAAGCGGCACGATGGTGTCCGCATCGCCGTGGACGATTTCGACCGGCACGGTGATGTTCCCGTATTGCGCAGACATTTCAACCACGTAAGGGCGCAGCCAGTTGACCTGCCGCGCGTTGGCGCGCATCGAATGACGACGCAGGGACAGGTCGGCGCCGACATATTCAAGGTAGCCGTCAGGGGCCGACTGAGGCTCGAAGATACTGCCCAATGTGTCCTCGACCAATCGGTGCGGGACAAAGGCGGACAGCACCGGCACAACCAACCCGCCGCCCCATGCGGACCCGTTGACCCGGTAGGTCCATCCCAGATCGCCCGGCCACGGGTTGGCGACCCCGGCGACCGACACGAGCCCCGCCAGATCGTCGAATTCCAGCGCCCAGGCATAACCGACGATGCCGCCAAAGGAATGGCCCAGCACGATGGGCCTTGTCACACCCAACTGCTCGGTTGCCGCCTTGAGAAGGCGCGCCTGTGCGCGCGGAGAGGCATGGGCGGTGGAAAGGGCGCGCATGTGGGCCGGGTCGATCTGTTCGGTCCAGCCAAGGCCGGGCCGGTCCAGCATGGTGACCCGGTAGCGGTCCTTGACCAGATCGGCAAAGGCAAAGCTGAAGTCCCGCGTGCTGCCCGAAGCACCATGCAACAGCACAAGGTCCGGTCCCTTGCCCATCTGCACCGCGTGGACTGTCACTCCGTTCACGTCGATCAGCTGGCCCGTCGGGGGATAGTTGCGCGCCGCGTCCCGGTCGCGCTTCAGCGCAAACATCTGAACGAGGGCAATGGCAAGAATGACCACACCCAGTAGAAAAAACAGCAGTGTCTTCATGCGTTTACCCCCGCAGGTCCGTGCGGTCCTGCCCGATCCGTTCCATCTCGTACGGGGTAGTCAGATAAACCTCGGAGAGCCAATTTCCATAAAGAAGATGGGCATGGCTGCGCCAGCGGTTGAGGGGGCGCTTGC
>CAZITF010000477.1:0-269 GCA_964542095.1 uncultured Rhodobacterales bacterium
CGGTCCGCCTGCTCTGGGATGTTTGCCGGGTGCCGGATTTCCGTGGCATCAGTCATCAGGAACATTCCGGCCTGCTGGACGTTGTGTTCCGATACCTGCACGAACGCGGCTCCATTCCCGACGACTGGATGGCGCGCCAGATCAAGCGCATCGACCGGTCCGACGGCGACATCGACGCGATCAGCAAACGGCTGGCGTTTATCCGCACATGGACCTATGTGGCACAGCGCAAGGGGTGGGTGGATGATATAGACCATTGGCGCAGCGAG
>CAZITF010000477.1:282-2240 GCA_964542095.1 uncultured Rhodobacterales bacterium
ATGTAGAAGACCGCTTGTCAGATGCTCTTCATGAAAAGCTGACACAAAGATTTGTAGATCGGCGCACATCTGTACTGTTGCGCCGGCTGGGCCAGAAGGAGGCCATGGTGGCCGAAGTAAACGATCAGGGTGAAGTAAGCGTCGAGGGCGAGTTCGTCGGCAAATTGGACGGGTTCCGGTTTTCGCAGGACAAGGGCGCAGGTGCGGCCGAGGCCAAGACGATCAAGACGGCGGCCTTGCAGGCGCTGGCCCCCCATTTCCATCTGCGCGCGGATCGTTTTTACAACGCGCCCGATACCGAGATCGACTTTACAGAACAAGGCGGGCTCATGTGGGGCAGTTCGGCCATCGGCAAGCTGGTGGCCGGGTCTGACGCGCTGAAGCCGCAGGTCGAGGTGTTTGTGGACGATGTGGCAGGCCCCGAGGTTGCCCAGAAGGTGCAGCGCCGTGCACAGCATTTCATCGACCGCAAGGTGGCGGCCCTGTTCGAGCCGCTGCTGAACATGCAGCGCGACGAGGCGCTGACGGGCCTCGCCAAGGGTTTTGCCTTTCGTCTGATCGAGGCGCTGGGCGTGCTGCCCCGTGCCGCCGTGGCCGATGAGGTCAAGGCGCTGGATCAGGACGCGCGCGGCGCGCTGCGCAAGCATGGCATCCGCTTTGGGCAGTTCACCATCTTCATGCCCCTGCTTTTGAAACCCGCACCGACGCGCCTGCGTCTGGTGCTGTGGTCGCTGGCCAGGGGTCTGGGCGCGTTCCCCGAATCCCCGCCCCCCGGTCTGGTCACTATCCCGGCAATGAAGGACGGGCCCGAAGGTGCCGACACGATGGCCGGTTACCGCAACGCGGGCGAACGTGCGATCCGCATCGACATGCTGGAACGGCTCGCCGACATGCTGCGGGCCGAGGATTCGCGGGGCGGTTTCGAGGCCAAGGCCGATATGCTGTCGATCACCGGCATGACGCTGGAGCAGTTCGCCGGGCTGATGGAAGGGCTTGGCTACAAGGCCGAAAAGGGCGAGCGGGAGAAAGTGAAGCCGGTCACCGCCGTTATCGATGCCAGGCCAGAAGCTGACACGGTGATCATGGATGCAGGCGACATGGCCCCGGCCGAGGGGGCCGCAGAGACGCCCGCCCCGGCGGACGTGCCCGAAGGCACCGCCGATATTCCCGATGAGGGCCAGGCCCCGGTGATCGCCGAACCTGCCGAAACGACCGAGGTGCCTGCACAGGTCCCGGCGATGTCGGAAACCGAAATTGAACCGGGCACTGCGCCGGACGCAGAGGTTGCAGGCCCGGACACCGAGGTGTTTTACACCTTCACCTGGGGCCGCGTCCCGGCAGCCAAGCGTGCTCAAACCGCGCAAGGCGGCAAGCCGCGCGGCAAGGGCGGGCAGGGCGGCAAGCCCAAGGGCAAGGGCAAGGGCCCGCGCCGCGATGGCGATGGCGGCAAGGGGCAGAATTTCTCGGCCCGTCCGCCCCGCCGCGAAAAGCAGATCGACCCCGACAATCCCTTTGCCGCAGCTCTCATGGGGCTGAAGGACAACAAGTAGTTGGCGGACTCGGGCGACAAGCTGCGGCTGGACAAGTGGCTGTGGTTTGCGCGCTTTTTCAAGACCCGGTCCCTGTCTGCGACCCGAGTGGCCGCGGGCGATGTGCGCGTAAACGGCGCGCGGGTGACCAAGCCGGCCACGACGGTACAGGCAGGCGATGTGCTGACCTTTGCCATCGGCGCGCAGGTGCGCATCGTCGAAGTGCTGGCCGTCGGCACAAGACGCGGCCCCGCTCCCGAGGCGCAGGCGCTGTACAACGACATGTCCCCCGAACCGGTCCCGCGCGAAACGCCCGTTTCGCAAAATCCGCGCTATGAGGGAAAAGGGAGGCCGACCAAGCGGGAGCGGCGGCAGGGCGATCTTTCCCGCAGTCGCCACCTTGAATGATACGTCACACTCATTTACCTA
>CAZITF010000478.1:0-2235 GCA_964542095.1 uncultured Rhodobacterales bacterium
CGCGCGCCCGTGCCGTCTATGCGATGGCCGCCGCGATGGATCATCTCGAGGTGATCGGCATCGACGTGCATATCGGCTCGCAACTCACTGATCTGGCCCCATACGAGCTGGCCTATCGAAAGGTGGCCGAACTGACCGAGGAGTTGCGCGCCGACGGGCACGACATCCGCCGCCTCGATCTGGGTGGCGGTCTCGGCATTCCCTATGCCCGCAGCAACGCGGCTCCGCCCCTGCCCAGCGACTACGGCAAACTGGTCGACCGCACGGTGGGCCATCTCGGCTGCGAGATCGAGATCGAACCGGGCCGCCTGATTGCGGGCAATGCGGGCGTGATGGTCAGCGCGGTCATCTATGTCAAATCCGGCGAGGGGCGCGATTTCCTGATCCTCGATGGGGCAATGAACGACCTGATCCGCCCGGCGATGTATGACGCGCACCACGATATTGTGCCCGTCATCGAACCGGCGCCGGGCGTCGAACAGGTGCCTTACGACGTTGTCGGACCCGTCTGCGAATCCGGGGACACCTTTGCCAGACAGCGGATGATGCCGCCGCTGGCCGCCGGTGACCTTGTCGCCTTTCGCTCGGCGGGCGCATATGGCGCGGTGATGAGCAGCGAATACAACACAAGACCCCTGATTCCCGAGGTTTTGGTGAAAGGCGATCAATACGCGGTTATTCGCCGGCGCCCGACCTTTGACGAAATGATAAATCGCGATACCATTCCACCGTGGCTCTAGCTAGGCTCGGAACGGGACGGCTGAGAGTTGCTTGGCTTTGACTGCGTTCAAAAGTCGAATGGCTTTGAGCGCGGCAGAGGTTATATTGGGTATGGGGTGCTATGGTGCGCCGCGCCGCCGGTAAGGGACGCGAGATATGGCCAGTTTTTCGAAACACGATGTGCGCCGCGGGCTGAACGCGTTGCGCTGGCCGCTGTTCTGGACCCGCGCGGGCATGTTCGCCGAAAACTTCTGGCGCGCCACGTGGCCGCTGGCCACGGTGGTGCTGGCGGTACTGGCCGTGCTGATGCTGGGGTTGCAGGACAGCCTGATGGTCGAAGCGGTCTGGGCGGGCGTCGTCGCATCATCCATCGCCGCGCTTGGCGCGCTGATCTATGCAATTGTGCGTTTCCGCATTCCCAGCCGGGGGGCCGCGCTTGTACGGCTTGACGAAACCCTGCCCGGACGGCCCATTCAGGCGCTGATGGACACCCAGGCCGTGGGCGATGCCGATGCGGCCTCGATGGCTGTGTGGCGCGCGCACCAGTCGCGCATGGCCGCCCGCGCGGCAGAGGCGACCCCGGTGCCGGCCGACCTGCGCATCGCGCGGCGCGACCCCTATGCCTTGCGGTACATTGCGGTGGTGATCTTTGCCGTGGCGCTGATCTTCGGTTCGATCTGGCGGGTGGGGTCGGTCACGACGATGACCCCCGGCGCGGGTGCGGGCCTGGCCACCGGCCCGGTCTGGGAAGGCTGGGCGGAAAGCCCGCGGTACACGGGCCGCCCCACAATCTACCTCAACGACATCCCCGAAGGGCCGCTGGAAGTGCCCGCAGGCAGTCTGATCACCCTGCGCCTCTATGGCGAAGTGGGGGCGCTGACCGTGTCCGAAACCGTGTCGGGACGGCTGGGCGAACTGCCCCCGGCCTCTGCCTCGGAACAGGATTTCACCGTCGTGACCTCGGGCGAGATCGCGATCAACGGTCCCGGCGGGCGCACATGGTCGGTGGCGGTGATCCCCGACGCGGCCCCGCGCGTGTCGATCCTGAACGCGCCGGAATCGGACGCGCTGGGCGAAATGTCGCTGCCCTATCAGGCCTCGGACGATTACGGGGTCGAGGCGGGCGAGGCGCGGTTCGCCCTTGATCTGCCATCCGTGGATCGCCGCCACGGCCTTGCCATCGACCCCGATCCGCGCCCCGAAATCACCGTTTCGCTGCCGATGCCCATCGCGGGCAACCGCACCGAGTTCGAGGAAAGCCTGATCGAGGATTTTTCCGAACACCCGTGGGCCAACCTGCCGGTGACCGTGGTGCTGAGCGTGCTCGACGCATCCGAACAGCAGGCCGAAACCGCGCCGCGCGGGATCGTTCTGCCGGGCCGCCGCTTTTTCGACCCGCTAGCGGCGGCGATCATCGAACAGCGCCGTGACCTGCTGTGGTCCAAGGGCAATGCCACCCGGATTGGCCAGATCCTGCGCGCCGTCGCCCACCGCCCCGAAGAGGTGTTCCGCAAG
>CAZITF010000479.1:0-2226 GCA_964542095.1 uncultured Rhodobacterales bacterium
CACGTTGACACACAGGTTGCAGGCCACGCATTCCGCGTCGATCACCTCGAACACACGGGTCTCGGACATCGAAATCGCCTGATGCGAGGTGTCCTCGCAGGCGGCAAAACAACGCCCGCACGAGATACACAGATCCTGGTTGATCTTCGCCTTGGCGACGTAATTCAGGTTCAGATATTGCCAATCCGTCACATTGGGCACGGCCGCGCCGCGGAAATCGTCGATGCTCGCATGGCCCTTTTCGTCCATCCAGTCCGACAGGCCGCTGATCATCTCCTGCACGATCTTGAACCCATAGGTCATCGCCGCCGTGCAGACCTGCACGTTGCCGCAACCCAGCGTGATGAATTCGGCCGCATCACGCCACGTGGTGATGCCGCCGATGCCGGAAATGGGCAGGCCGCGCGTGTCCGCGCCGCGCGCGATTTCGGACACCATCGACATCGCGATGGGTTTGACAGCAGGCCCGCAATAGCCGCCATGCGATCCCTGCCCGTCAATCGACGGTTCGGGCGACATGGTGTCGAGGTTCACCGAGGTGATCGAATTGATCGTGTTGATCAGGCTGACCGCATCCGCCCCCCCGGCCCTGGCCGCAGCGGCAGGTTTGCGAATGTCGGTGATGTTGGGGGTCAGTTTCACGATGACGGGCTTTGAATAGTACTGCTTGCACCAGCGCGTCACCATCTCGATATATTCGGGCACCTGGCCGACGGCGGCGCCCATGCCGCGCTCGGACATCCCATGCGGACAGCCAAAGTTCAGCTCGATCCCGTCCGCCCCGGTGTCCTCGACCAGCGGCAGAATGGCCTTCCACGCCTCTTCCTCGCAAGGCACCATGATCGACACGATCATCGCGCGGTCCGGGTAATCCGCTTTCACGCGTTTGATTTCGTCAAGGTTGGTATACAGATCGCGGTCGGAGATCAGCTCGATATTGTTCAGCCCCAGCAGACGGCGATCCGCGCCATAGACCGCGCCATAGCGCGGCCCGTTCACGTTGACGACGGGCGGCCCTTCGGAGCCAAGCGTCTTCCACACCACCCCGCCCCAACCGGCCTCGAACGCGCGGCGGACATTGTATTCCTTGTCCGTTGGCGGGGCCGAGGCCAGCCAGAACGGATTGGGGCTCTTTATGCCGATGAAGTCGCTTTGCAGGTTTGCCATGTCGGCCCTCCGATGGGTGTGCTGTGCGGGGGCCATCAGGCCCGTCGAAAAATCATCTCTGTCGGTGCAAGCCTCTGGGCCGCGAGATTGGCAAGGTAGTTGGCAATCTTGTCCCCGGCCGTGTCGCCCATCAGGATGTGAATGCCCAGGGGCGGTTGGCCTTCGGATGCGATCTTGCGTTTCACGCGTGCGAAATAGTCCCTTGCGAACTCGGAGCGATCACGCTCCGCCACCTGTTCAAACCCGGCGGCATGCGCGGCGCGACGGTAAAGCGCGGGCGGATCCACATGGCTGAGCCCGGATGATTGCGCCCAAGGCAGCGGGAAAACCAGATCGTCCTCGACCGAACCGCGCATCACGTCGAACAGCGCAAAGTGCCCACCGGATTTGGTCACCCGTGCGGCTTCGGCAAACAGCCTTTCCTTGTCGGGGATGTTCATGCCGACGTGAAACATGGTCACAAGGTCGAATGCGCCCTCATCGACCGGCAGGTCCAGCACAGAGCCTTCCACCAGGTCAATCCCTTCGCTCAGATGCAGGCGGTCGTTCAGGGCGCGCCCCGCGGCCACGTAATCGGGCGTCAGGTCCACTCCGACCACGTGCGCGCCGTACCGGTGCAGAATGTGACGGGCCGTGCCGCCCAGACCGCAACCAAGATCGAGGACACGGGTGTCGTGCGCGATCGTCAACTGATCCAGCAGGGCAGTCGTCGCCTCGATCCCGCCGGTGTGGAATTCGTCGACAGGTTTCAGGTCATCAATCGTGGGCTGGCGCGGGTCCACCCCCGCCTGTTTCAATGCACCTTCAATACGGGCCAGCAAATCCCCTGCCCCATAGTGACTCGCGACCTCTGTTTCCAGCGACATGGCAGCCTCCCAATTTGCAAAAGACACCATCAGCATAGCATATCATCCGCCCAAACCGGCATGAATATCCATCGCCGCATCGCGCCCCTCGGCCACGGCTGTTACGGTCAGATCATCGCCGCCCGCCGCGCAATCGCCCCCGGCCCAGACCCCGGCCACAGCAGTGCGGCCGCCCCCCGTGACCGCGATCTTC
>CAZITF010000480.1:0-2221 GCA_964542095.1 uncultured Rhodobacterales bacterium
GCCAGCAGAGCGCCCAGCCACAACACGCCGGGCGCGATACGGGCCAGCAACTGCGATGATGGTCCCACCGAAAACGGCACCAGCACCACCACGATCAGGAAAAACGCCAACCCCAGGCCAAAGCCGCCCCCGGCGCGCAGGGCCAGCACCAGATCGCGGAAAAACAGCGCCCTCACAAAAATGCCTCGTCCGCCGAGGCAACCGCATCGGCCCTGGCGCGAAACGGCGTGACATCCAGCACCTCCGCCTCGATCCCCAGATCGATGTGGGTGGCGATCAGCGCCGCTCCGCCCCGGCCCAGATGGGCGCGCACCGCCGCGCCAAACTGCGCGACCGAGGCCGCATCCAGCGACACCGTCGGCTCGTCCAGCACCCAAAGCGGGCGACCGGTGACGACGAGGCGCGCCAGTCCCAATCGCCGCTTCTGCCCCGCCGACAACTGCCCGGCGCGGCGCGCGGCCAGCGCCTCCAGATCAAAGGCGCGCAAGGCCGGCGCAATATCGCGCTGCCCGAACACCGCCGCCCAGAACTGCAAATTCTCCGCCACACTCAGCGCCGCCTTCAACCCGTCGGCATGGGCGGCATAGGCGACACTGTCCTCGCCGGTCTCGACGGTTCCGGCCATCGGCCGCTGCAACCCCGCCACCGTACGCAGCAGCGTCGTCTTGCCCGACCCGTTGGGCCCGCGCAGCACCAGCGCCCGCCCGGCCTTCAGCCCAAAGGACAGGCCCGCCAGTACCGGCACCCCGCCACGGCCCACAACCAGATCGCAAACAGTCAATTCCATGGACACATCGCTACCGGAACATGACAGGGCGCAAAAGCCCCCGAACCAACTTCATTTCGCCGGATAAACCGCGGGGGGAGGCGCGGCACGCGCCGGGGGGCTGGCCCCCCTCGCCCTCTCACACAGGCAGCATCGCCAGGGCGACGCGACGCCCCTCGCTCAGGAGCACATTGTAGGTGCGCGCCGCCGAAGGCGACGACATCACCTCGACCCCGACCCCCGCCGCGTCCAGCCGGTCGCGCAAAGCCCCCGGAATATGGGCGATCTCGGCGCCCGTGCCGACAAACAGCACATCCACCCTGCCCGCCAACGCCAGCAAGGCGTCCGCTTCCTCATAACCGCCCCACGGCCCCGTGCCCGCGGGTCCGGTCAGCACAGCGCCCTGGAACACCTCCCCGCCGATGCGGAAAAAGCCGGGGCCATAGCCGTCGATGGGCTGGGCATCGGTATAGGTGATCTCGTTCAGACGCATCTTTCTCAACTCCAGACAGGCAGGCCCGCAATCGCCGCGGCCGCAATCACGATATAGGCCACGGCGCGAAAAAGTCGCACCGCCCGGGGATCGAACAGCCAGGCCCCCAGCACATTGGCACACATATACAGCGGCACGCAGATCAGGCCAACCGTGACCGCCAGCGCATCCAGCAGTCCGAAGCTGACGAAAAACCCCACCATCAGCACATCAAATCCCAGAAGGTACAGCAGGAAATTGGCGCGGATCACCGCGATGGGCTGGGCACTGGCCATGTAGAACATGATGACCGGCGGCCCCGGAACGCCGGCGATGCCGCCCAGAAACCCGCCCAGCGATCCGACACCGGCCACGCCCGCGGGGCGCAGCGTGCCGGTATAGCGCCAGCCCGACATGACCAGCACCAGCAGGATCAGAACGATCACCGACACCGACCAGCCGAAAATGCGCGGGTCCAGCAGCGACAGTCCCCACAGACCCAGCGGCAGCCCCAGTGCCGCCCCGGCCAGCAGCAGCCCCGCCTCGCGCGGCGCGCCCGCCCGCCAGGCGGCGCGCAGGTTGGGCAACGGCCCCCAGAATTCGACGACGGTCAGGAACGCAAGTGCGGCAAACGGGTCCAGCACCGAACTGGCCATCGGCATGATGATCAGGGCCGACCCGAACCCGGTGAACCCGCGCACCAGCCCCGCCGCCGCAATTGCCGCCACCAGCCACCACAGCCCAGGCAAGGCCAGGGCGGTGGAGAGCAGATCAGGCATCTATATTGGCGTATTGATTGCCCGCATTCGCATCCGGCTTGTCCCAGTCGCGCTTGACCCCCAGCCAAAGCAGGATGGTCGAGGCCACAAAGACGGAACTGTAGGTGCCCACGACAACCCCCCAGATCATCGCGAACACAAAGCCGCGGATCACGTCGCCGCCCAGCACATAAAGCGCGATCAGCGCCAGCAGCGTGGTGACAG
>CAZITF010000481.1:0-2219 GCA_964542095.1 uncultured Rhodobacterales bacterium
CTTAGGCAAATCCGCCCTTGTTTCAAGGTATAGTGGAGATATTTCCACGTGATCTGAACGGCAGCTTGGCACGTTTCCTTTCTGATGCCGCTTGACGGTTATCTTTGATCAACAGGAGACCTCAAATGATCCGAACAACACTTCTCGCCACCGCCGCCGCCTTTACCCTTGGCACATCCGCCTTCGCCGACGGTCATTCCAAGGACATCGTCGACACCGCGGTCGAAGCCGGCTCCTTCACCACGCTCGTCGCGGCCGTGCAGGCCGCAGGGCTGGTCGACACGCTGAAAGGCGATGGCCCCTTCACTGTCTTCGCGCCCACAGACGACGCCTTTGCCGCACTGCCCGAAGGCACAGTTGAATCGCTGCTGCTGCCCGAAAACAAGGACCAGCTCGTCGCGATACTGACCTATCACGTGGTGCCGGGCAAAGTGATGTCGAGCGACCTCACCGACGATATGGAGGCCACAACCGTCCAGGGTGACTCCGTCACCATCGATCTCGACAATGGCGTCATGGTCGAAGAGGCCACGGTAACCACAGCCGACATCGAAACCTCCAACGGGGTGATCCACGTGATCGACACCGTGATCATCCCTGGCGACTGATCAGGCAATCGGCTGCCCGGTGGCAACGCCGGGCGGCCCCGACCACAGGCCAAATGCCCGTTCGCCCCTGGCGCATGCGCAACGCCCCGAGGCCTCACCGCATGCTGCGCCCCAAAACGCAGCAACCGGACCGAGGCGCGCCATGGCTCGCTCCATCCACACGATCTCTCTCAGCAGAATCCACGAACACGCCCTTCCCCTGGCACCGGGACAGCATCGACCCCGAGGCACAAGGCAACCACAAAAACGGCTCACCTCCGGCTGCCGCCTCTCCACCACCCGGAGCCTAAAACATGACACCATCCCCGTCTTCCCGCGTACGCCACGCGACATCTGCGACGCGCCCGCCTGCTTGGATGTCTGAACGAAAAGCTTCCAAGCGGCACATGTCTGGAAAGACCGCAGAGCAGTGATGGGCATATGTCGCAGTTCGGTGGGCTGAACCCCCCCTACGGGTTGTGTCCAAAGCCTCAAAGGTGCGGATCGGCGCGAACAGGGCCGGGCCATCGACAGCCAGGCGGCTTCGCCGGGAGTTCGGGCGGGGCGCTGTTTCAATGGCAGTTTGCGCCTGCGTCGCCGACTTCGAACCGCCTCCCCCACCGCCTGACCTGCCCCGCCAACGAAAAAAGCCGCCCCGGATCCCGGAGCGGCTTTTGAAATGTCTGTCGCTTGAGTCTCAGCCCTGGCGGGCTTTGAACCGGCGTTGCGTCTTGTTGATGACGTATACGCGGCCCTTGCGACGCACGACGCGGCAATCACGATGCCGGTTTTTGAGCGAACGGAGCGAGTTGCGAACCTTCATGGCGCTTCTTCCTTGTTTTCATGGCGGCAAGCAGCGCCGGGTTGCGTTTTGGCACAGGCGTGCCGGTGTCGGGTGCCGCGCGGGATGCCCCGGTTGGCGTGAATGCGGTGGTGCGAGATACAAGGATCGAACTTGTGACCCCTTCGATGTCAACGAAGTGCTCTACCGCTGAGCTAATCCCGCACGTTGCCCCGGCCCGTTTGAGCGGCCCACAATGAAAGCGGGCGCGGAAATCCGCGCCGGGTAGGGGGGCTATAAAAGGAGTCGATGCCGGGATCAAGGGCTTTTGGCTTTGGACCGGGATGGTCTATGTTGATTGCAACAGGAGGACCCATGCCGAAAGTCGCCTACGAGGTCGTACATCCCGAACGCCGCACCAGTTGCGTCGTGTTTGCCTCGCCCCATTCGGGGCGCGACTATCCATGGAGCTTTCTGCGCACGACGGTTCTGGACGAGATGACGGTGCGGTCGTCCGAGGATGCCTTTGTCGATCAGTTGTTTGCCGCGGCGCCGCGCGCCGGAGCGCCCCTGCTGACGGCGGGTGCGCCGCGCGCCTATGTCGATCTCAACCGCAGCGCGGACGAGCTGGACCCGGCCCTGATCGAGGGCGTCCGCCGGCAGGGTCACAACCCGCGCATCGCCAGCGGCCTTGGCGTGATTCCCCGCGTGGTGGCCAATGGCCGCGCGATCTATCGCGGCAAGCTGGGCCGGGCGGAGGCGGACCGACGCATCGATCTCTATTGGCGTCCCTATCACCACATGCTGCAAAAGCTGCTGGACGGCGCGCATCGGTATCATGGCCAGGCGAT
>CAZITF010000482.1:0-2215 GCA_964542095.1 uncultured Rhodobacterales bacterium
ACCAGCGTATCGGCGTCGGTGCCGTTGGTGATCCAGTATTTGGTGCCGTTCAGGATATAGCGGTCATTGCGCTTTTGCGCGCTCAGTTTCATCGACACCACGTCCGAGCCTGCACCGGCCTCTGACATGGCCAGCGCGCCGACGTGCTGGCCGCTGATCAGGCCGGGCAGGTATTTGGCCTTTTGTTCGGGCGTCCCGTTCAGCTTGATCTGGTTGACGCAAAGGTTGGAATGGGCACCGTAAGACAACGACACGGACGCACTGGCACGCGCGATTTCCTCGACCGCGACAGTGTGGGCGAGATAGGACATGCCAGCCCCGCCGTATTCTTCGTCGACCGTGATGCCCAACAGGCCGAGATCGCCCATTTCGGTCCAGAGTTCGGGCGGAAAGTGGTTGGTCGCATCGATCCCGGCGGCCATCGGCTTGACCCGTTCCTGCGCCCAGCGATGCACCATGTCGCGCAACGCATTGACGTCTTCGCCCAGATCAAAAGCCATGGAATGGCTGAACATGACGCGCCTCCCGATTTTATTGAACACCCGTTCATTAATAGGGCGCGCACGGCGTTCTGTCCAGTATTCATATGAGATGGCATGCCGACAAGGGCACCCGTGCCGGGGCGCGGAGTCCTGCATTCGAACAGCCGTGCCGGATCGGGGCGGCGGCGGGCCAACGCCGGGCCACCCACGCGCTGCTCAGGTGGTCTGTTTCGGCTGCATGAAAAATTCCTCGCGCACGATCTTGTCGTCCTCGACCGTGTAGATCGCGATTTCGCGCAATGTCCTTTGCCGACCCGTTGCCTTGTGCGTGACCTCGGCCTGGTAACGCACGCTGAAGCGGGTGGGCGGGTGAACATAGGGGCCGTCAACGTCGAGACTGTGGATGTCATGGGATGCCACCCAATCCTCCCGTTTCGCCTTGATTGCCTCGCGGCCCTTGGCGATTCTGACATCGCGGTCCGGTGGCACCACGGCTTCGACAGATTCCGCATGCGCGGCATAGGCGTCATCGACATGCGCAATGCCATTTCGGTCCCGCATCGCCTGAACGAATTCCTGCCCGAGCCTGACAAGGTCTTTCATAGCAGTCTCCTCTCTGGTTGGTTTGAGCGTAGCACGGTTTGGCCCTGTGCCACTTGACCAGGATCAAGGAATATTTCCTTGGCCGCGACTGCCGTTCGGCCGTTTCCTCGCCCGTTCCGATTGGGGCGGCTCATACATGGAACGGGGCAAAGACATGCCTGCGCGGCGACGGCGGCTATGCCTTGGACTGATAGACCGCGCTCACCTCGCCCCGGATGATCCGCGCGATCAGGGCGCAGTCCTCGAGGCTGAAGGTCAGCGGCACGCGCATGTCCACGATGCCAGCGAGGATCCGGTCGCTTGCGGCCATCGGTGCGGAAGGCGCATAGCGCCAGCTGTCGTATTTGCTGGTAAAGGCGACCGGCTCTGACGCGCCGAACCACTTCAACTCGACACCGCGGGCGGCACAACGCGCCACCACCTCGCGCACCGCCGAGGCCGCCCAGTCCAGAAGCAGGAACTGGATGGAAGAGCCGACGATGGTTTCCTTTGCGGGCCGTTCGATCACGGTCAGGCCGGGCGTGTCACGCAGGCCGGTTTCGAGCGTGCGATAGCGTTCGTTCCAGCGTTTGCACTGCGTGGCAAGGTCGGCCACCTGCGGGCGCAGGATGGCCGCGCGCAGGTTGTCCATGCGCCCCGAGATGTTGGGCGTGGTGTACTTGATGTCGTCAAAGGCCTCTTTGGGGGGGGCCGCGAGGTGGCGTTCGAACAGCATGTAGCTGCCCGACAGCATGATGGATCGCGCCGCGATGTAGGGATCGTCGGTGACCAGGAATCCGCCCTCGCCCGAATTCACGTGCTTGTAGGTCTGGCAGGAATAGCACCCCACCGCCCCGTGCCGCCCCGACGGCACACCGCGCCAGGCCGCACCCATCGTATGGGCGCAATCCTCGATTACGGTCACGTTTGCGGCGTCACAGATCTTCATCAGCCGGTCCATGTCGCAGATATGCCCGCGCATGTGGCTGAGCAGCAGGACACGGGCCTGACCCAGCTTGGCCTCCAGATCATCAAGATCGATTGTGAGGCTTTCATTCACCCCCACGAACACCGGAACCGCCCCGACCGAGGCGATGGCGCCGGGCACGGGCGCCAGCGTGAAGGCGTTGGAGAGCACCTCGTCACCCGGT
>CAZITF010000483.1:0-2211 GCA_964542095.1 uncultured Rhodobacterales bacterium
AAGAAAGAGGGCGAGCAGGGCCGCAAGAAGATCAACCAATACACCCGTTACGGCACCGTGGCGCTGGCCACTTTGCAGGCTTACGGCCTGGCGGTATCGCTGGAAACCGGCGACCTGGCCACCGATCCGGGCCTTTATTTCCGCGTGTCGGCCCTGATCACGCTTGTGGGCGGCACCATGTTCCTGATGTGGCTGGGTGAGCAGATCACCGCACGTGGCATCGGCAACGGAATCTCGCTGATCATCTTTGTCGGCATCATTGCCGAAGTGCCGGCGGCCATCGCCCAGTTCTTTGCCTCTGGCCGGTCCGGTGCGATCAGCCCTGCGGTGATCATCGGCGTATTGGTGATGGTGATCGCCACCATCATGTTCGTGGTGTTCATGGAACGCGCGTTGCGCAAGATCCATATCCAGTATCCCCGCCGTCAGGTGGGCATGAAGGTCTATGACGGCGGATCAAGCAACCTGCCGGTCAAAGTGAACCCGGCAGGTGTGATCCCGGCGATCTTTGCCTCGTCCCTGCTTTTGCTGCCGATCACGATCAGCACGTTCTCAGGCAACACAACCAGCCCGATCATGAGCTGGGTTCTGGCCAATTTCGGACCCGGTCAGCCGCTTTATCTGACGTTCATGGTGGCGATGGTTGTGTTCTTTACATATTTCTACACGTTCAATGTCAGCTTCAAACCCGACGACGTGGCGGACAACCTCAAGAACCAGAACGGCTTTGTTCCCGGCATTCGCCCGGGCAAGAAAACCTCCGAATATCTGGAATATGTTGTAACGCGCATTCTGGTCCTGGGTTCGGCCTATCTGTCGGCGGTGGTTCTGTTGCCCGAAATCCTGCGCGGTCAGTTCGCCATTCCGTTTTACTTTGGCGGCACATCGGTGCTGATTGTTGTGTCGGTAACGATGGACACCATCCAGCAGGTGCAAAGTCATCTGCTTGCGCATCAGTACGAAGGTCTGATCGAGAAATCACAGTTGCGCGGAAAAGGCTCAAAGGGCCGCCGCAAACGGAGCCCTGTGCGCCGCTGAGGCCACGCGGCGGAGGGGGACAAGAATGAACATTATCCTGCTGGGCCCGCCAGGCGCGGGCAAGGGAACGCAAGCGCGCATTCTCACCGAAGAACGTGGCATGGTGCAGTTGTCGACCGGTGACATGCTGCGCGCGGCCAAGGACTCCGGCAGTGAAATGGGCAAGATCGTCGCTGACGTCATGGCCCGCGGCGCGCTGGTCACCGACGAGATCGTGATCGGTCTGATCCGTGAGCAGATCGAGACAGTCAAGGCGAACGGGTTCATCTTTGACGGCTTTCCCCGCACGCTGGCACAGGCCGATGCGCTGAACGATCTGCTGGACGAAGAGGGCGAGACACTGGATGCGGTGATCGAGATGGAAGTGGATGACGAGGCGCTGGTCGCCCGCATCACGGCCCGGTCGACCTGCGGCGCCTGCGGCGAGGTCTATAACGACCTGACCAAGCCGATCCCGGCGGACAACAAATGCACCAATTGCGGGGCCGAGGACCAGTTCAAGCGCCGCGCGGACGACAACGAAGAGTCCCTGCGCACCCGGCTGATGGAATACTACAAAAAGACGTCGCCGCTAATTGGCTATTACTATGCCAAGGGGAAGCTGGCGAAGGTCGATGGGCTGGGTGAGATCGACAGTGTTAAAGCTGCGATTGCTGGAGTTCTGGACGACTGAAAATCTACCAGTACTATTGCTTATGACGTTAAATGGCGTCAGACTCTCTCCAAGTGATTGGAGATGAGATATGCTGGGTCAGAAATTCAGATGCGATTATACAGTCGGTGAAGCCATCGGGCAGTTGATCATTTGGATCGTTCTTGTGATCGTGACCCTCGGATTGGCATTGTTCGTTCTACCGTATTATTTTCTGAAAGCTCCTCTCAATCGCACCTACGTTGTGGACCGAGACGGGACCGTCATTTCAAGGGTTTCGGTCGAAGTTGGCTTCGCCGATATCCTCGGACACGCATTGGTATGGTTGCTTTTGACCATTGTGACGTTTGGACTCGCATACTTGATCTACTGGCCAGCGGTCATAAAGAGACTGATGAATGCGGTCGAACTGAAACCACTGTAACGGTCCGGCGGAGCAGGGGTTGACGCCCCCTTGATCAAGGCCTATCTCACGCCATCTCTAACGAGAATCAAAGGCGGGAACGCGTCCCGTCGGATCA
>CAZITF010000484.1:0-2205 GCA_964542095.1 uncultured Rhodobacterales bacterium
GTTTCTTGCGCGCCTCGGCCTCACGCTTCTGGGTCTCGTACTTGAACTTGCCGAAATCCATGATCTTGCACACGGGCGGTGTGGCGTTCGGGGAAATCTCTACCAGGTCAAGGCCCGCTTCTTCGGCCATTTCCATGGCCCGTTCCGGGGTGACGACGCCGGCGTTTTCGCCATCTGCGCCAATCAGGCGAATTTCGGGGGCGCGGATCTTGTCGTTGACGCGGGGGCCGGTGTCGCGTTGCGGCGGCGCGTTGTGTGGTCTGCGAGCGATGATGGTCGTCCTTGGATTATTGCAAAATTTCGAGGCCAAAAGGTAGCCGTCCGCCGGGCAATCTTCAACCCACGAAATAGGCCAACCTGCGCCGATTCCGTACATTTTCCCCCTTGAACCTTTCCTTTTCGGCGCGCATCTGAGACGCGGGAACCAATGACCGGGCGCGCGCGTTTTGCGGGCAGCCGTCAAAAAGAGGAAACGATATGAAAAATCTCATATGGATTGTTGTGGCCGTCGTCGTCGCCGGGGGTGCATATCTGCTCTATTCCGGCCAGACACCACAAGAAGCGATCACCGAGGCGGCGGATGCAGTCAATGCACCCGAGGCGCTGGAAAGCGCAAGCGAGGCGGCCGGTGACGCCGTCGAAGCGACCGAAGGTGCGGTGACCAATGCCGTCGAGGCCGCGACCGAAGCCGCCAGCGATGCCGCCGAGGCCGTGACTGACGCTGCCGAAGCGGCCACAGACGCTGTCGGCGATGCCGTGGTCAGCGCGAGCGAGTCGGCCCAGTCCCTGCTGGAGACAACAACAGATGCCGCCAGCGATGCGGCTGATGCGGCAGTCGAGGCCGCAAGCGACGCGGTTGATGCCGTGACAGAGACAACAAGCGACACAACCGAGGCAGCGGGCGAAGCGGCGTCGGACGCGGCAGATGCCGCGACGCAAACCGCGACAGAGGCCGCTGAGGCAGCCACCGAAACCGCGACCCAAGCCGCAGAAGCGACAGCCGAGGCGGCTGACACAGCGACTGAAACGGCGACCGAAGCAATCGAGGCAACGACCGAGACCGCGGCTGAAGCCGTTGAGGCAACCACTGACACTGCAGACGAAGCGGTCGAAGCGACAACCGAGACTGCATCGGAGGCCGTCAACGCGACCACAGAGACCACAACAGAGGCTGTTGAAGGCACCGCGGACTCAACCGCAGACGCAGTCGACGAGGCCGCTGACACCGCAACAGCAGGCACCGAAACCGTCACAGCCGACGGCGCAAGCGGCGATGACCTGCTGAGTGTCGATGGTTTTGATCTCGTCAAGGTGACCGAGATGATCGACGGATCGGACCTCGATCCGCTGACCAAAACGTCCCTGAAAGCAGGTCTGGCGCAGGCACAGGACAATCCCGAACTGCTCTCCGAACTGCTCGACCGGGTGAAAGAGGCGATGGGCCTCTGATCCAGCCGACGCCCCAAGTGCAAGCACCGCGTCCCGATTTCGGGGCGCGGTTTTTTGTTGCCGCGGCGGCGCGGGCCATGCCACGGTTTTGCGGCGTCAAACGGTGCCCGCGCGACGCCGAACCGGACGCGCACCGAACCGGCAAGGCATTCGGATACCGGCATTGCGGGACAATCGGCTGGTGCAGCATTGCGCGACAGCAGACTATGCGGGGCACGACTGCCTGATGCACCGGATTACGGTGGCGGGTGCGGCGCTCGAGGCGGCGGGTTGAAACCCGCCTTACGGGCGGTGATGTAGGGCGGGGTTCACCCCGCCGCCCGTTTGTTCAATCCAGAAACGCCTTTTCCACCACGTAATGTGCAGGCTTTGAATTGGCGCCTTCTTCCAGCCCGTAGCTTTCGAGCATGTCCTTGAGTTCGAGGTTGAAGGCAAGGTTGCCACAGATCATCGCGCGGTCCGTCGCGGGGTTCAGCGGCTCGACACCCAGATCGTGAAACGCTTTGCCAGAGTTCATCAGGTCGGTGATGCGGCCCATCCTGGGGCTCTCCTCGCGGGTGGTGGTGGGATAGTATTTGATCTTTTTCCAGAACCCTTCGCCGATCACCTCGTTCAGCAACTCGTCCGATTTCAGATCCTCGATCAGATCGCGCCCATAGGTCAGTTCGCCCACTTCGCGGCAGGTATGGGTGATGATGACCTCGTCGTAATCCTCATAGGTCTGCGGTTCGCGCAGCAGCGCGGCTTTTTTGCGTT
>CAZITF010000485.1:0-2190 GCA_964542095.1 uncultured Rhodobacterales bacterium
GCAAGCACCTAAATAGCTGATAATCTTTACCTTATAGCAATCCTTCAGCATTTATCAGAAAACAGCCGATTCAATTTTCTATCGTCCTAAGTAAGTATTCCGCCGGTGTGGAAATAGCACGCCACCCGGTCCACCTGTTCGTCCTCGAATTGCAGCGTGGTGGGCTGTTCGGCCAGTGCGGCGTTGAAGGCCTTGTAGGTGACGCCGGGCGCCTTTTCCAGTTTGGGGCGGATCAGCGGAATGATGAAGGATTTGAGCCCGGACACATGGGTCAGCAGATCGACCTCGAGCACGGTCTTGACGTTAGGGGCAAGGGCGACCGCGTCGGCCGTTTTCTGGGCCACATCCGTCTTGGGGAATGGGCGCAGGGTGATCACCACCTTGGCGTTGGTTTCGCGCAGGATGGCACCGATCTGTTCGGCGTCCAGCAGCGGGTTGATCGGGTTGACGATGCCTGCCGTGGCCCCGCCCAGCAGGGCGATCACGGTTTCGGTGGCATTGGGCAACACATAGGCCACGACGTCCGTCGGCCCGATCCCAAGGCCGCGCAGCATGTTGGCGCATTGCGTGGTGCGGTCCTTGAGCTGGCTCCACGTCAGCGTTTCGGCCTTTGATTTTGGGTCAGAGAAGATCTGGTAGCTGATCGCCCTGTGAGACGGAAAACTGTCGGCCGTATTGCTCAGCATGCCGTAAAGGGTGGTGGCAAAGCCGCGCTGGTCCCACGGCATTTCATTCTCGATGGCTTCGCGATCCGCGATCCCGGCAAAGGTCATTGGCATCCTCCCTGACGCGCCTTTTTCTTGTCTGACGGCGCAAAGTTCCCTGCCGTCAGGATGCGGTGCATGGTTGCATTGTTCAAGCGTTGCAAGAGGGCAGCCGTGCGCGGGACGCGGCGTCAGATGATGTGACCCTAGGTCACGACGGGGCCGCGATCACTCCGCCGCGATGCCATCGGTGAATTGCAGCCTGGCAAGGCGCGCATATAACCCGCCTTCGGACACCAGCGCCTCATGCGGGCCCTGGGCCACGATCCGGCCCTGATCCAGAACGATGATGCGGTCCGCCTTTTTCACCGTCGCCAGACGGTGCGCGACGATCAGGGTGGTGCGCCCCTGGCTGAGGCTGTCGACGGCGTCCTGCACGGCGCGTTCGCTTTCGGCATCCAGCGCGCTTGTCGCCTCGTCCAGCAGCAGCACGGGCGCGTCGCGCAGGATGGCGCGGGCAATGGCGATGCGCTGTTTCTGTCCACCCGACAGCATCACGCCTCGCTCGCCCAGCGGGCTGTCATAGCCCTGTGGCAGGGCCGAGATGAACTCGTGGGCCGCCGCGGCGCGTGCCGCCGCCTCTATCTCGTCCCGCGTGGCACCGGGACGCCCGAAGGCGATGTTTTCGCCCGCCGAGGCGGCAAAGATCATCGGGTCCTGCGGCACCAGCGCGATATTCTGGCGAAACGCCTCGCGCGCCATGTCGGCGACGTCGATACCATCGAGGCGAATGTGCCCGTCCTGCGGGTCATAGAACCGCAACAGCATCTGGATCACGGTGGTCTTGCCCGCACCCGAGGGGCCGACAAAGGCTACGGTTTCGCCCGGCTGAATTTCAAAGCTGGCCCCGTCGAGCGCATTGATCGAGGGGCGGGCCGGATAGGCAAAGCGCACGTTGTCAAATGTGATCCGCCCCTGAACGGGGTTTGGCACTGGCACGGGGCTGGCCTTGTCCGACACATCGTCGCGGGTCTGGAGCAATTCCACCAGCCGCTCGGTCGCGCCTGCGGCCCGTTGCAATTCACCGATGATTTCCGACAGCGCCGCCACGGCCCCGGCGACCATCACTGCATAGATCACGAACTGGATCAGCGCACCCTGCGACATGAGGCCGGACCGCACGTCATTGGCCCCGATCCAGAGCACGCCGACGATGCCGACAAAGATCAGGAAGATCACGATCACCGTCATCGCCGCACGGGTAGCGATGCGGCGGCGGGCCGAGCCATAGCTGGCCTCGGTCACGTCCGAGAACATCGCGCGGCTCGCCGCCTCGTGGGTGAAGGCCTGCACTGTCTGCACGGCGCTGAGCTGTTCGGAGGCGCGCCCCGACGAAGCCGCGATCCAGTCCTGGTTTTCGCGGCTGAGCACGCGCAACCGCCGTCCCAGCACGAGGATGGGAACAACGACCGCAGGCACGATCAGC
>CAZITF010000486.1:0-2187 GCA_964542095.1 uncultured Rhodobacterales bacterium
AGGTCACGGCCCATATCGAAGTGGGCGGCAAGGTCGAAAAGCACGACTTTGACACCGTTATTTCCGCCGTCGGTATCGTCGGCAATGTCGAAGGGCTGGGCCTCGAAGAGCTGGGTGTGAAAATCGACCGCACCCATGTGGTCACGGACGAATTCTGCCGCACCGGGGTCGATGGGCTTTATGCCATCGGCGACATCGCGGGCGCGCCCTGGCTGGCGCACAAGGCCAGCCACGAGGGCACGATGGTGGCCGAACTGATCGCGGGCAAGAACGACGTCCATCCGATCAAACCCAATTCCATCGCGGGCTGTACCTATTGCCACCCGCAGGTCGCATCGGTCGGTCTGACCGAGGCCAAGGCGAAAGAGGCCGGATATACCGTCAAGGTCGGCAAGTTCCCGTTTATCGGCAATGGCAAGGCCATCGCCCTGGGCGAGCCCGAGGGGCTGATCAAGACCGTGTTCGATGCCAAGACCGGCGAGTTGCTGGGCGCCCACATGATCGGGGCCGAAGTCACCGAACTGATCCAGGGCTATGTGGTCGGCCAAGCGCTTGAAACCACCGAGGAAGACCTGATGCACGCGGTCTTCCCGCATCCCACCTTGTCCGAGATGATGCACGAGAGCGTGCTCGATGCCTACGACCGGGTTATCCACATGTAGCGACCGCTTGCAGGCGCGCCCGTTCGGGCGTAGCCGGGGCCCATGTCCGACCGCACCAACTTCCCCCTTGTTTTTGTTCTCTGGGGCGCGGGCCTCGGGGCTGCCGGGCAATACGCCAAGATCAGCGTCATCTTTGACCAACTCGGGCCGGTCTATCCGGAGGCGGGTGCGGCGCTTGGATTCATCGTCTCGCTGGTCGGATTTGTCGGCATCCTTCTGGGCGTGGTTGCGGGCCTTGTGGTCGCGCGCATCCGCTATCGGCGCGCGATGCTATGGGCGCTCTGGGCCGGGGCAGGGGTGTCGCTGTTTCAGGCGCTGCTGCCCGCGCTGCCGCTGATGCTGACCAGCCGCGTGATCGAAGGCATGTCGCATCTGGCCATCGTCGTCGCCGCCCCGACGCTGATCTCGCAACTCAGTGCCACCCGGCATCGCGGCTTTACTCTCACCCTCTGGAGCACGTTTTTCGGTGTCGCCTTCACCGTGCTTGTGGCCCTCGGTCTGCCGCTGGTCGAGGCGCGCGGTCTGCCTGCCCTGTTCATCGCGCATGGGGTCTGGATGGCCGTGTTCGCCGTCGTCCTGACGCTGTTTCTGCGCCCGCTCGAATTGCCCGCCGAAGGGCGGTTGACGTTGCGAGGCCTCCTGCACGATCACATCACCATCTATCGCTCGCCGCGCATCGCCGCACCGGCGGCGGGATGGCTGTTCTACACTTTCTGCTTTCTGGCCATCCTGACAGTGCTGCCGCCCCACATCACGCCCGACTGGCGGGCCTGGGTGCTGGGGGCGATGCCGCTGGTGTCCATCGCGGTGTCGATGACGCTGGGGGTTGCAGCCCTGCGGGTGATCAGCGCGGTGCAACTGGCACAGATCGGGTTTGCCTTGTGCGTGGCCGCGCTGTTCTGGCTGCTGGCTGTTCCGGGCCTGCCCGCGGCCTGCCTTGCGCTGGCGGGCGCGCTGGGGCTGGTGCAGGGGGCGACCTTTGCCGCCATTCCGCAGTTGAACGAAACCGCCGCCACCCAATCCCAGGCCTATGGGGCACTGGCGCAGACCGGCAATCTGGGCAACACCATCGGCACGCCCGCACTGCTGGCGGTGCTGGGCATGGCGGGGTATCCGGGGCTGATCTGGACCGCCATTCTGGTGCTTGCGGGGGGATTCGGGGCACATGCGTGGATGGGGGCGCGGCGCGCCCACTGACAGGGCGTGGCAGCAATAGGCATGTTCACGTCATGTTCTCATTTTTCCATTGGCGCTCCGGCGCTGCTGGCCTATGTACGAAGTGTTAACCGGGGGGCTGATCATGGCCGAGCAGAAACATATCGAGGTGCGCGGCGCGCGCGAGCACAACCTCAAATCCATCAACGTGGACATTCCGCGCGACCAACTGGTTGTGATCACGGGGCTTTCCGGGTCGGGCAAGTCGTCGCTGGCCTTTGACACGATCTATGCCGAGGGGCAGCGAAGATACGTCGAATCCCTGTCGGCCTATGCCCGCCAGTTCCTCGACATGATGCAGAAACCGGAT
>CAZITF010000487.1:0-2186 GCA_964542095.1 uncultured Rhodobacterales bacterium
ATCAGAATACGGTTCACGATGAAGGCCGGGAAATCCTCGGCCGTCGCTGCGGTCTTTCCCAGCCTGTCGACCACCGCCTTGCAGGCGTCAAAGGTTTCGCCATCCGTGGCGATACCCCGGATCAACTCGACGAGCTGCATCACCGGCACCGGGTTCATGAAATGGAACCCCATGAATTTCTCGGGCCGGTCCGTGCGGCTGGCCAGTCGCGTAATCGAAATGGACGAGGTGTTGGAGGTCAGGATCGTGTTCGGTTTCAGGTGCGGCAGAAGGTCTTCGAAAATCGCCTGTTTCACTGTTTCCCGCTCGGTCGCAGCCTCGATTACCAGGTCGCTCTGTCCCAGATCCGCCAGCGCCCCGGTGGTCTTTATCCGCGCCATGGCGTCCGCCTTTTCCTCGGCAGTGATCTTGTCCCGACTGACCTGCCGTTCCAGGTTGTGATCAATTGTCTCGATGGCAGCCTTAAGGGTTTCTTCAGACACGTCGTTGAGCAGCACGTCATAGCCGGCAAGCGACATGACATGCGCGATTCCGTTGCCCATTTGCCCAGCGCCTACGATTCCAACCGTTTTGATGTCCATGATCGCCCCTTTGCTCGACGCCGCACCATAGGGGTAGCCGGCGGGCAGGGGCAAGAGGCCGCCTTTGTGGCGGCCAAAGGTTACTGCTGCCGCAATATCGTCATGTTTCATTAGGGAATTGGCAAGGCGCACATGCGATGAAGGGGTGGGAAAATTTTTGAGAGTGGGTATCATGAGTTACGAAGCGTTGAGTCCAGGAGGGCTCGATTACCTGCCGTGCAGATACGGTAATTCCAGAGTTCTGTTCAGGGGGCCCCGCCGAACGCTGAGTGACCCGTTCATCGCGTTTTTTGGCGGCACGACGACCTATGGCAAGTTCATACAGACCCCGTTTCCGGATGAACTGGAGGCGGAACTCGGTATCACTTGCGCGAACTTCGGCAGTCTCAATGGCGGTGTCGACGTGTTTGCCACCGACCCGTTTCTGCGCGAGGTGACGACAAAGGCGGCCGTGACCGTGATCCAGATCACCAGCCCACGCAACATGTCCAACAGGTTCTACCGCGTTCACCCGCGTCGCAACGACCGGTTTGTCGATGCCTCGGCCTTGCTGCGTGCGATCTACCGCGATGTCGATTTCGCCGAATTCAACTTTACCAACCACATGCTACAGCGGCTGATCACGGTGTCGCCAGAGCGGTTCGGGCCTGTGGTCGACGAATTGCGCGCGGCGTGGGTCGCGCGGATGCGACTGGTGCTCAGCCAGATACCGGGAAAATCCGTGCTGCTGTGGGCTAGTGACCAGACACCGGACGAGGCCCATTCGGACCCCGCGTCCGACCTTGCCTTTGTCAGCCGCGCGATGCTGGACGAGGTCAAACCGCTCGCGACTCACTATGTCGAGGTCATCGCCTCGGACGAGGCGAAGGCTGCGGGGACGGACGGCATGGTACTTTCTGCGATGGACGTTCCGGCGGCCTCCAGGATGCTGGGCCCGATCATGCACAAGGAAATCGCCGCGGCACTTGGCCCGGTCCTGAAGAAGATGACCTGACCCAAAAAAGGCCCGCCGCGAGGTGCGACGGGCCTTGCTCATTTCGTATTGTGCGCCTTTACAGCTTCTCGATCAGCTCTGGCACGGCGGTGAACAGGTCTGCAACAAGCCCATAGTCCGCGACCTGGAAAATCGGGGCTTCCTCGTCCTTGTTGATCGCGACGATCACTTTGCTGTCTTTCATCCCGGCAAGGTGCTGAATCGCGCCCGATATGCCCACGGCGACATAGAGGTCGGGGGCGACGACCTTGCCCGTCTGACCGACCTGCCAGTCGTTGGGGGCATATCCGGAATCGACCGCCGCGCGGGATGCGCCAACGGCGGCACCCAGCTTGTCGGCCAGCTTCTCGATCAGGGCAAAATCCTCTTCGGAGCCGACGCCGCGCCCGCCCGACACCACCACACCGGCAGATGTCAGTTCGGGGCGGTCACTGGCGGCGACCTTGTCTTCGACCCAGGACGACAGTGCCGGATCCGCGGCCGCCGAGATATTCTCGACCGAGGCCGATCCACCGGTTTCAGCGGCGTCAAAGGTCGAGGTGCAGAAGGTGATGACCTTTTTGCCGTCGCCCGATTGCACGGTCTGGATGGCGTTGCCGGCATAGATCGGG
>CAZITF010000488.1:0-2186 GCA_964542095.1 uncultured Rhodobacterales bacterium
GCGCCTGAACCCCGGCGCGGCGGCGACGCTGCAGGTCATCACCGTCCACGACCGGCTGTTCGAGGGCTACCGGCGGGGCGTCGATTTCATCCAGAAATACATCTTTCCCGGCGGCATGCTGCCCAGCCCGAGCGCCCTGCGCAGCCAGATCGTCAAGGCGGGTCTGGCCGTCGAACGGTCTATCGAATTCGGCCCCAGCTACAACATCACGCTGCGCCGCTGGCACGAAACCTTCAACGAGAAATGGGATCAGATCGCCGAAATGGGCTTTGACGACCGGTTCCGGCGGATGTGGAATTTTTATCTGACATCTTGTGCTGCGACCTTTGAAAGTGCCAACTGTGACGTAACGCAGATCACGATCAAACGACCCGGATAGACATATGAAGGAATTACACGATGCCTGACGCAGCCAAACTGGTGGCCGCACTCGGCATGGGTGTACTGGCCTTTATCGTGTCGTTCATGATCATGCCGCTGTTCGAGGAAGAAACCAATTTCGGCTGGTTCGTGCAGGTGAACGTGGTGGTCGGGCTGATCGTGGGCTGGACCGTGATCGGCAGCCGCGCGGGACGCAGTACGATCTCGGCGATCAATGTCGGCCTCACTGCCCCCGTGGTTCTGGTGTTCTGGGGCCTGTTCATCCAGTCCTGCAACGAAATGGTGCGGATCGCGATGAAGAACCGCTATGACGGGGCGTTCGAGGCCCTCGTCGCGATTTTCGAGATCGGCGCGGAATGGGCGCTGCTGATGTCCACCATCCCGATCTGGACCACTTTGTTGGTCGGCGGCATGATCGTGGGGCTGGCCGCGGAATTCGCCTGGCGCACCTGGCGATAGGTATATGAAAACCCTGTTTTTTTACGGCACCTTGCGCCATGTGCCGCTGTTGGAGTCTGTTCTGGGCCGCGCAGCGGACGCGCTGGATTTCGACACGGCTGTGTTGCCGGGTCACGCGGTCATGGCCGCGCGCGATGGTCCCTATCCGGTGTTGATGCAAGCCGACGGATCCGAGGCGCAGGGCGTCGTTGTGCGTGGCTTGTCCGACGGGGACATCGCGCGGCTGGATTATTACGAGGGCGGTTTCGACTATGACCTGCGGTTGCTGACCCTCTCGGACGGGACACAAGCCGACGTCTACATGCCCGACGAAAACGTGCAGGCGACCCCCGCGCCCTGGGATTTCGACCAGTGGGTGTTGGACTGGGCTGCGATGAGCGTGGCCGCCGCCCAAGAGGTCATGGACGGCTTTGGTACGCTGTCGCGCGATGTGATCGCGGCCCGCTTTCCCCAAATCCGCAAGCGCGCCTGGAGCCGCGTGTTGGCCCAACAGGGGCGCGACGGGGCAGGGGTGCTGGACGGCCGTATCGAAATTGTTGCGCGCCACCGCGCCCACACCGCGTTTTACGGCTTTGACGAGATCAGGCTGCGCCACGAGACTTTTGGCGGCGGTATGTCCGATGTGGTGGACCGCTCGGTCTTTGTCTCGAGCGATGCGGCGATCGTGTTGCCTTACGATCCCGTGCGCGACCGGGTTTTGCTGGTGGAACAGGTGCGCATGGGCCCCATCGGGCGGCATGATCCGGTGGTCTGGCAGATGGAACCCGTCGCGGGCCTGATCGACCCCGGCGAGACACCAGCGCAAGCAGCGCACCGCGAGGCGCGCGAGGAGGCCGGCTTGAGCCTGCGCCATCTCGAAGCGGCGGGGGCGTGCTATGCCTCGCCCGGCGCCACGACCGAATTCTTTAACCTTTTCGTTGGTTTATGCGATCTGCCCGACACCGAGGCGCGGATCGGCGGAGAAGCGAGCGAGGGCGAAGACATTCGCACCCATGTGATGCCCTTCGAGACCCTGCTGGAACTGGCCGAGACGCGGCGCACGGTCAACGCACCGCTGACGCTGCTGACCTATTGGCTGGCCCATCACCGCGCCCGTCTGCGCGCCCATGAGGCGGGTTGAGATAGCTCCGTCCGCCCGCTACACCTGTCCCTGACACCACGCGAAAAGGAACGCCGTCCATGCGCTTTGCCCCTGATCTGGCCGCCGCCGTCGGAAACACCCCCCTCATCAAATTGCGCAAGGCGAGCGAGGAAACCGGCTGCACCATCCTGGGCAAGGCCGAGTTCATGAACCCCGGCCAGTCGGTCAAGGACCGCGCGGCCCGGCCGCGCGGTCCTTGACCGAC
>CAZITF010000489.1:0-2182 GCA_964542095.1 uncultured Rhodobacterales bacterium
TACACTCTTTCCCTACACGACGCTCTTCCGACCCGTGGCAACTATGCCATGGGTCTGAAAGAGCACATCGTCTTCCCCGAGATCGATTTCGACAAGGTCGACGAGACCTGGGGCATGGACATCGTGATCGCCACCACAGCCCAAACCGATGCCGAAGCAAAAGCCTTGCTGAAGCATTTCAACATGCCCTTCAACTCGTAAGCGCGGGAGAGACTAGATATGGCCAAGAAATCCATGATCGCGCGCGAAGTGAAGCGCGAAAAGCTGGTGAAGAAGTACGCGGCCAAGCGTGCTGAGCTCAAAGCAATCATCAGTGACGAAACCAAACCGATGGAAGACCGTTTCCGCGCGTCCCTGAAGCTGGCGAAACTGCCACGCAACAGCTCCGCCACCCGTCTTCACAATCGTTGCCAACTGACCGGCCGTCCGCATGCGTATTACCGCAAGCTGAAAATCAGCCGGATCGCGCTGCGGGATCTCGGCTCTGCCGGGCAGATCCCCGGCATGGTCAAGTCAAGCTGGTAAGGGAGAGAATAGTATGACCGATCCTATCGCAGATATGCTCACCCGCATCCGCAACAGCCAGATGCGCGGCAAGTCCGTGGTTTTGACGCCTGCGTCGAAACTGCGCGTCCGCGTTCTCGAAGTGCTGGCGGACGAAGGTTACATCCGTGGTTTCGAGGAAATCAAAGGTGAGAATGGCCACCCGGCCATCGAGATCAGCCTGAAATACTACGAAGGCGAACCTGTCATTCGCGAGTTGAAGCGGGTCTCCAAACCCGGTCGTCGCGTGTACATGGGCGTCGATGACATTCCTTCGGTCCGTCAGGGCCTGGGCGTGTCGATTGTCTCCACCTCCAAGGGTGTGATGTCGGATGCAAATGCACGGGCGGCCAATGTTGGCGGCGAAGTGCTCTGCACGATCTTCTAAGGAGAAGCAGATGTCTCGTATTGGTAAAAAACCGGTCGATCTGCCATCGGGTGTCACCGCATCCGTCTCTGGTCAGCAGATCGAAGTCAAAGGCCCCAAGGGCACCCGTTCGTTCAAGGCAACGGATGACGTGACCCTGGCGGTTGAAGGCGACACCGTCACCATCACGCCCCGTGGCAAATCCAAGCGCGCGCGCCAGCAGTGGGGCATGAGCCGCACGATGGTGGCGAACCTTGTCACAGGCGTCACAGACGGGTTCAAGAAAGAGCTGGAAATCCAGGGTGTTGGTTATCGTGCCAGCATGCAGGGCAACACTCTGAAACTGAACCTCGGCCTGTCGCACGATGTCGACTACACGCCCCCTGAAGGTGTGACAGTCACGGCCCCCAAGCAGACGGAAATCATCGTCGAAGGTACTGACGAGCAGTTGGTCGGCCAGGTGGCTGCCAACATCCGCGAGTGGCGCAAGCCCGAGCCCTACAAGGGCAAAGGCATCCGCTATAAAGGCGAATTCATCTTCCGTAAGGAAGGCAAGAAGAAGTAAGGACCAGGAACATGGCAAACACAAAACGACAGCTGTTCCTCAAGCGCCGTCTGCGCGTCCGGAACAAACTTCGCCGCGTCAACGCAGGGCGTCCGCGCCTGAGCGTCCACCGCTCGTCCAAGAACATCAGCGTGCAGTTGATCGACGATGTGAATGGCGTGACACTGGCCGCTGCCTCGACCCTCGAAAAGGGCCTGGGCGTCGTCGGCAAGAACAACGTCGAGGCCGCCGCCAAGGTGGGGGCCGCAATCGCCGAACGGGCCAAGAAGGCAGGCGTGACCGAAGCGTATTTCGATCGCGGCGGTTTCCTCTTTCACGGCAAGGTCAAGGCAGTTGCCGACGCCGCCCGTGAAGGTGGTTTGAAGATTTAAACGGTGCGGCGGGGTGAACCCCGCCCTGCCCAAGACGCCGTAGGGCGGGGTTCACCCCGCCACATGGACCAAATGTGCAGGCGGCACGCTCCGCCTCGATGATCCGGGGGCATCAGCCCACCTGGATTGACCCAAAAACCGGCGCAAGCCACCTGAAAAAGGATGTTCTCATGGCAGAACGTGACAATAACCGCCGCGGCCCGCGCCGCGACCGGGATGAAAACCCCGAATTCTCCGACCGCCTGGTCGCGATCAACCGTGTGTCCAAGACCGTCAAGGGTGGCAAGCGTTTTGGCTTTGCTGCCCTCGTCGTCGTTGGCGACCAGAAGGGCCGTG
>CAZITF010000490.1:0-2154 GCA_964542095.1 uncultured Rhodobacterales bacterium
CGTCGACCGCGCCCATCAGGGTTTCACCGAATTGGTCCCGCCACCGCAGGTCGACACCTATGACGTGCCCGGCGCGTTCGAGATGCCGTTGATGGCGCAAACCCTCGCCGAATCAGGGCGTTACGATGCCGTCATCTGTGCGGCCCTTGTCGTGGATGGCGGCATCTACCGTCACGACTTTGTTGCCGCCGCCGTGGTCGACGGGCTGATGCAGGTGGGCCTGAAGACCGGGGTGCCGGTGCTGTCAGTGTCGCTGACCCCGCACCAGTTTCAGGACACCGCGCATCACAAGGACATCTACGGCGATCATTTCGTGACCAAGGGGCGCGAGGCCGCGCAGGCCGCACTGGGCATCCTCGATGCACGGCGGGCCTTGCGCTCAGCGGCCTAGATAGGCGCGCAATGCCTCCGGCGGGTTGTCCATGATTTCACTCACGGGGCGGGGCGGTTCGACCCGCCCTGCATCGACAAAGATCACCTGATCCGCCGCCCGCTGTGCATCCTCGGGCGCGTGGGTGATCATCAGCACTGTGGCACCGGTATCGCGTGCGACGGAGCTGGTCAGGTCCAGCATCTCGGCCCGTAACGCTGGCCCGAGCGCGGCAAAGGGCTCGTCCAGCAACAGCAGCGGCCTGCCCTGCACCAGCACACGGGCAAGGGCGGCACGGCTTTGCTGTCCGCCAGACACGTCGCCGGGCTTGCGCGCGGCAAATGCGGCCAGCCCGACGCGCTCCAGCGCCTGTGCGACCTTGTCCTTCTCGTCACCGTTCAGCCGCAGCGACGGGCGCAGGCCAAGCCCCACGTTCTGCGCCAGCGTCAGGTGTGGAAACAGGTTGCCATCCTGAAAAAGCATCGCGATGCCGCGCTTGTCCGGGGCGGCGGTGCTGACGTCCTGACCATCCACGATGATCGTGCCCGTGCTTTCGATGTATCCGCCGATGGCATTGACCAACGTGGATTTCCCCGCGCCCGACGGCCCGATCACCGCAACACGCTGGCCCCTGGCCACATCAAAACGCGCGCTCAGTACAAAGTCACCCTGGGTGATCCGTAAATCCCTAACGCTCAGCATATCGCCGCCCCCACGCGTCACAGGCCCAGAACATCCCCAAAGCAAGCGCCAGCAGCAACAGCGCCGCGCCTGCCGCCGCATCGGTGCGGTAACTGCCCATCAGGCGGTACATCTGCAACGGCAGCGTCGCCCGGTCGCCGTCCGCGAACAACGCCACGACACCCAGATCGCCTGCCGAAAGCGCCGCGCCCAGCCCGGCGGCAAAACCGAGCGGCGCACGCACCCGCGGCAGCACCACGATGCGCCACAGGGCAAGGCCCGAGAGGCCAAGGCTCGCGCTCAGCCGTCCGTAATCGGTGATCACCTGCCGCATCGCAGGCATCAGGATGCGCACCGCAAAGGGCAGCGCCATCATCGCGTTGACCAGCGCTGTGACCACCAGCGCAAAGTCGGCCGGCGGGGCAATGGGATTGATCAGGATGAACCACCCGGTGCCGATCATCAGGGGCGAGGCGGCAAGACCAATGAGGGTCAGCGCCTCGGCTCCGCCCCGCTGCGTCTGCGCCAGCCAGATCGAGATCGGCAGGGCCAGCGCGACCAGCACGCAGGTACACAGCGCCGCCACCCACAGCGACGTCCACGCGGCGTGCCAGACAAGCACCGGCATCTGCGCCAACCCCATGACGCCGGAGACCGCAATCGCACCAAGCGGCACCAGCAAAAACAGGGCCGCTGCCCCGATCCAGAACGTATCAAGCATGCGAAAGCCCGCGCCCTGCGCATCCCAGCGTCGCACGTGCCGGTCGCGCCCCACCTGCACGGCGATGGGCGGCAGAACCCACAGCGCCAGCACCGCCGCCGACCCGGCCACAACAAGTTGCAGCAGGCTCAGAACGGCCGCCCGGCCCAGATCGAATTCAAAGCGAAAGGCCTGATAGATCGCCAGCTCGATCGTGGTTGCCCGTGGCCCGCCCCCCAGCGTCAGCGCGACCGCAAAGCTCGTCAGGCAAATGACAAAGATCAGCGCAAACGCCCCCGGCACCACCTGCCGCAATACGGGCCATTCCAGCGTGCGAAAGGTGACGGACGGGGGCAGGCCCAACTGCCCGGCAAGGCGGAATTGCTCGGCCGGGATGGAGTGC
>CAZITF010000491.1:0-2153 GCA_964542095.1 uncultured Rhodobacterales bacterium
ATCCTGTGGGACAAGGCGCAGAACACCATCGTCAGCAACGAAAGCGCGGAAATCATCCGGATGTTCAACGCGGCCTTTGACGACATCACGAACAACAGGGATGACTACTGGCCAACCGAACTGCGCGACGCCATCGCGCCGGTCAACGACCGCATCTACGACACGCTCAACAACGGCGTCTACAAATGCGGTTTCGCCACGACGCAAGCGGCCTATGACGCCGCCGTAAAGCCGCTGTTCGACACTCTGGACTGGCTCGATGCGCGGCTGTCAGATCACCGATATGTGATGGGGGACCGCATCACCGAAGCGGACTGGCGGCTGTTCACGACGCTGGTGCGCTTTGATTCCGTCTATCATCTGCATTTCAAATGCAATCGTAAACGGCTGATCGATTACGGTAACCTTTGGGACTATACGCGCGCGCTGTTCCAATGGCCCGGCGTGGCCGACACGGTGAACCTGCACCACATCGTGCGCCACTATCACTACAGCCACGACAGCATCAATCCGCACCGCATCATACCCATCAATCCGCAGATCGACTTCATGGCGCCGCACGGGCGGGGTCAGTGACCGCCGTAATGGGCGACCATCGCGGCCAGATCCTCGGGCGGGGTGCCCGCAGGCAGGAACGCACACGCGTTGCTGGCGTGGTTAAAGATCGAACCATCTGAAAAAAAAGACGTGTCGGTGACGAAAATCACCCGCGCATCGGGCTGACGGTAGCTGGCGAAATCCGCCACGGCCAGCGCGCTGCCATGTTTCAGAACAAGGTCGAGAACAATGATGTCGGCCTGATCGCTGGACAGATGCGCCACGGCGTCGTCCTGGCTCTGGACCTGCGTCACCGCATAGCCCTGCCGTTCCAGGTGGCGCGCCCAAAGCATACCCAACTCCGGTCGGCTTTCTACGATCAAAACTTTCATGGTCACTCCAGAGCCGGCAGACGTAAGGCTCCATACTACGTAAATGTGGCTTATTCTCTTAACAAATCGTTAATGAACGGCTTAATAACTTAATGCCAGACCATTGGCTTGTCATTCACGCGATAATCCGCTCTTTGCGGGCGCGAAACTGCCGATTTTTATAGCAATTGATCAGGAGCCTTGCTTTTGGCCACTCAACGCGATCACGGCGGCGGCCTTGATGCCGCGATCGAAATCCATGGGGGGAGCCGCGCCGGATGGCTCGATCTGTCGACCGGGATCAACCCCGTCGCCTACCCGGTGCCGGCGCTGTCGGCACAGGCCTGGACGGCACTGCCCGACACGCGCATGGCGCACGATCTGACACAGGCGGCACGGCAGTTCTGGAACGTTCCCGAAACCGCCGCGGTTCTGACCGCACCCGGCGCCTCGGCGCTGATCGCGCAGATCCCGCGCCTCGCCGCGCCATCCGGCGTCTGCATCCCCGCCCCCACCTATAACGAACATGCCGCCAGCTTTGAACAACAGGGCTGGCAAGTCCGCCCGCAGGGCGCCGCACAGGCGCAGGTTCTGGTGCATCCCAACAATCCCGACGGGCGCATGTGGTCGGCCCGCGACCTCACCGCCCCGCTTTGCATCATCGACGAAAGCTTTTGCGACGTCGCACCGGACCGCAGCCTGATCGCACAGGCCGCCCGGCCCGGAACGATCGTCCTGAAAAGCTTTGGCAAGTTCTGGGGGCTGGCCGGGGTCCGGCTCGGCTTTGCCATCGGGGATCCGGCCCTGATCGCGCGCCTGCGCGATATGCTCGGGCCCTGGCCGGTCTCGGGTGTGGCGCTGGACATCGGCGCGCGCGCACTGCGCGACACGGCCTGGGCCGACACCACCCGCACCCGGCTGGCCAGCGACACCGTGCGTCTGGACGCGCTGATCTGCCAGAACAACGCCTCCCTGCTGGGTGGCACGACGCTGTTCCGGCTGTATCGCGTGGACGACGCGCAGGCATGGCAGGACAAACTCGCCCGCCACCATGTCTGGAGCCGCATTTTCCCCTATGCCAACGACTGGCTCAGGCTGGGATTGCCGGGGCCCGAGGGGTGGGCACGGCTCGAGGCAGCCCTGTGAACACCGCGATCCTCCTCGCCCTTGCCCTCCTGCTCGACGCGGCTCTGGGCGAGCCGCGCTGGCTCTGGGGCCGCCTGCCCCACCCCGCCGTGCTGATGG
>CAZITF010000492.1:0-2132 GCA_964542095.1 uncultured Rhodobacterales bacterium
GGATCAACGTGATGGCCGGGTTGGAAAACCCGGACGGGGGCGAAATCAGACGCATGTGCAACATTTCGTTCCCGCTGGGCTTTATGGGTGGGGTGATTTCCAAGATTTCGGCCCACGAAAATTGTCGTTATATTGCGCGGCTTTATGGGCTGGACCCCGACTATGTAGAAAGTTTCTGCCGCTGGCTGTGCAATCTGGGGGAATATTTCGACCAACCCATCGGGACCTATTCGTCGGGGATGCGGGCGCGGTTTTCGTTTTCTCTGATGTTGGCGCTCGATTTCGACATTTATCTGATCGACGAGGGGATGCCATCCTCCACCGACGTCGAATTCAATCGCAAGGCAGGCGAAGTGTTGCAGGAACGGCTGCGCACCACAACAATTGTCATCGTGTCACATCAGGCGCAAACGCTCGAAAAATTCGCGCGCTCTGCCGCTGTCCTTCTGGATGGCAAGCTGCACATGTTCGACACGCTGGAAGAGGCGAAACGGCTTTATGACTACGAAACCCAAAGCTAGAAAATTCCGTATAAAACGCGCCGCTCCGATGAGCGAGGCGACGGATGCGCCAAAGGATGCGGGCAACGCAAAGCCGCGCGCGCAAGCGCCCGAAGCGAAAAACGCCCCGTCGACCGAAGACCAGCGGCCGAAGGCGCACGCGGACCAGTCCACAGTCGATCAGGCTGCCGCCGACAACACCATCGATGCGATCCGCCAGGAGGGGCTGACGGGACGCCAGCTGCGCATGGCACGCCGCGTCGCGCAGAAACACAATCTGCCCGCCACATCGGATTTCGATGCTGTACGGCTGTTGCGCGCTCAGGGTATCGACCCGTTCCAGCGGTCAAACATGCTGGAACTGGTGGTGCCTCAGGCCGGGGCGGAACAGCACGAAGGCGGGGCATCGGATGCCTTTGCCAGCCTGCCCGCAGCCGCAGGAGGCGCCGGGTCTGCGGACGCGCGCGTCCAGCTGCCCCAGACAATCCCGGTCAAGAAACAGCAACTGCCCTCGACCGAGGTCAGCCCGGCGGACCGACGCGCGCAGGAAATGCGCAACATCCAACGCGACATCGCCCGTCGTCGACGCAGAAAGACCGGCATACTGCTGGTGCGCCTCGCCTTTTTCGTGATGTTGCCGACATTTCTGGCCGGCTACTATTTCTACGCCATCGCAACGCCGATGTATGCGACCAAATCCGAATTCCTGATCATCCAGAACGAAGGATCCGGCGGAGCGGGCCCGCTTGGCGGGCTGTTGCCGACGCAATTTGCCACCAATTCTGACAGCATCGCGGTGCAGGGCTTCCTGCAATCCAAGGATGCGATGCTGCGGCTTGATCGCGATGTCGGCTTCAAGGATCACTTTTCCCAGGACTGGATCGACCCGATCCAGCGCCTTGGCGACAACCCGACCAACGAAGAAGCGTATAAGATCTACAAGAAAAACGTCAAAATCGGCTATGATCCGACCGAGGGCATGATCCGAATGGAGGTCGCCGCCGCCGACCCGCAAGTGTCCGCCGACTTTGCCCGCCAGCTGATCAACTATGCCGAGGAACGGGTGAACAACCTGTCCCAGCAAAAGCGTGAAGACCAGATGCGCGATGCCCGCCAGGGTTTTGACCGTGCGGAAGCCGAGCGGCGCGAAGCACAGGAATCTCTTGTGCGCCTCCAGATCGAAGGCTCCACGCTGGACCCCGAGGGTGTGATCACTTCGATACGCACACAGATTTCAACGCTCGAAACCCAGATCATCGAGAAAGAGATCGAACTGGCCAGCCTGCTCAACAACGCCCGCCCCAACCAAAGCCGGGTGGATGGTGTGCGCGGCACTCTGGACATTCTCAGGATCCAGTTGGGCCTGCTGAACAACAAGATGACGGATGTATCCAGGGGCGAAAATTCGCTGGCCGAACTGGCCGCCCGCATCCAGATTGCGCAGGCCGATCTTGCCGCGCGCGACATGATGATGCAGTCGGCCCTGCAGCAGATGGAACAATCCCGCGTCGAGGCGTCCCGCCAGGTCCGTTACCTCACCGTGGCCGTCGATCCGATTGCCAGCGAGGAACCGTCCTATCCCCGCGCCTTCGAAAACACGATCTTGGCATTTCTGGTCTTTGCAGGCATCTA
>CAZITF010000493.1:0-2121 GCA_964542095.1 uncultured Rhodobacterales bacterium
TCCGACTGCGAGCAGTGGGTATCATTTGATTTGGGTCGCCGGCTTATCGCCTCTGCGCGCGGTAATCAGCGCCTCAGTCGCCGCGGCCTCCCCTTTGAGCCACTCAATGAAGCGGCGGAATTGAGGACGCTGCCGACTTTGCTCGCGCTGCCAAATCCGGAATGGGTGCGGTGCCGCCAGCCCTTTGTCCACCGGATAGGGGAGCACCAAGGAGCCCTCGTCCAGATCGCGCTCTATTAAAGAAATACCGCACAAGAGGAACCCAACATCCTCGCGAACCGCTTCAAGTGCCATCTCGGCACGCCGATAGTATGGCCCGCGGTCGGCCCCGGTGCGCCGCGTTCCAAACGCTTCGAACCAGTCGCGGAATCCCGGCCTATCGTCTGCGCTCCGGTGCTCCTCCAGATGAAGAAGTGGCATACCCTCCATCTCGTGCTCGGTGTCGTAGTCAGCAATCCGGCGCAGATTGTCAGGACTGCACACCGGAACGAGGTAGTCCGAAAAGAGCGGTTCTCCTTTCTCCGGCCCACCGTATTCCACCCTTATGTCAGGCGCACCCAGTCGCATCGGCACGTCCCCAGCCCCGTTGACACAAAAATGGATATTCGGGTGGCCATCCTTGAATGTGGGCAACCTGGGCGCCAGCCACAATTCGGACCAATCCGGGTCGGCGACGATGTGAATCTCGCTGACGCGCTGAAAATCAAGTGCCGCGGTAACCTTTTCAAGCGCCTCAAAGGCCGCGTGCAGGTCAGCAAGTGCCATGGCGAGCTCAGGGGTTGGATGCAGCCCGGACCGACCCCGGACCAGCAGATCGGTTCCGAGATAATCTTCGAGGGCACGAATTCTCTGACCGACGGCAGCAGGCGTAATGCCCAACTGACTGGCGGCCTCCTTAAAAGAGCCCATGCGGATGGCGATTTCGATTGCTTGAAGAGATTTCAGGTGCGTTGTCATGTTGGTTCGGTAAAGAAAATCTTTTGTGAATGCAAAAATCTTGGGCATGATTAAAGATCACCTTTCGAAAGACAAAGGAAATTTGGTTCGAAAAATGCATCCCAAGCTGCGACAGTTAAGGCGCACAGCAACATGGAGGCATCGATATGCTGAAGAGATTTGTAATTGAACGCGACATCCCCGGCATCGGCGAGTTTTCCTTGACCGAGCTTTGTGCTGCGTCGCGCGCTTCGAACAAAGCGCTGGCCGACGTTGGCCCGGCCATCCAGTGGCAACATTCCTATGTCGCAGGGGACAAGACCTTCTGCATCTACCTTGCCGAGAGCGAGGACGAGATTCAGCGGCATTCCGAATTGTCGGGGATCCCGGTCGGCAAGATCACCGAAGTGCCGCAGATTATCGACCCGCTGACCGCGAACAACTGAACTCGGTAGAAGATGGGCGGCAGTTGCAAGAAATACTTGGCGGCCGCCCCCATCGCCAAGCCCTCTTGGACAAGGGCTGCTCATCGCGCAATGCACCAGTTCGTTTATGATGCAGCATCCGGAACGATGGGCTCAATCGATACTTTCACCGCACCTCCACACACGTCAAATGAACGACGCCCCGGCAAAACCCAGGCGCGGGATCAAGGCCGTCGGCCGCCGCGCGTCGCCGGGCCGCCCCCCGGCACGGCGATTTGGCAAGCCCTGGCGCGACAGGCCTGCGTGGTGACAACCTTGATCCATTAACCGCCCGGGAATTGCCGTGTCATCGCCATCCCGCGGCCCGCCGATGCGTGGCTGTTCTCAGTGGTCAGACCGTCATTTCGGGCTCTTGGCCGCGCCGCTTGAAGCAAAGCCCGGAGGGTCGGGGCCAATCTGGAGGCGCCGATCCATCGTCAGTCCTTGGCACGGGCCGGGCGGGGCGGTAAGAGAGCGGTCTTGAGTTGTATTGAGGGCGACATGGGCCGATTTTCCTTTGATCTCGCTGCGACGGATGGCCGGGCGCGCACGGGCACCATCCGCACACCGCGCGGCGACATCCGCACGCCCGCCTTCATGCCCGTGGGCACGGCAGCCACCGTCAAGGCGATGCTGCCCGAAAGCGTGCGCGCCACCGGGGCGGACATCCTGCTGGGCAACACCTATCACCTGATGTTGCGCCCCACCGCCGAGCGGATCG
>CAZITF010000494.1:0-2099 GCA_964542095.1 uncultured Rhodobacterales bacterium
TCATAGAAAAGGTGTTGATCGCCAGAGCGCCGATGTCGGCCACCTGAAGACTGTCAAAGGGTGCCGCACCGGTCGCCAGATTATAGGGGCGGATCATCGCCGATTCACTGCGCACCTGCTTGGGGCCGAACCGGGTGCCGGATCGCCACGAGGTGCCGATGTCCATCGGTATCCCCAGAACGGCCACGTCAAGCTTTTGCAATTCATTGCTGCTGGGCAGGCGCATGAAAGTGCCCGGCCCGGAAAACCGCGCCAGTTCGTTGCCGCTGATCGGCTGGTTCCTAGGCGCCACCGCGCATCCTCCATCCCAAAAGCTGGCAAATCTCGACCGCCACATGCGCACCCGCTATGGCGGTGGCCCCGGTGGTGTCAAAAGGGGGCGAAACCTCGACCACATCGCCGCCCTGAATGTTGATGCCCGCAAGGCCACGCATCAGCGCCGCCGCCTGCGCCGAACTGAGGCCCCCCCAGACCGGAGTGCCCGTGCCCGGGGCAAAGGCCGGATCCAGCCCGTCGATATCGAAGCTGAGGTAACAGGGCCGGTCGCCGACAATCTCGCGCGCCCGCGCCGCCGCCGCCTCTGGCCCGATGCGGTGGAATTCGGGCGCGTCGATGATGTTCACACCCAGCGTCTCCTCATTGGTGGTGCGAATGCCGATCTGCACCGAGGTCGCCGGGTCCACGATTCCCGATTTCACCGCCTTGTAAAACATCGTGCCGTGATCGACGCGGGCCATGTCGTCATCGGGCCAGGTGTCGGAATGCGCGTCGATATGGATCAGCGACATCGGCCCGAATTTTTCCGCATAGGCCTTGAGGATCGGGAACGAGATGTAATGGTCCCCCCCCAGGACCACGCTCGCCGCCCCTGCTTCCAGAATACCGCGGATATGATCCGTCAGCGTGCCGGGAAAGGCCGGCACATTGGCATAATCAAAGGCCACATCACCATAATCCACGATCACCCGCTCGCTCATCACGTCAAAGGGCCAGCCATAGGGCGCATCCGGTGCCTGCAGGCTCGAGGCCTCGCGGATCGCGCGCGGCCCCAGCCGGGTGCCGGGCCGGTTTGTCACCGCCTGATCAAAGGGCACGCCTGTGACGGCAATATCCACGCCCGTCAGATCCTTGCTATAGCGACGGCGCAGGAACGACGTGGCCCCGGCAAAGGTCAGCTCATAGGACGGGCCACGCAAATCCTTGCGGGTGAATGCATGGTCGATCTGTGTCTTGGCATCTTCAAGCGCCATAACGCGCACCGTCCCTTCTTCTCTGTTTCAAAAAATCCCGGGGTGAGGCCCACGGGGCCGAGGGGCAGAGCCCCTCATCCCACAGGTTGTGCTGTCTCGACCAGCCGGGCAAGGAACGACGCCCCGATCGGTGCAATCCCGTCATTGAAGTTGTATTGGGGGTGATGCACCCCCGCCCCGTCGCCCTGGCCCAGCATGAGGTACGCACCGGGACGCGCCTCCAGCATATAGGAAAAATCCTCGGCCCCCATCACCGGTTCCACATCCGGCTCCACCCCTGCCTCGCCCGCGACATCCTCCGCCACCTGCGCGGCGAAAACGGCCTTGGCGGTGTCGTTCACCGTGGGCGGATAACCGAACTCGAACTCCAGACGCGCCTCGCATCCATAGGCCACGGCAGTGCCCGCCACGACCTCTTCCATGCGGCGCACCACCATGGCCTGCACCTGCTTGTCAAACGTGCGCACGGTGCCGTTGATATAGGCCGTTTCGGGGATCACATTGTCGGTGGTGCCCGTATGGATCTGCGTGGTCGAGATCACCAACTGGTCCAGCGGTTTGTGGTTGCGACTGACAATGGTTTGCAGAGCCGTCACGATACCGCATGCGGCCACGACCGGGTCGACACAGTCATGTGGGCGCGCCCCGTGCCCGCCCTTGCCGGTGACATGGATGTGGAACGTGTCTGCGGCGGCCATGATCGGGCCGGCGCGGGTGTGGAACTTGCCGAAATCCTTTCCGGGTGCGTTGTGGATGGCATAGACCTCGCGGATGTCGAACCGGTCCATGATACCCTCCTGCTAAAGTCAAGAATGGAACAATTGCGATAGATAATACATTGAGCTTCTT
>CAZITF010000495.1:0-2093 GCA_964542095.1 uncultured Rhodobacterales bacterium
ACCCTGGGGCGGGTTCGACCACAACGCCCAGGCGGTCAAGATCGTGACCCGGCTCGAATGCCACTACGCCGCGTTCGATGGGTTGAACCTCACCTGGGAAACCCTTGAAGGCATTGCAAAACATAACGGCCCGGTCACGGGTGACCTGCCCTTTGCGCTGGCCGAATACAACGCTGAACACGATCTGGAACTCGACACCCATGCCAGTGCCGAAGCCCAGGTGGCGGCGCTGTCCGATGACATCGCCTATAACAACCACGACCTGCATGACGGGTTGCGCGCCGGGCTTCTGGACGAGGAGGACGTGGCGCGCCTGCCCGTCGCGCGCATGGCCTATGCCGAGGTGGATGCGAAATACCCCGGCCTCGACCCGTTTCGCCGTCGTCACGAGGCGCTGCGCCAGGCGTTCGGTGCCATGGTCAGTGACGTCATCATCACCTCGCGCGCCATTCTGGCGACCAGTGGTGCGCAATCGGTCGAGGATATTCGCCACCTCGGTCGCCCTGTCATCCGCTTTTCGGATGCGATGTGGGCCGACCTGCAGACGATACGGTCCTACCTTTTCAAGAACATGTACCGCGCGCCCTCGGTCATGGCCAAACGCGAAGAGGTGACCAAAGTGGTCCACGACCTCTTTCCGGCACTTCTGGCCCGACCCGAACTGCTGCCGACGCACTGGCAGGACGCGGTGCGGCGGGCAGGGGGCGACGAAACCGCCATCGCACGTCTTACCGCCGATTACATTGCGGGCATGACCGACCGCTTTGCCTTTCAGGAACATGCGCGACTGCTGGGACAAGGCGCGCCTTGACGCAAAGGGCATCTCTGATACACGCAGGCCTCACTCTTCAAGACGGGCGATCCGATGAATCTCTTTGCCGATATCCGCAGTCACGTTCTGGGCACGCTGGAGGCGATGACCCGCGACGGGCAACTGCCCGAGGGGCTGGCCTTTGACAACGTGACGGTCGAGCCACCGCGCGATGCAGCGCACGGGGATATGGCGACGAATGCGGCCATGGTGCTGGCCAAGCCTGCGGGTCTGAAACCACGCGACATTGCGGAATCGCTGGCCGAACGGCTGACTTCCGATCCGCGCATCACCAGCGCCGAGGTCGCGGGCCCCGGTTTCCTGAACCTGCGGCTGGCACCGGGCGAATGGCAGCGCGTGGTGGGCGCGGTGCTGAACGAAGGCACCGCATTCGGCCGCTCGGACATGGGCAAGGGCAAGCGGGTCAACGTCGAATACGTCTCGGCCAATCCGACCGGGCCGCTGCATGTGGGCCACACGCGGGGCGCGGTATTCGGCGATGCGCTGGCCTCGCTTCTGGATTTCGCAGGCTTTGAGGTCACGCGCGAATATTACATCAACGATGGCGGTGCGCAGGTCGACGTGCTCGCCCGGTCGGTCTATCTGCGCTATCTCGAGGCGCATGGCCAAGAGGTCGCGTTTCCCGATGGCACCTATCCCGGTGACTATCTGGTGGATGTGGGCGCGGCGCTCAAGGCCAAGGTGGGCGACAGGTTCGTCGACAAGGGCGAACAGTTCTGGCTGGAAGAGGTGCGCGACTTTGCCACCGACGCCATGATGAACCTGATCCGGGCCGATCTCGCGTCCCTCGGGGTCGAGATGGACCACTTCTTTTCCGAAAAGTCGCTTTATGGCACGGGTCTGATCGAGGCGGCGATTGCCGATCTGAAATCCAAGGGCCTGATCTATGAGGGCACGCTGGAACCACCCAAGGGCAAGATGCCCGAAAACTGGGAAGCCCGCGAACAGACCCTGTTCAAATCCACCGCACACGGCGACGACGTGGACCGGCCCGTGATGAAGGCGGATGGCGGCTGGACCTATTTCGCGCCCGACATCGCCTATCACTACGACAAGGTGCAACGCGGCTATGATGCACTGATCGACGTGTTCGGGGCCGATCACGGTGGCTATGTCAAACGGATGAAGGCCGCCGTCAGCGCGCTGTCGGGTGGCACCGTGCCGCTCGACATCAAGCTGACGCAGCTGGTCAAGCTCTACAAGAACGGCGAACCCTTCAAGATGTCGAAACGGGCAGGGACGTTCGTGACCCTGCGCGATG
>CAZITF010000496.1:0-2083 GCA_964542095.1 uncultured Rhodobacterales bacterium
AGCCAGACCAGCACGCAGGCGATGACGGCAATGACCAGCGACACATTGGCCGGGGCCGCCTTGGAAAAGGCGATGCCGAAGGGCGCGAGCAGATCATGCAGCGACGGCAGGCGGACCGCTTCGGGAAAACGGGCGGTGGCCGGGTCCATGCTGCCTGCCGGGCGCAGGATGTTGACCAGCATGTAGTTCAGCACCGCGGCGGCAATGAAATTGAACATGATCGTGGTGATGACGATATGGCTGCCCCGTTTGGCCTGCAGATAGGCCGGGATCGCAGCCCACAGCGCGCCGAACAGGGCCGATCCGATGATTGCCGCCAGTATCGCGATGGTCCAGTGCGGCCAGGGGATGAACAGGCAGACAAGGGCGACCCCGAGTCCGCCCAGCATCGCCTGACCTTCGCCGCCGATGTTGAACAGTCCGGCGTGAAAGGCCACGGCAACCGCCAAGCCCGTGAACATGAAATTGGTGGCGTAATAAAGCGTATAGCCCCAGCCATAGGTCGAACCCAAAGCCCCGGTCACCATCAGTTGCACCGCTGCCACCGGGTCTTCTCCGATGGCCAGTATGACCAGTGCGGACAGAACTGCGGCCAACAGCAACGAGATCAGCGGGACAAGAATGACCTCGGCCCATTTGGGCATCACGTCCATGTCAGTTTTCCTCGACCACAAAGCCGGAAAAGGCGGGCCGCCCCCCGGCCAGCGAGGCGAGGATGCGCGCATAGGGCACGCGCCAGTCGTCAACCGTGATGCTTTCGGTGCTGCCCGCGTGATAGATCCACAGACCCGCAACAAAGCAACGCAGCGTGTCCTGCGGCTGGCCGACGCCGCTGTCATGGACCACCATCAGCACATCCACGTCTTCAAATCGGTGGCGCGAGATGTCGCACGGGCTGCCGACCGACGCTACCTGCGCAATGGAATTTGCCAATGCCGCGGGCAAGCCGTTGCGCAGCTTTTCCGACGCCGCATTGTCCTCGACCAGCCCGGTGCCCGAGCGGAATTCGAGCCGCGAGGCCTTGCGCAGGCCAGATGTGCGCGGCGCCAGCAGCACGAAAGTCGTGGCCAGCGTCATCAGGGTGGTCTGGGCCGCCTCGTCTTCGGCGTCGATCGCGATGTCGAAGCGGTCGATCTCGGTCTGGCCGACAGCCGCCGTGGCGACAAAAATCGCCGCCCCTGCAAGAATGGTCATATAACGTTTCATGCTGCGTCCCCGCTTACTCCGGCCATCAGCAGGCCGAGTTCCTTTTCATTGGTCTGTTCCGGCATCCTCTCGCCCATGATGCGTCCGTCGAACATGACGGCGACGCGGTCTGCGAGGCTCAGGATTTCCTCCAGCTCGACCGAGACCAGCAGGATCGCCTTGCCCTGATCGCGCAGGGCGACGATTTGCTGGTGGATGAATTCGATGGCCCCGATGTCGACGCCCCGCGTCGGCTGGCCAATCAGCAGCAGGTCGGGGTTGCGCTCGATCTCGCGGGCCAGAACGATCTTTTGCTGGTTGCCGCCGGAAAAATTCTTGGCCGCCAGGTTCGGATTCGGCGGGCGGACGTCAAAACGGTCCATCTTGGCCTGGGTTTCGGCCTTGATTGCGGCGTTGTTGCTGAGAATGCCCGAGAGATAGGCCGGGTCGCGGTGATAGCCGAAGGCGGTGTTTTCCCACGCGCTGAAATCCATGATCAGCCCCTCGCGCTGGCGGTCTTCGGGCACGTGGGCGATGCCGCGCGCGCGGCGCGACCGCCCGTCCGAGTTCTTGCCCGTCAGATCGATGGGTTGCCCGTTCAGGGTGATGCCGCCGGTGCCGGTCGCATAGCCGCCCAGCACTTCGAGCAATTCGGACTGGCCGTTGCCCGCGACGCCCGCGATGCCGAGGATTTCCCCGGCGCGCACTTGCAGATCAATGCCGCGCAGCCGCTCGACCCCCTGTTCATCCACCACGCGCAGGCCCTTGACGTCCAGCACGACGTCGCCGGGCCGGGCCGGGGTCTTTTCGACGCGCAAAAGCACCTTGCGGCCCACCATCCGCTCGGCCAGATGCTCGGGCGCGGTCTCGGCGGTCTCGACCGTCGCCGGCATCTCGC
>CAZITF010000497.1:0-2080 GCA_964542095.1 uncultured Rhodobacterales bacterium
CCGAACCGAACGGGAGAATTGTTGTGATGATATTGCTGTTGAACTCTGCGGTAACTCGTTGATCTATGCCAAAGCATTGGTTGGCCTGCAGGAGATCGGACAGGCGGCCCCTTCCATAGCCATGGCCTTGGAAGGGGCCGCCTGTCCGACATGATCGGTCCCAAGCGGCTGCGCAGCTATGCGCGTCCGCGGCAGGTGGCGATGTATCTGTGCAAGCATCTCACGTCACGCAGCCTGCCCGAGATCGGTCGCCGCTTTGGCGGGCGTGATCACACAACGGTCATGCACGGGGTCAAACGGATTGACGAACTGCGCCAGCAGGACGGTCAGATCGCCGAGGATCTCGAACTGTTGCGGCGCGCGCTGGAGGCATAGACAAACCCCAATCCGGGCAACAAGGATGCGGCGCCCTACGGCGCCGTTTTTTTGTGGCTGGGCGCGGCCTGTGGCAGCTCGTGGGTAATCGGCAGGTTCAACAACTCTTCCAACCGGGCGTTGAAGGTCTCGATCTCCATGCTTGGGTCAAGGTCGCGCAGGGGCCGCAGGTCCATGCTCACATGCCGCCGCCCTTTCTTGATGCCCAGAAAGGTCCAGAAACTGTCGTAGATCGCGCTTTGATGTGCGCCCAGCCCGTCCAGCCGCAGCAACATGACGGGTGTATCGGGTTCGGCCCGCAGGATGTCATGCACGCCGGACAGATAGGCAGGCACACGCTCTTGCGGCTCGCGGCGCACCTTGCCTGCGGGGAACAGCAGCACGGAATTGCCCTTGGCCAGGACCTTGTGGACGATTTTCAGGACAACCGCCTTGCGCGCCTTGCGCTTGTCCTCGGGCCAGGATTTCGGCGAACTCATCGGAATGGCCGAGGCGATGAACATCGGCAGGAACTGCGTCCAGTTGTAATATTCGTGGTAATGGACAGTGGGGCGAATGCGTTTCGTCGCATAAAGGATCGCGGCGATCAGTGGCCCGTCGTGGCGGCTGACATGGGTGGCAAGGATCAGCGTGCCCGGCTGATCCTGCAACAGGTGCTTGCCCGAACAGCTGATGTTGTAGAACAACGCATAATAACTGCGCACCAGCACGAACAGCAAATGCCGCAGCCAACGCCCGAGAGTGGCATCCAGAAACCGGATCATCGGGGCAGGCCACTGGTAAACGCTGACATCTTGAAACCGCCCTTTGAAACAACGTAACGGATGTATGTATCCGCCAAAGTCGGGCAAGGCGATTTATGCGTCAATGGGCATTTGCAGCCGATTTTCCCCCCGGCGGGCCTCATCGGCACGGTGCTGCGCGCACCGGGGCGCATATTTTGGGCGCCCTGTGGGTCGCGTTGACTTGACGCCCCCCGCGATCCAGCGGAAAAACCAATAAAATACTTGTGATGCCGCGTGGTTGGGCTAGGGTGCCCCTCCCTGCACTGCGGACAGGGATCGATGGGAGACAGACCATGAAAATCAGTGTCGAACGCGGCGTGCTGCTCAAGGCCGTGAGCCAGGCCCAATCGGTGGTCGAACGGCGCAATACGATCCCGATCCTCGCCAACGTGCTGATCGAGGCCGAAGGATCCGACGTGACCTTTCGCGCGACCGATCTGGATATCGAAGTCGTCGACAAGGCCCCCGCACAGGTCGAACGGGCCGGAGCCACCACGGTGTCGGCCACCACCCTGCATGAAATCGTGCGCAAACTGCCCGACGGCGCGCTTGTCTCGCTGACGGCCGACAGCGCCGCAGGCCGTCTGACGGTCGAGGCGGGGCGCTCGAATTTCTCGCTCGCCACGCTGCCGAAAGAAGACTTTCCGGTCATGGCGTCTTCGGAGTACGCATCGAACTTTTCGATCCCGGCGCCCAAGCTGCGCCGCCTGTTCGACAAGTCCAAATTCGCGATTTCGACCGAAGAGACGCGGTACTATCTGAACGGTGTCTACATGCACATCGCCGATGGCGACGAAGGCCGCGCCCTGCGGTGTGTGGCAACGGACGGCCACCGCCTGGCGCGGATCGACAGCGACCTGCCCGAGGGCGCGGCGGGCCTGCCCGGCGTGATCGTGCCCCGCAAGCCCGTGGGCGAATTG
>CAZITF010000498.1:0-2062 GCA_964542095.1 uncultured Rhodobacterales bacterium
CATAGGCGGTGATGGCTCCGTTCGGTGCGACCTTGATGTTGCCCTGATGCATGTCCGCGTGGAAATATCCGTCGCGCAGGGCGTGCAGCAGGAACAGTTTCAGCACCCGTTCGGACAGATCGACCCGGTTGTGCCCCGCTGCATCGATGGCCGCGTTGTCACCCATCGGCACGCCATCGGCCCATTCCAGCGTCATGACACGGCGGGCCGAATGCTCCCACCGGATCCCGGGCAGGGCAAAGCCCGCGTCGCCCTTTGTGTTGGCGGCGAATTCCCCGGCGGCCGATGATTCAAGGCGCAGGTCCAGTTCGCCCTGCACCACGCCGTCGAAATGCTCGATCACCTCGATCGGGTGCAAACGCCGCGCACCGGGGGCAAAGATTTCGACGATGCGCGCGGCGAGGTAGAAGGCATCGAGGTCCCGCTTGAACGCCTTTTCGATGCCCGGGCGCAGCACCTTGACGGCGACGGGGTCTCCACCATCGGCCAGCCGTGCCTTGTGGACCTGCGCGATAGAGGCGGCGGCGACAGGTTCGCTGAACTCGGAAAAGATGGTGTCGGCGGGTTGCCCCAAGGCACGTTCGACCTCGGCCTTGGCTTCCTCGGTCGAAAATGGCGGCAGCTTGTCCTGCAACACGCGCAACTGTACGGCCAATTCGTCGCCCACGACATCGGGGCGGGTCGAAAGCACCTGGCCGAACTTGATATAGGCAGGCCCAAGCGCCGTCAGCGCGCGGGTCGCGGGCGGCATGGCCGGATCGCCACTGTACCCAAGCCAGCGAAACGGTTTGCCCAGCGCCTTGGCGACGAATCGCAGGGCGGGCGGGGCCTCGAACGCATCCAGAACGACGTTCATCGCGCCTGTGCGTTCCAGAGTTGCGCCTGTACGGATCAGCCGAATGATGTTGTGGGGGCCACGCACGTTACAGCTTCCAACCCGAATGCAGGCAGGCCACACCCATGGTCAGGTTGCGATACCTGGCCTGTTCGAACCCGGCCTCGCGGATCATGGCCAGAAACGTTTCCTGATCCGGGAATTTGCGGATCGATTCGACAAGGTACTGATAGCTGTCGCGATCCCCGGCGATCATCTGGCCCATGCGGGGGATGACGTTGAAACTGTAAAGATCGTACAGCTTTTGCATGCCTTCGTTGGGCAGCTGGCTGAATTCCAGTACCATCAGGCGGCCACCGGGTTTCAGGACGCGATAGGCCTCGGCCAGTGCCTGCTGCGGGCGGGTCACGTTCCTGATGCCAACGCTGATCGTGTAGCCATCGAATGGGTTGTCCTCGAACGGCAGCGCCATCGCGTCGCCCACCACCCAGTCGACACTGTCGGCCATCCGGTCGGCCTCGGCCCGCTTGCGCCCTTCGACCAGCATAGGCTCGGTCAGGTCCAGTACAGTCGCATGGCCATGGCCCGCCCGCTTCAGGAACTTGAAAGAAATGTCGCCTGTCCCGCCCGCCACATCCAGCAGCGTTTGCCCTGCACGCGGAGCCAGCCAATCCATCATCGCCTCTTTCCAGATGCGGTGGATACCGGCACTCATCACGTCGTTCATGATGTCGTATTTGGAGGCAACCGAGTTGAACACGCCTTGCACACGCCCGGCCTTTTCCCCTTCGGGCACCGTTTGATATCCGAAATGGGTGGTCTTGTCGTCGCTCATGGGCCTGGTCTTTCGGTTTCTTCAGGCCTTGTTATAGAGCGCATGCGGCCATACACAACGTAGCCCTTTTGACGCAGGACCCCACCGATGCCCGAACTGCCCGAAGTCGAAACCGTCCGTCGTGGGCTCAGCCCTGCGATGACGGGCGCCGTGATCGCGCGCGCGGACGTGAACCGGCCCGACCTGCGCTGGCCGTTTCCGCCCCGGATGGCGGAGCGGCTGACGGGGCAGCAGGTGCTGGGGCTGCGCAGGCGGTCGAAATACATCCTCGCCGATCTGAGTGGGGGCGAGACGCTGCTGATCCATCTGGGCATGTCGGGGCGGATGCTGGTGTCGGGCGATCCTCTGGGACAATTCGCGCACGAACACCCGCAGGCGGAAAAACACGACCA
>CAZITF010000499.1:0-2049 GCA_964542095.1 uncultured Rhodobacterales bacterium
CCGTGCGCCTGCTGGCGTCCGCAGCAGCCGGCAGCGATGCCAACCGGCTGCGCGCCACGGTCGAGGGGGCGCTGGCGATGACCCCCTTTGGCCGCTTTCTGGCCCCCGGTGTGCCCGACGGGACGGACGTGGACATCGTGTTTCGCCCCCAGCATGTGAAGATCGATTTCGACCGTGCCGGGGTCGGGCCGGGCCCGACCGCCACCGAAGGCACCGCCGCGCGTGCGCGGGTCGTGCGCGCCCGCTTCATGGGCAACGAGAGCCTTGTGGAGTTTCGCCTCGATCATGATGCGTCCATGATCAAGGTGACCGTGCCGGGGGTGTTCCTGCCCGCCGCCGAAACGTTGATGTGGCTGCGCATCCGGCGCGACAAGTGTTTTGTATTCCCCGCCAAGGAGGCGATGTGATGGGACCGATGATCGTGGAGTTCGGCATGGGCACGTCGCTGCGCCGGGGGGATTACACGCAAGCCGCCGAACGCGCGGTGCGCGCCGCCCTGTGGCGCAATTCGATCAATCTGGCCGAGTACATGGGGGTTCCCAAGGAGGACATGGTGATCGAGGTGCGCATCGGTTGCGTTCATCCCGAGCGGGTCGATGTGGACGTGCTGGCGGCCGCCTTTCCTTACGGTCAGACCTCTTTCGTGGTGGAAAAGGGTGGCCTCGATGTGGTGCGCCCCGAAGGTGTGGGCAACCCCACGGTGATGGCGCAGGCCGCACTGATCGTGTCGGTGGCGTCGTCCACGCGCCCCGGGGTGGCGACATGAGCGAACAACGTCTGATCATAGAGATGGCCCAGGGGATCGATCTGCACGGGCGCGATGACACCAAGGCGGCGCGGCGCGCGGTGGAGCAGGCCTTGCAGGGCGCGTCCCTGCCGGTCTTTGGCACCTTGGGGCTGGAGCGCGACGTTATGCGCGTCGTCGTCCATATCAGCGTGCCGCGCCCCGAGGCCGTGGATGTGGCCGTGATCGCTGGGCTGTTGCCTTACGGGTCGGTCGAGGTGGTGGTCGAGGCCGGGGGGCTGGATGTGCCTGTGGCGGGCGAGGTGCATGTGATGGCGGTGGCGGCGCTGGAAGTGTTTCTGCCGGTGCGGTGAGGGGTGGGTTGGAGCCTGTAAGACGGATGCCGCGCCGCTCGATTGCCTGTCCGCGGGGTGGCGAGGCCCCGCTGTTTCCAAGGCGGTTTATGGATCAAGGATATCGCGCCGCTGATCTGTCTCACCCAGCCCAGCCAATTCGCCAGCCCGGGGGGCGGACTGGCGATTGATCGGCGCCTTCGGCTTGACTCCGATCCGGGTGACGAGCGGTGGCGGAGCGAAGGGCGGTTTTGAGCCTATTGTCGGACCTTGCATCCCTGCACCTTGCACGGAACGGAGGCCAGCTGTGCTGGCCGCCGTGCAATCCACTGCCCGGCAGGCGATTGGCCCCGGCCAAATCTGCCGAGAGGGGCCAGACCGCCCCCCGGTCTGGCGATGCATGGCGGGTGTGACGCTTGACGTCGAACGTCCGGTGCGTCCGCACAGCTGACCTGAGTGTGCTTTGTATCTGGACAGGCTTGGCGGGCTGAAGCCCGCCCTACGGACGACGTTTTGGGGCCATTGAAGGGCGCTATTGCCCGGCGCCTGCGGCTTGAGTCCGGGCAGGTGGTGCGTTGTTCGAACACCGTGGGCGTTGGGACGTTGCTCGGGCCACCTGTCCCTCACAGGTTCGGGTCGTAATCCGCGAGGGTCTTGCCCGGTTCGTCCACAAACATCTCGGGCAGGGCCTCGGCCGACTGGATCAGGTCGACGCGGAACACGCGGAAAGCGTCCCGCAATTCGCACCATGCCGTCAGCGTCCACACCCGCCCCCAGTATTCCATGTGCAGGGGGCGGATCGTGCGGGTCGTGATCCGGTCGCCTTTGGAGTGATAGGTCAGCCGCAGTTTTTGCCGGGCACGGATGGCGGCGCGCAGGGTGGGCATCTGGGCAAAGCCGCGCACCGCGTCCGCAAAGGGGTAGACGGCGAATTTCCATTTGTCCGCGTCCGCAACGGTGCGTTCGGGCAGC
>CAZITF010000500.1:0-2039 GCA_964542095.1 uncultured Rhodobacterales bacterium
TCCTGCGATCCGATGCACGGCAACACGATCAAGTCGTCCTCGGGCTACAAGACCCGGCCCTTTGACTCGGTCCTGCGCGAAGTGCGCGAATTCTTCGGCGTGCACGCAGCCGAAGGCACGATCCCCGGCGGCGTCCATTTCGAGATGACGGGCCAGGACGTGACCGAATGCACGGGCGGCGTGCGTGCCGTTACGGACGAGGACCTGAGCGACCGCTACCACACCGCTTGTGATCCGCGCCTCAACGCGTCGCAATCGCTGGAACTGGCATTTCTGGTGGCCGAAGAACTGTCAGACCTGCGCAGCGCGCGCAACGCCGCGCGCGCCGCCAGCTAAAACCAAACAGCCAAAGACAAAATAGGCGCGGGAGGTCGATGACCTCCCGCGCTTTTTGTTTATTTCCGCATCCGCTCAGTCGTCGGATTTGACCACGCGCAGATAGGGCACATCCGGACGCGGTGCGTGGGATTTGAAGGCGCGCGCAGGTTCGCCGAACCCGTGGGCCTGCGCGGGCGCATCCTGCGTCTTGGACGTCGACTTCTGCGCGACCGGCAAGGTCGAGGGCGCGGTGATCGAGCGGATCTTGGCCCCCACCACATCGAACCGGCGCGGCGTGTGTCCGATATCGCCTTGCGACACCAGACAGCCCAGAATGCGGCTCACATCGCCCAGATCGCTTTTCAGCGGCATCAGCAACAGGCGACCGTCCAACTGCGGCTTGGTCACGCTGATTTCGGCGTTCAGGCGCATCTCGCACACGGCAGGGCGCTGGCATACGTCTTCGAGCAGATCGTTGATCTGGCGGCGGCAGGGCGGCGTGATCAGGGACGTCAGCGGCATTCCGCGCACTTCCATGCCCATCAGATCGCTGAGGTGGCTTCCGGCGATGCGAATCCGGGCCATTCCGGGGGCGATCCGTTCCAGGATAAAAGTGTGCTCGAGCGCGGATTCAATTCCGCGTGGATCGATCTCCGACCGCTTTGGCATAAGTCGCGCACCGCGCAGCCCTTCCCAATAGGCCTCGACCTGGGAAATGGCGGAATATCCAACGTCTGCGCGAAACTCTGTCATGTTGAGGATATTGTGAGGGGTAAGGTTCGATTTGTCCATGATATGCGTCTCTGCCTCTGATTTAGGATGCAAACCACCGGCGGGTCACTGCGGTTGAGGCCAATAAGTATCAAATCGCCGCGAAAAATGGCGTACAATGTTAACAACTGGTTAACCGAGCCGCGCCCGAAAAGGGCCGCGTCTTGGACTTGCCCCAGTCCGGCAGAGCCCCTAAACGCAACTGTATGAACAGCCAGAAAGATCAAAACGCCCCGCAGGCAGGGACAGGTCCGGGCACGGTGCGCTCGATGACCGGTTTTGCTGCCGCGACGGGTGCCATGGAGCCGTTTCGCTGGTCCTGGGATATCCGGTCCGTCAACGGCAAGGGGCTGGATGTGCGGTTGCGCGTGCCGGACTGGGTCGACGGGCTCGAGGCCGCACTCCGCCCGCTGGTGCTGGCCCACGCGCAGCGGGGTAATGTCACCTTGTCGCTGCGGGTGTCGCGCGATGATGCGGTGGCGGCCATCACCCTCAACACACCCCAGATGAAGGCGACCGTTCAGTCGCTGCTTGCCATCGAGGCCGAAGCGATGGAGCAGGGCCTGTCGCTCGCCCCGTCGCGCGCAAGCGACATCGCGATGATGCGCGGCGTGCTGGAACAGGGCGCGAGCCAGGACGACCCGGCCCCCCTGCGCGCGGCCCTTGTGGCGGAACTGCCCGCGCTGCTCGATGCCTTCGACGCGATGCGCCAAACCGAGGGTGCCGCCCTGCACGGCGTCCTGATGGGCCAACTCGACACCGTGGCGAGCCTGACCCAGGAAGCCGCAACCCTGGCCGAGGCCCGCAAGGAAGAGGTCGCCGCGACCCTGCGCGAAAACCTCGCCCGTGTGCTTGACAACACAGACGGGGTCGCCCCGGACCGCGTGGCGCAGGAACTGGCGCTTCTGGCCGTCAAGGCGGACGTGACCGAGGAGATCGACCGCCTCCAT
>CAZITF010000501.1:0-2031 GCA_964542095.1 uncultured Rhodobacterales bacterium
GGCGCCGGACGGGGCCGTCAGACGCACTTGGCCAGCGGCGACAGGCGCATCAAAGCCGCATTGGCGTCGTGCCCGGTTTCCAGACCAAACTTGGTGCCCCGGTCATAAACGAGATTATATTCGGCATAAAGGCCCCTGTGGATCAGTTGCGCGTCCTTGTCCGCCGCGTCCCAGTCCTGCACCCGACGCTTTTCGACCAGCGGCAGATAGGCGGGCAGGAATGCACGGCCAATGTCCTGGGTCAGGGCAAAGTCCGCCTCCCAATCGCCGGTGCAGTGGTCGTCCATGAAGATGCCCCCGACGCCGCGTGCGCGACCCCTGTGGGGGACATAGAAATATTCATCCGCCCATGCCTTGAAACGGGGATAGAGGTCGGCCCCGTGCGGGTCGAGGTGGACACGCTGCTGGCCGTGAAAATGGGCCGTATCCTCGTCATACTCGATGCCAGGGTTAAGGTCGGACCCACCGCCGAACCACCAGGCGTGTGGCGTCCAGAACATGCGGGTATTCATGTGGACAGCCGGTGCGTGTGGGTTCTGCATGTGGGCGACCAGCGAAATGCCTGAGGCCCAGAAACGCGGGTCGTCTTTCATCCCCGGTATGCCCTTGCGCGCGGCCATGGCCATCTGCGCACGCTCGCCCAAAGTGCCGTAAACGGTCGAGATATTGACGCCGACCTTTTCGAACACACGACCGCCGCGCATAACGCTCATCAATCCGCCGCCCGCGTTCGAGCCATCGTCGGAGGTGCGCGTGGTCTCGCTTACTTCAAATGCGCCGGGCGCGGCATCCGACAGTGGACCAGTGTCATGGCGCGCCTCGAGTCCTTCGAACGCCGCGACGATATCGTCGCGCAGTGTGCGAAACCACGCAGCCGCGCGCGTTTTCTGGGTATCGAAACGTTCGGTCATGGGCACTGTCCTGTCAGGTTGACGGTTCTCTAGCCCAAGGCCAACCCGGTGGCCAAGGGCAAAAGCGCCTAATGCGCCGGGGCCTGAACCGCATCCAGCAGGCTGCGCCCGCCATCCACCGTCAGCACGTCGCCAGTGACAAAACCGGAGCCGTCCGAGGCAAAGAACTGCACCGCATCCACCAACTCGTTCGGGCTGGCGATCCGGTGCAGCGGCGTGTGCTCTTCGATCTCGTCACGCCAGTCGGGGTGGTCACCGATGGAGGATTTGAGCGAGGCCGACATCACCGACCCGAACGCCACGGCGTTGACCCGGATGCCTTCGGGTGCCAGCGCAAGGGCCATGGATTTGGTCATCTGCTCAAGCCCGGCAGAGGCGATGGAATAGCCCAGCAATTCGGGCCGCGTGCGGTGGGCCGCGATCGAGCTGAGGTTGATGATCGAACCGTTGTTGCTTTGACTGTCGCTGCCCTCGTTCTGCTTGATCATCCGGCGTGCCACCTGCTGCGTCAGGCGCAGGGCCGTCATGACGTTCTGCTGGAACAGATCGTCCACCGACATGTCCTCTGGATCGAGCGCGTCGGTTTCCATTACCTGCCGCGAGGCGTTGACCAGAATGTCGATCTGATCAAAGGCGTCGATGGTGGCCGAGATCAGGTTCGCGATGGTCAGCCTCTGGCGCAGATCGCCTGCAAAATAGCGGATGTTGGCATCTTCGGGCAGATCGCCCAGTTCCTCGGCCAACCGCTTTTCATCCATGTCGGCGCACATCACGTTGGCACCACGATCCGCGAAATGGCGCGCGATGGCCAGACCGATGCCATTGGCGGCCCCGGTTACGATGGCGGTCTTGCCACTGATGGAAAATGACATTGCTATCCCCGTTTCCGTTTAGGTCGTTCGGCGCGCACCAGTTTGAACCGCGCATCGCCGTCCAGATCAACCACTTTGGCGAAAGTCTCTGCAAGCGCTGCCTCGTAGGGGAGGTGCCGGTTGGCCACCATCCACAGCGCGCCGTGCGGTTTCAGAATACGCGCTGCAGCCGCGATAAATGCGCGACCCAGCGACGGGTCCGCCGTGCGACCTGTGTGAAAGGGCGGGTTCATCACCACCGCATCCAC
>CAZITF010000502.1:0-2029 GCA_964542095.1 uncultured Rhodobacterales bacterium
CAATATCGTGGCGGAATGGTATTTCCTGCCCTTCTATGCGATCCTGCGTGCCTTCACGGACGAGGTCTGGGTTGTGCAGATCGCGTCATTCGTGACGGGCGGCATTGTGGACGCCAAGTTCTTTGGCGTGGTTGCGATGTTCGGTGCGATCGTCGCACTGGCACTGGCGCCATGGCTGGACACGTCTTCGGTGCGTTCGGCGCGCTATCGCCCGATGCTGAAGTGGTGGTTCTGGCTGCTGGTTGTCGACTTCTTCGTGCTGATGTGGGTCGGTGCCCGCCCGGCGGAAGAGCCGTATAACTCGATTTCGCTGATTGCCTCCGCCTACTGGTTTGCCTACTTCCTCGTGATCCTGCCCTTGCTGGGCGTGATCGAGAAGCCGGATGCGCAGCCTGCGACCATCGAAGAAGATTTTGCCGCACATGTTGGTGGTGGCGATGCGGGCCATGCCCCATCGACGCAACCGGCGGAATAAGGAGACACTGCACATGTTCAGGAAACTTGCAGCAACTGCATTTGCGGTGGTCGCACTGTCATCCGGTGTGTTCGCCGCTGGCGCGCCGACCGCACCGATCGAAAACATCGACTTTTCGTTTGACGGTCCGTTCGGATCCTATGACCAGAACCAGCTTCAGCGCGGATTGCAGATCTATACCGAGGTCTGTTCGGCCTGCCACGGTCTGAAATATGTCCCGCTGCGCACGCTGGGTGACGACGGTGGTCCGGCACTGCCAGCGGATCAGGTGCGCGCCTATGCGGAGTTCTACGAGGTCTATGACGCGGAGCTTGACGATTTTCGTCCCGCCAAGCCCAGCGACCGCTTTCCTGGGTCCAATCTGGAAAACGCGCCGGACCTGAGCCTGATGGCAAAGGCACGGGCCGGGTTTTCCGGACCCTACGGCCTGGGCATCAATCAGTTGGTGAACGGCATCGGCGGTCCGGAATATATCGCCGCCCTGCTGAACGGCTATACCGGTGAGGAAAAGGAAGAGGCAGGTGCGGTTCTGTATGAAAACCCCGTCTTTTCCGGTGGCTGGATCGCGATGGCCCCACCGCTTTATGGCGATGACGTGGAATTCGCGGACGGTCATGCGACCGACCTCAACAGCCTGGCCGAAGATGTCTCGGCGTTCCTGATGTGGACGGCAGAGCCCAAGCTGGTCGCCCGCAAGCAGGCCGGGTTTGTCGGTGTGCTGTTCCTGACCGTTTTGTCGGTGCTGCTGTACCTGACCAACAAGCGCATCTGGGCGCCGGTCAAGGCGCGCTACAAGAAATAAGCGCGCTGCTTTCGGAAATGGATCAAGCCCTGCCCTTTGGCGGGGCTTTTTCATTGGGTCGAAACAAGGCCACCCGCGCCCAACCGCGACCAGGTTTCGGATGGCGGGCGTCAGAGGGGCTCTGCCCCCGCGCATCCGCGCGTCCCCGGGATTTTCCGAAACAGAGAAGGGACGTGTTTACGCGGTGAGTTGCGACACCGTATGGGACAAGATCCGGGCCGCAACGATTTGCCCCTCGGCCTGCGGTTGTGCAAAGGCCACTTCGGTGAACTGTGCGGTACGCCCCATGGTGGGGCTTTCCATCAGCACCTGGTGCGTCCTGCCGATCTGCGCCCGCAGGTGAGCCTTTACCTGCGCCGCCCCTGCGGCGCGCAGCCGGGCCGCCCGGTCCTTGATTGTCGTGCCGTTGACTTGCGGCATCCGCGCGGCGGGGGTGCCCGGACGCGGCGAATAGGGAAAGACGTGGAGCCAGGTCAGGTCGCACTCTTCGACCAGCTTGAGCGCGTTCGCGAAATGCGCCTCGGTCTCGGTCGGGAAGCCTGCGATGATGTCGGCCCCGAAGGTCATGTCGGGGCGCAGGCGTCGCGCCTCTTGCGCAAAGCGGATGGCATCGTCGCGCAGGTGCCGCCGTTTCATCCGTTTGAGGATCAGGTCGGCGCCGTGTTGCAGCGACAGGTGCAGGTGCGGCATCAGCCGCGCCTCGGTCGCGATGCACTGCATCAGCGCCGCGTCCACTTCGATCGAATCGATGG
>CAZITF010000503.1:0-2025 GCA_964542095.1 uncultured Rhodobacterales bacterium
CGCGGCGCGGTCTGGCGGGCCTTTGCCGATACCTACGCGGCCACGGCAGAGGCGGATTTCCCCCTCGCCGTGACGGTGCTCTGGGCCATCGGGCTCGGTCTGAGCGCGGTGGCGGCCGAGCGCGCCCTGCGCCCCGGCCATGGCCTGCCCTGGGCGCTCGGGGCGGCGCTGCTGGCCCCGGCCATGGCCATCGTGATCGAGGTCACCTGGGCCCCCACGCAGGTGATCGGCGCCTACCCCTGGGCGCTGCACGCGATGGTGATGGCCGGCGTGATGGTCGCCCTCGCCCTGCGCTTTGCCGGCGTGGACGGGGATGACCGGACACGGGCTTCGCTGTTCGTTTTGTCCGCTCTGGCCTCGATCTGTTTTGCCTTTGTGCTGATCCTGTCCTCTGCGGCGCTGACCGTGGCGCTGGCCGTCACCGTGCTGGTCGCGGCCCTGCTGGACCGGCGGTTCGATCTGCCGCTGATGCAGGTGATCATCGCAGTCGGCGTCGTGGCGGTGGGCGCGCGGCTGATCGCGGATCCGGGCCTGTCCTGGGCGCTGGGCGCCCCGGTCTGGGAAATCCTGCTGGCCTATGGCGGGCCGCTTGCCGCCTTCGTGGCCGCGCTGTGGGCCTTGCGCGGCAAGGCGCGGATCACGGCGGATCTGATGCTGGATACGGCGGCGTGGTCGACGGGGGGCACACTTGTGTCGCTGCTCCTGTTCCGCGCGCTGGAGCGGATGACGGGCGTCGATCACAACGCCACGCACTGGGCGATGGGCCTTTATGCGACGATCTGGCTGGGTCTGATGGGCGCGCAGCTGCTGCGGCTGCAGGGGTTGGGCGGAGTGCTGAGCCTTGTGCGCGCAGCCCTTGCGGGCGTCTTCGGCCTGATCGGTGTGGGGGCGCTTGTCCTGGATCTGACGGTGTTTTCGCCGATCCTGACGGATTGGGGCCGGGATGTCGCGGGCGTCGCAATCCTCAACACGTTGCTGGTCGCCTATCTGCTGCCTGCCGCCGTGCTGGCGATGATCGCCATGCGCGTCCGCTTCGTCTGGCTGCGCCGGAGTCTTTTTGCCGCCGCCGTGGCGCTGGCGACCTTCTGGGGCTTTGTCGCCTTGCGCCACCTTTGGCAGGGCGCCTCGGGGATGGAACTCCGCCACGGCTTTCTGCAGCCCGAGCTTTACAGCTATACCGTTGCGCTGCTGGTCGTGGGGACGGCGCTGTTCTACCAGTCGCTGGCGCGCGGCTCGACGCTGCTGCGCCGCGCCGGGCTGGTGGTGATCGGGCTGGCGGTGGCCAAGGTGTTCCTGATCGACATCTCGGGGCTCGAAGGGCTGACCCGCGTGCTGTCGCTGGTGGTGCTGGGCCTGTCGCTTGCGGCCCTCGCCTGGCTCAACCGCTGGGCGCAAAGCCGCAGCCTGCCGGATTGAGCGCGCCTTGCGCGCACGTGATGTTTTGCGCCCGCCTTCGGCGGTCGCGTTGTGCGAGGCGCTGCCTCGCGCTCCGGGATTTTTTCAAACAGAGAAGGGCAGGACTTGTGAGCCTCTGTGCCCCTGCCTATAAGCCGGTGCATGACGGATTTGATCCCAGTTCAGCGAATTATATCCCCGGCGCTCTGATCCCCGACCCGAGCCGCCGGACAAAGGTGCCTGAGCCTGTCGCACCGCCCATGCCATGCCCTGCCCGAAATGATCTATGAAGGACGCCTGCGATGTGCGCCGATACGCCCGAATACAAACACACCCTGAACCTGCCCCGCACTGATTTCCCGATGCGCGCCGGCCTGCCCAAACGCGAGCCGGAATGGCTGGAACGCTGGGCGCGGATCGGGGTTTATGATCGGTTGCGGGAGAAAGAGGGTCGCAAGCCCTTTACTCTCCATGACGGTCCTCCTTATGCCAACGGCCATTTGCATATCGTCAACGCCCTGAACAAGACGCCGCTGTTCCGCAACGCACTGGAAGGCGTCCTGGATATCCACAAGGACGCACCGCTGCCGAGCGCCTTGGTCTCCGCAGCGCGCTCCTGCCGGGCATAGG
>CAZITF010000504.1:0-2021 GCA_964542095.1 uncultured Rhodobacterales bacterium
ATCATCACCTTTTGATGGCCCGCGCTTTCAAGGGCGGAGCGCATCGCGCCGATCCGTCCGTCCATCATGTCGGACGGCCCGATGATGTCGGCACCCGCCTCGGCCTGAGCCAGCGTCATCTTGACCAGAGCCTCGACCGTGCGGTCATTGACGATCTCGCCGTCTTCGACAAATCCGTCGTGGCCGTTGATGTTGTAGGTATCAAGTGCGACGTCTGTCATGATGGCGATGTCCGGAACCGTGGCCTTGATCGCGCGGATTGCGCGGTTGGCGTGGTTGTCCGGGTTCCAGGCGCCTGCGCAATCCTCGGTGCGTTCGTCGAGCCCGGTATAGGGAAAGAGGCAGATCGCCGGAATGCCAAGGTCGGCGGCCTCGCGCGCGGCTTCGACCACCTTGTCGACGGAACGGCGAAAGACACCCGGCATGGACGGAACGGGCTCTTCGATCCCTTCGCCCGCGCGCACGAAAACCGGCCAGATGAAATCGTCCACGCTGAGCATGTTCTGCCGCACGAGACCCCGGATGGCGGGGGTTGCGCGGGTGCGGCGCAGGCGGGTGGCGGGAAACGGGGCTTGGGTCGGGCGCATCGTGGTTGTCCGGTCTGGTTGACTGCGCATGGGTGGCACGGATTTTAACGCTTGCCAAGTCTAGGCATTGCAGCCCTTGCACGTTAAGAGAGTCGCCAATCACAAGCGGGTATTCCCCGAGACAGGCATCGAAGGCGACGCGTGGACTGGTACGAAACCATCTTTGAACTCATCGACATGCGATCCTTCTCGAACCTGTGGTTCTGGATCGCGCTGGCCGTGGTGTGGTCGACCGCCAGCCACTGGGTACTGGGCGTGCCCTACGACATGGTGGCGCGCGCGCGGCGCTATGGCGGGCAGGCCTCAGAAGACCTCGATGACCTTGTGCGTATCAACACCAACCGCCTGCTGTTCATCGGGCAAGTGTCGGGCCTGTGGCTTCTGGGCTTTACCTGTTTCATCCTGACAGGGCTTGCACTGCTTGGATTTGTCTATCGGGTCGAGTTCGCGCAGGCGGTGTTCCTGCTGGGCTTTCCGATGTCCCTCGTCGGGGCGCTGAACCTGTCCACCGCCCGCCTGATCCGGGCCGAAGAGGCGCAGGGCGAGGTGTTGTGGCGCCGCCTGTCGCGCCATCGCACCTATGTGCAGGCCATCGGGATGGTGGCGATTTTCGTCACTGCCCTTTGGGGGATGTACCAAAACATGTCCGTCGGCCCGTTCGGCAGTTGACACGCCTCCCGAATGCCCCAATGGAAGGCGCTCTTTTCCGCTGCCTGTCGAGCTCATGAGCCAACAAGACCATATCACCGTTTCGGGCGCGCCCGAGGGCTATGACGCCCGGCTGATCCTTGATGAAGTCGCCGCGCGCGGACCGGTGCTGCATGTGGCGCGCGATGACAAGCGGATGGCGGCGATGCAATCCGCCTTGCGCTTTTTTGCGCCGGACATGCCGGTGCTGGTCTTTCCCGGCTGGGATTGCCTGCCCTATGACCGGGTGTCGCCCAATGCCGACATCTCTGCGCAGCGGATGGCGACGCTGGCGGCACTTGTCCACGGCATGCCCGAACAGTTCGTCCTGCTGACCACCATCAACGCGGCCAGTCAGCGGGTGCCTGCGCGCGATCTGCTGCGCGAGGCCGCCTTTTCGGCACGGGTGGGGGAGCGTGTGGACGAGGCGGCCTTGCGCCAGTTCCTGGTGCGCATGGGTTTCGTGCAAAGCCCGACAGTGATGGAGCCGGGCGATTACGCGGTGCGCGGGGGCATTATCGACATCTATCCGCCCGGCGATCTGGGGCCTGTGCGGCTTGATCTGTTCGGCGATGTGCTGGACGGGGCGCGCCGCTTTGATCCGGCCACGCAACGGACGACGGAAAAGCTGGATGTGATCGAACTGGCCCCGGTGTCCGAAGTGATCCTTGACGAAGCGTCGGTCACGCGCCTTCGCCAGCCCTCCCGGCTCGAATTCGGCGCCGCCGGCCCCCACCCTCCCCCCGC
>CAZITF010000505.1:0-2010 GCA_964542095.1 uncultured Rhodobacterales bacterium
GGGGTCGGATCGCGAGTACTCGGGCGAGGTCGCGGGGATCGACGGTGTGGCGCTGGTGCTGCTGTCGGCGGGGGAAATCCCGCGCGAACTGGCGGCGGGGCGTATTCACCTCGGGGTGACGGGCACAGACCTGATCCATGAAAAGCTGCCGCTGTGGGAACAGCAGGTCGCTCCGGTTGCCGAAATGGGCTTTGGCCATGCCGATCTGGTGCTGGCGGTCCCTGCCGGTTGGGTCGATGTGGACCTGACCGAGGATCTGGATGCGGTGGCGGCGATGTTTCGCGATCGCCACGGGTTCCGCCTGCGAATTGCGACGAAATATCATAGGCTTGTGCGCGATTTCCTGCGTGACGCAGGGGTGGCGGATTACCAGTTGATCGACAGTCAGGGCGCGACCGAGGGCACCGTGGCCAACGAAACCGCCGAGGCGATTGCCGACATCACCAGCAGCGGAGAGACCCTGCGCGCCAACCACCTCAAGGTGCTGCACGACGGGCTGATCCTCGCCTCTCAGGCGACGCTGTGGCGTTCGCGCATGGCCGAGATGGACGATGCGGACAGGGTGGTCTTGCACGACCTTCTGGAGCGGCTGGGCTGACGCCAGGCGCAGCGTACGCGCAACGGTTAACGGGACGGTGCCGGCCGGGCGTGCCGGCGCGCCGGTTAACGCCATGAAACACTGGGCAATCGCGGCGTCACCCCCCATGCACCCGGCGTACACCCCCTGTACACCCCTTCGCAGCCGTATGGCGCAAATCGGCATGGTTAACGCGGCGTACTGTGGGGTTTGTTAAGGTTGGGTTAACGGCGCCTGTGCGGACGAAGCTTCCGTTCGCCTTCAAGCGACGCACCAGCCGTGCATCGCCGGACCGCGGGGTGGCGATCCACCCTTTGAGCGGTGCACTTTATGACAGCCAGGTGCATCTTCCCTCTGAGGTAGGCACCTGCGGCAGCCAGATCGCCAGCCCGGCGGGGCGGTCTGGCGATGCACGGCGGCCAGCAGAGCTGGCCTCGATTCCGTGCAAGGTGCAGGGATGCAAGGTCCGACAAGGCCTCAAAATCCTCCTCCATGCCCCCCTACAACACCCCGATTTCCGCCAGCGCCCGGTTCAGTTCGACCGGCAGCGGTTCTTCGCTGTCGCGGCCCCTGGGCAGGTCGGGCGGGGCGTCGGCGGGTTTGAGGTAGCGCCAGCCCTGGAACGGGCGTTTCAGCGCGTTTTGCACGCGCACCAGTTCGGGGTCGGACACGATGGCGCAGCGCCGGATGCCGTCGCCGCCGATCACTTCATCCAGCCGCAGGATGCGCTGGCGGCAGGTCAGCACGCCCTTGATCACCCAATAGATCGACCCGCCCGCGAGGATTTCGGCCTCGCGTCTGGGCCACATGCGGGTGACGTGTCGGGGCAGGCCGTCAGATGTCCGGGCGCGCTTGGTCGCCTGCCAGGCGGCAAGGTCGTCGATGGTTTCGGTGCCGACCGACAGTTTGATCAGGTTGATGTAGTTTCCCACAGGTTTGTCCACAGACTCGGGCCTCCGCATACCAAATATTGTAGCAGAGCGTTGCCGACCTGCAAGGTGTTGTGGTTGTCACACCCCTACATTTGGTGGTCCGTGCCATATTTTTGACTAGTGGTTGTGGTTCAATTCGCGTAGATTGACCACCTGCACGGCTGCCCGCAGAATCGGCGGCCACCGATAGGGATGCCTTGATGACACGCTTTGCCGCGCCGATTGCCGAACAGATCTGGGACATGAAGTACCGCTTCAAGGAGGCCGATGGCACGCCCATCGACGTCACCGTCGAGGACAGCTGGCGGCGCATCGCCCGCGACCTGGCCAAGGTCGAAGACAACCCAAGCGACTGGGAAGACAGGTTTTACGCGGCTCTCGAGGATTTCAAATTCCTGCCTGCGGGCCGCATCACGGCAGGTGCGGGCACGGCACGGTCGGTCACCCTGTTCAACTGTTTCGTCATGGGCACGATCCCCGACAGCATGGGCGGCATTTTCG
>CAZITF010000506.1:0-2010 GCA_964542095.1 uncultured Rhodobacterales bacterium
GTGGATGCGGGCACGGCCGTGGGACCGAACAGATCGTAGCCCGCGACGGTATTTACAAGTCTGTCCGGTCCCACGGCCGTGCCCGCATCCACCCGCACATCCACCGGCAGCAGGCAATCGGGCTTGCCCACCACGATGGGGCGCGTGTTGAAATACCGATCGGCAAAGACGCGCAGGTTGAACACCACGCGCGGCACGGTGGACGAGACGATCACATCCGTGATCTCCACATCGATCTGCCGGAACTTCATCAGGGTCGACAGCCAGACGTAATACTGATCCGCCGTGCGCTGCCATTCGGTCGAGGTCCGCCAGGTGCCGATAAAGGCCTCGCCGTCCCAGATCGCAAACACCGTATTGGAGTTGCCGCAGTCGATGGCCAAGAGCATGCGCGCCCCTTTCAGAAATAGACGTCCCCCGCCGGGATACCGACCCGGCCCTGCGCCGTCTCTAGAACAAGTTGCCCCTGTGCGTCCACATCCACAAAGGTGCCGTGATGCTCATCGCGCGTGGTACGGGCGGTGATCGTCTCGCCCAGGCGGGCCGCGCGCGCCAGCCAGGCGGTGCGGATCGGGGCAAAGCCGTAGGTGGCGAACTGGTCCTCGAACCGGGCATAGGACGCCGCCAGCAGGTCCAGAAAATTTTCGGGGCCGATGTCCACGCCCAGTTCAGCGCGCAGCGCCACCGGGCGCACCGCCCCCGCTTCGACCTCGCTTGTGTCCGGCGCGGCCGCCAGGTTGACCCCGACGCCGATGGCCAGATGGCTGACCCGCGCGTCCGTGGCAATCGTTTCCAGCAGGATGCCGGCCACCTTGCCCCCGCGCAGCAGCACGTCATTGGGCCATTTGAGGGCAAAGGCCTCCGGGCGGCCCGTGGCGGCGACAAGGGCCTCGTGCAGGGCCAGCGACACCACGAAAGAGCGCAACGCCGCCTGTCCCGGCGGCCCGGCCAGCGGCATCACCAAAGTTGCGGCGAAATTGCCCGCAGGCATCGACCAGGTCCGCCCGCGCCGTCCGCGCGCGGCTGTCTGGTGATGGGCGAGGATCCACAGAGGCCCGGCAAGATCGGGGGCAACACGCGCCGCCTCGCTCAAAGTCGAATCGACCTCGGCCAGCACGGACCGCCCATAGGCTTGGGGCCAGGCGTTCATGGCTTCTCTGTTTTCAAAAAATCCCCCCCGGAGGGTCGGGCCGAACAAAGCGCCTAGTTCACCAGCGTCTGCGCCGCCATCGCCGCCGCGCCCTCGACTCCGAACATGTTCACGATGCCGAACACCATGATCGCGGCCGATCCCATCAGCATCGCGCCCAGGATCACCGATTTGCCACCGTTCAGGCCCTGTTCCGGTTCTTCGCCGAAATACATGAAAAAGACGATGCGCAGATAGTAATAGGCGCCGATCACCGATGCGATCACGCCCGCCACCGCCAGCCAGATCAGGTCCGCCTCATAGGCCGCGCGCAGCACGTAAAACTTGCCGAAAAAGCCCAGCATCGGCGGCACACCGGCCAGCGAAAACAGCAGCACCAGCATGGCCAGCGCGCGGCTCGGCTCGCGCTTGGCATACATGTTGAGCGCGGCGATATCGGTGACCGGCTGGCCGTCTTTCTCCATCATCAGGATAAAGGCGAAAGTGCCGACGTTCATGGTCACGTAGATCGCCATATAGACCAGCATCGCCTGCACACCCAGCACCGTGCCCGCGGCCAGACCCATCAGCGCAAAACCCATGTGGGCGATGGACGAAAACGCCATCAGGCGCTTGATATTGGTCTGCCCGATGGCCGCAAAGGCCCCGAGGAACATGGACAGCACGGCCAGCAACGCCATGATCTGCTGCCAATCTGCGACAGCCCCACCGAATGCGTCATGCATGACCCGCGCAAACAGCGCCATGGCCGCGACCTTGGGGGCCGTGGCGAAAAATGCGGTGATCGGCGTAGGCGAGCCTTCGTAGACGGTTAGTTTTTTATTTTTCTAAGCGTTTCCCCATACACGAAATTTCAGATC
>CAZITF010000507.1:0-2002 GCA_964542095.1 uncultured Rhodobacterales bacterium
GTTCGGCGGGGATGGCCTGCCAGCCCTGCAGGATCAGCCGGGTCGCCAGCGGCATGTTGAAAAACACATGGGCCAGAACAACGCCCGTCAGCCCATAGATCGACAAGCGCGGCAGGCCAAACAGTCCAAGGCCCTGACTGACCCAACCGGCCCGGCCAAACACCACCAGCAGGCCCATCACGGCCACGATCACCGGCAGGATGAAGGGCGCGGCCAGCAGGGTCACCAGCACCCCGCGCCCGGCGAACCGTCGCCGTGCAAGCGCGCGGGCGACGGGTATGGCGAACATCACGCTGAACAGCGCCGACAGGAACGATTGCCAAAGGGTAAAGCGCAGCGCCTGCCAGTCGGCCACGCCAAAGCTGACGGGCCATTCCGCCCGCGAGGCCACGGCGACCAGCGCGGCGAGGATCAGCGAAAACACCGCCCCCGCCGCAACCGGCCCGGTGACCAGGCAGGTGCTTATTGGCTGAGCGCGGCGCGCCATGTCTCGATGGCCTGTGCCTGAACCTCTGCCGCTTCGGTTTCGGAATAGAACAGCACCTTGTCGGGCAGGGGCAGGTCCGCCCATCCTTCGGGCCACTGATCCTGCGGCAGGGCCGAGGGCAGCGACCAGTTTGCGGTCGGGATCAGCGTCTGGAAATCCGTGCTCATCACATAGGCCATGAAGGCGTCCGCCAGTTCAGGCACATCCGTTCCGGCCACCTTGCCCACGGTTTCGGCCATGAAATAGTGCCCCTCGGGGAAGATCGCGGCCTTCTTGGTGAAATCCTCCTCGGCGAACATGTGATACGCGGGCGAGGTGGTGTAGCTGAGCACCATATCCGCCTCGCCATCGGTGAACAGGCCGTAGCTCGTCGACCAGTCCTTGGTCACGGTCAGGATCTTGGGGGCGAGTTTCGCCCATGCCTCATCCGCGCGATCACCGTAAACCGCCTGCACCCACAACACGAGCGCAAGGCCGGAAATCGAGGTGCGCGGGTCCTGAATGACGATCTTGATGTCGTCGGGCATCGCCAGCAATTCCTCGAAACTGGCGGGGGGCGTTTCGATTCGGGTCTCGTCGTATATGAACGCGGTGTGGCCATAGTTGAACGGCAGGAACGTGTCGTCGTCCCAAGCAATGGGCAGGGTCAGGGCGCTGTTGTCCTGTCCGTGCGGGGCAAACAGGCCCGTGGCGCGTGCCTTGGCGGTGACGTCGGTGGTCAGGCCGATCACCACATCGGCCTTGGTCCGTTCGCCTTCCAGCAACAGGCGGGGCATCAGGTCGCCGGTGGAAAATTGCAGATCGCAGGCGCAGATTTCTTCGAACCCCGTCTCGATCTTGGGGCCGGGGCCCCATTGCGAGGTGAAATAGTCGCCCGCATACACGGTCAGAACGTGCGTTTCGGCCCAGGCCGCGCTGGCAGCCAGCACAGCGGCAGTTGTCATCAGATACTTCATCGCATCCTCCAATAAAGAAGACGGCGGGAAATAGGTGTTGGGGTGATCCAAACCTTCCCTCCGCCGGTGTTAACCGGTTCAGGTTCAACGGGTTCGCGCGCGCGCATCTCAGCCTGTGAAGGCACCCCGAGGTAGGACGGAAACTAGGGCGCGACGGCGCACCGGGCAAGCGGAAAACGTCTTGAGCCGCAAGTGTCGCACCGCTAGACGGAACCACAGCAAGGAGCGTTCCATGTCGATCAACAGCTTTGGCCATTTTTTCCGCGTCACCACTTGGGGCGAAAGCCATGGGCCGGCCCTGGGCGCGACAGTCGATGGCTGCCCGCCGGGCGTGGCGATTGACGAAGGCTTCATTCAGCAGTGGATGGACAAGCGCAAACCGGGTCAGAACAAATATACCACCCAGCGGCGAGAGGCGGACGAGGTCCGCATCCTGTCCGGCACATTCGAAGGGGTCACCACCGGCACCCCGATCCAGTTGATGATCGAAAACACCGACCAGCGGTCGAAAGACTACGGCGACATCGCCGAAAAGTTCCGCCCCGGCCATGCCGACATC
>CAZITF010000508.1:0-1995 GCA_964542095.1 uncultured Rhodobacterales bacterium
GTCACCCCGATGCCGGTACCCGGCGCACCCACATCCGTCACCGCGACCGAGGCCTATCAGGCGATGGAAGGCGGCGTTGTCGACACCGTGGCCTTTGCCCAGCACGCCCACCTCAGCTTCGGCACGATCAACCAGGCCGACTGGTGGACATCCAACCTCAACCCCGGCACCGTGAACTGCCCCGTCGTGGTCAATATCGACGCCTACGAGGCGCTCAGCGATTCCGAACGCGAGGCCCTGGACAGCTCGATCCCCGAGGCGATTGACTATTACCTCGAAAACTACGGCAAGTTGCTGGAACGCTGGGATTCCGTTCTGGAGGAAAAAGGCGTGGAAAAGGTCGTCATCGCGCCCGAAGTGATCGCCGAATTCCAGGCCATTGCGGGCAAGCCGATCCAGGACGCCTGGATCGCGGACATGGAAGCGCAAGGCCTGCCCGGTCAGGAGCTATATGACCTCGTGGTCAAGACGCTCGCCGACGCCAAAAGCGGCAGCTGATCCGTTGCGGGGCCGTCCGGTTGCCGGGCGGCCCCAGCCAATAACAACAAACGGGGGGTGAGGTCATGGCAGGCTCTGCTGCGGTGCTCGAAGATTCCAGTCTGCTCAGCCGACTGGACCGCGCGCTTTTACCGGTCGAGAGGTTCTGTGCCCTGCTCAGCGGCCTTGCGATCTTTTCCCTGATGTTTCTGGCCGCCTATTCGGTGACGGGGCGCAAATTCTTCGCCTCGCCGATGGCGGGATATGTGGATTACATCGAAGCCGCGATGCCGATCATCGCCATCATGGGCGTGTCCTATGTCCAGCGCGACGGCACCCATGTGCGCATGGACATGCTGGTCAGCGCGCTCAGGGGGCGGGTGCTGTGGTTCTTCGAACTGGTGTCGGTGCTGTTGATCCTTGTGCTGATCGTGGCGCTGACCTGGGGGGCGTGGGAACATTTCGCCCGCTCCTTTGACTGCGCGCGACCCTTGTGCAGCCGCGACAGCTCCATCGACATCGGCATGCCGATCTGGCCGTCCAAGCTGGTGGTGCCCATCGCCTTCGCCATCCTGACGCTGCGCCTGCTGTTGCAGGCCTGGGGCTACGGGCGGGCGCTGGTGCTGGGCCTTGAAAACCCGGTGGCCGTGCCGCTGACCCTGAGTGTGGCCGAACAGGCCCGGATCGAGGCCGAAGCGCTGGAAGGAACAGACTAGGTGGCTCTGATTTTCAAACAAAATGACGCCTCGACTGGCCCGTTCGACCAACGGGAGAGGCAGGGTCTGTCGATGCCACTCAAATCAGGAGCGCACTGATGGAACCCATCGAAATCGGCCTCTGGGTCAGCGGCGGCATGCTGGTCTTTGTTCTGCTGGGCATGCGCGTGGCCTTTGCGGCGGGACTGGCGGGCTTTGTCGGCCTTTTCTGGCTGCGCTGGAACGGGTTCGATTACGACCCCGAACGGTTCTGGAAGGCGCTCGAGATCAGCGTCAAGATCGCGGGACTCACCCCGCATTCCAAGGTCTCAGCGCAAGTGCTGTCACTGATCCCGGTCTTCATCCTGATCGGCTATCTGGCCTATCACGCCCAGTTGACAACGGCCCTGTTCACCGCGGCCAAGCGCTGGATCGCCTGGGTGCCGGGGGGGCTGGCAGTGTCGACCGTGTTCGCGACCGCCGGTTTTGCCGCCGTGTCGGGCGCGTCCGTGGCGACAGCGGCGGTGTTTGCCCGCATCGCGATCCCGGAAATGCTCAAGATCGGCTACAACAAGCAGTTCGCCGCGGGCGTCGTGGCCGCAGGCGGCACGCTGGCCTCGCTGATCCCGCCCTCGGCGATCCTGGTGATCTACGCGATCATCGTGGAACAGGACGTGGGCAAGCTGCTGCTTGCAGGGTTCATTCCGGGGGCGTTCTCGGCCGTGGTCTATGCCGGGCTGATCATCGGCATCGCCATGGTGTTCAAGAATGTCGGCCCGCCGGTCAGCGGCTTTACCTTGGGCGAGAGCTTTGCCTCCCTGCC
>CAZITF010000509.1:0-1995 GCA_964542095.1 uncultured Rhodobacterales bacterium
CATCGCCATCGCGGGGTGGGTGGTCGGGGCGCTTGGCGGCGATCCACATACCATGTCCGACGGCGTGCAGTTGTTGATGCAGAACGCAGGCTTTGTCTGGGTGCCCTTCATCCTGGCGGCCACCGTCGCCGCCTGGCTGGGCATGAATGATATCGCCGACGCCCGTGCCAGTTTCGCCGATCAGGCGGTGATCTTCGGGCGCAAGCAGAATTGGCTGATGTGCGTCCTCTACACCGGCACATTCGGTAGCTTCATCGGCTATTCGGCGGGCTTTCCGCTGTTGACGAAACTGGCCTTCCCCGAAGTGAACGCGCTCAACTACGTATTCCTCGGTCCTTTGGTTGGGGCGCTGTCGCGCGCGGCGACCGGCTGGGTCAGCGACCGGTTCGGCGGCGGACGGGTGACGTTCTGGACCTTCGCGGCGATGATGGCGGCCACCTTCGGCGTGATCTTCTTCCTCGGGGTCGGTTCCTTCATCGGCTTTTTCGCCAGCTTCATGGCGTTGTTCTTTCTGACCGGTGTCGGCAACGCGTCGACGTTCCAGATGATCCCGGTGATCATGGGCCGCGAGGTGCCGCGCCTGATGCCGCAGCTGGGTACCGAGGAGCGCAAGCGGCAGATCGCCATGGAGTCGGGCGCGATCGTGGCCTTCACCTCGGCCATCGCGGCCTATGGCGCCTTCTTCATCCCCAAGGCCTACGGCACCTCCATCGCGTTGACCGGCTCGGCCGTCTGGGCGCTGTGGGGCTTTCTGGCCTTTTACGCGGTCTGCCTGGCGATCACCTGGGCGGTCTACACCCGTCGTGGCGGCCTGTTGCATGACATCGAGCGCGGGAGCGAAACCGTCAAAACCGCCCCCCAGCCCGCACAGTGACCCAACCAAATTCCCGGGCGGTGCAAGCCGCCGCCCGGATCCAGACACCCGAAAGGACAGCGCAATGAGCCCGCTGCGCGACAGACTGAACTTCTTCCAGAGCAAGGAGCTGGAGCAATTCTCGGACGGTTGGGGTCAGACCACCCGCGAAAACCGCGACTGGGAAGACACTTACCGAAACCGCTGGCAGCACGACAAGATCGTCCGCTCTACCCACGGGGTGAACTGCACCGGGTCGTGTTCTTGGAAGATCTACGTCAAGTCCGGGATCGTCACCTGGGAAACCCAACAGACCGACTATCCGCGCACGCGGGCGGGCCTTCCCAACCACGAGCCGCGCGGCTGCGCGCGGGGCGCCTCCTACAGCTGGTATCTCTACTCCGCGAACCGGGTGAAAAATCCGCTGATCCGGGGTGCCCTGATGCGGGCGTGGCGCAAGATGCGCGCCACGATGACGCCGGTGGCCGCCTGGGCCGCGATCCAGAACGATCCTGCCCTGCGGGCCTCGTATACAAAGACCCGCGGCAAGGGCGGTTTCGTGCGGGCAAGTTGGGACGAAGCGACCGAGATCGTCGCCGCCGCGAACGCCTACACGGCCAAGACCTACGGCCCCGACCGGGTGTTCGGCTTCTCGCCGATCCCGGCCATGTCGATGGTCAGCTACGCCGCCGGTTCGCGCTATCTGAGCCTTATCGGCGGCACCTGCATGTCCTTTTACGACTGGTACTGCGATCTGCCGCCAGCCTCGCCGCAGACCTGGGGCGAGCAGACCGACGTGCCGGAAAGCGCTGACTGGTACAACGCGGGCTTCTTGATGCTCTGGGGCTCGAACGTGCCGCAAACGCGCACTCCCGACGCGCATTTCTATACCGAGGTGCGCTATCGCGGCACCAAATCCGCCGTGGTCAGCCCCGACTATTCCGAGGCGGCCAAGTTCGGAGATATCTGGCTGAACCCGCAGGCGGGCACCGATGCGGCGCTGTCAATGGCCATGGGCCATGTGATCCTGCGCGAATTCCATCTCGACCGGCAGGCGGAGTATTTCGAGGAGTATGCGCGCAAGTACACGGACATGCCGATGCTGGTGCTGTCCGATGGTTCGCGGTTGCTGACCGACAAGA
>CAZITF010000510.1:0-1990 GCA_964542095.1 uncultured Rhodobacterales bacterium
CATAGACCATGCGCCCGTTGATCGTGCCCCAGCCGGTCACAACCCCGTCGCCCGCGGGCTTCTGTTTCTCCATACCGAAATCGGTACAGCGGTGGGTGACGAACATATCGAACTCTTCGAACGATCCGTCGTCCAGCAACAACTCGATCCGTTCGCGCGCCGTCAGCTTGCCACGCGCGTGCTGCGCGTCGACCCGTTTTTGCCCGCCGCCCAGACGCGCATCCGCGCGCCGCGATTCCAATTCGGTCAGGATATCGTTCATGCTGTCCCCGCTGGTTGTTTTGCGGCATCATACAAGGGCTGCTCCGGCTCGTGAATGGGCTTTTGGAATATTTGCAAAGTCTTTTCCGCTTTGATCCTGCAAATTGCTAATCTGCAAAGCACAGGTGTCCGTGCAAAACTGCACTGGACAGTTCAGTTATCCCATCCTAACTCAGATGAAATGGACAACCGCCCCAAGGTCCGCTTTCTGGATCGCTCCACCCCACCGCATATTTCGACGCTCATCCTGCTGGCCGGGGTGTCGGCAATGGTGATGAACATGTTCCTGCCCAGCCTGCCGAACATGAGTGCCTATTTCGAGACCGACTACAGCGTCATGCAACTGTCCGTGGCGCTGTATCTGGCCGTATCGGCGGTGATGCAGACGATCATTGGCCCGATCTCGGACAATCTGGGGCGCCGCCGCGTCTTGATGTGGGGGATCGGCCTGTTCATGCTGGCCACGTTGGGCTGCATCTATGCGCCCTCGGCCGAAGTCTTTCTGTTCTTTCGCATGTGCCAGGCCGTGGTCGCCGTGGCCATGGTGCTCAGCCGCGCGGTGATCCGCGACCTTTACGATCAGGATCACTCCGCCTCGATGATCGGCTATGTGACGATGGGCATGGCCGTGGTGCCGATGATTTCACCTTTCCTCGGCGGGTTGCTGGACGAGGCGTTCGGTTGGAAATCGGTGTTCTGGTTCTTTTTCGCCACCGGCGGATTGATGCTGTGGCTGGTCTACACGGATCTCGGAGAAACGGCACAGAAGTCGTCCAAGACCCTGATCGAACAGTTCAAGGAATACCCCGAACTGCTGCGCTCGCCGCGGTTCTGGGGCTATTCGCTGGCGGCTGCGTTTAGTTCGGGGTCGTTCTTTGCCTACCTCGGCGGCGCGCCCTTTGTCGGCACACAGGTTTTTGGCATGGGCCCGTCCGAGCTCGGCTTTTTCTTTGGCGCTCCGGCGGTGGGCTATTTCCTCGGAAATTTCCTGTCCGGGCGATACGCGACCACCTTTGGCGTGAACCGATTGGTGCTGTGGGGCTGTATTGCGAATGCGCTCGGCACCTTCCTGTCACTGATGATCTTCGTGGCAGGGTTTGGCAGTCCGATCAGCTTTTTCGGCATGATGACCTTTGTCGGCCTCGGCAACGGGCTGGTGATCCCCAATGCCACTGCGGGCATGCTGTCGGTGCGCCCGCACCTGGCGGGCACGGCGTCGGGCCTTGGCGGGGCAATCATGATCGGCGGCGGCGCGGCCTTGTCGGCGCTGGCCGGCTTTCTGCTGACGCCGGAAACAGGAGCCTTTCCGTTGCTGGGCATCATGTTCGCCACGGGTGTGTGTGCAATGATGGCCATCGGGGCGGTCTATCGGCGCGAACGCAGGCTCGCGCTCGCGTAGGGGTTGCCCGTCGCGCTTTGCAAACCTAGCCTGAGCATAATGCAAATCTGCAAAGGCGGGATTCGGATGGCCAGCCCCAAACTCTATGCCGGTGCCAAGCTGCGCGAGGTGCGCACGCGCGTCAGTCTCACGCAAAAGGATTTTGCCGCCAAGCTGGGCGTGTCCCTGCCGTACCTGAACCAGATGGAGAACAACAACAGACCCGTCAGTACCTCCGTCGTGCTGAGCCTGGCCAAGGAATTCGGGCTGGATGTGACCGAACTCAGTGCAGGCGACGGCGCGCGGCTGGTCTCGGACATGCGCGAGGCGCTGGCCGATCCGGTCTTTGTC
>CAZITF010000511.1:0-1981 GCA_964542095.1 uncultured Rhodobacterales bacterium
CCTCGAGGCCCAGGCGCGTGCGGTTCATGACGATCAGGAACAGGGCGAGGAAGATCAGCGCCAGAATGAAGATCGCGATGCGGATATAGCTGATCGACACGATGTCGTTGATCACCATCGACCCATCAAGCCAACCCGGCGCGGTCAGCGGGCGGGCCTGCGTGCCAAAGATGTTCTTGGCCAGTTGTTGCAACGCGATGGACACACCGAAAGTGGCCAGCAGGGTTTCCAGGGGGCGGTGGTACAGCCAGCGGATCACCAGCCGCTCCATCGCGACCCCGGCGGCAAAGGTCACCATGAACGCCAGCGGAATGGCCAGCAGGATCGACAGGGTGTGATCGGGCACGAACAGCTGCACGACATAGCCTGTATAGGCGCCCATCATGATGAATTCGCCATGGGCCATGTTGATCACACCCATCACGCCAAAGGTGATGGCAAGGCCGATGGCTGCAAGGAAATAGATCGAGGCAAGCGAAATCGCATCAAGCGCCAGATCCGCCGTCTGGTTCAGGGCGACCGAGGTTTCGATGCCGCGCAGCACCTCCCGGGCGGCGAGGGCCACGGCGGGCGCGGCGCCGGTGAACACCTCGAAGAACCGGTAGGCGGACAGCGCCGTATCGATCTCTTCCTCCGTTGCGGCGGGTTCGGCCAGTCCTTCGGCCACCAGCGTGGCAAAGGCGGCATTGCGTGCGCGGTCGGTGTCAAGGCTGGCGACCTGCACGCCGGCCACCATGTCGCCATCGATGTTGCGGATCAGCGCCTCGCGCACTTCACTGGCGGGGATCAGCGGCGGGGCAAGGTCGGCATTGACCAGCAGTTGATAGGCCTCGGTCCTGGGCAATGCCTCGTCGCCGGGGCGCAAAACTCTCACCACTTCGGGGCCGTCAGGCACGGTTTCGCCCACTTCGATGCGCGTGGTGACAAGGGGGTTCAGCGCGGCGCGCGCATCGACACCCAGATCGCCGTCGAAATATGAAATCGCCTCGATCTTTTCGGCGTCGTCCGCGCCGAATTCTATGGTCAGCAACCGTTCGAGCCGGGTCATGATCGCACCCAGCGCCGGACTCGGTTCATCCGCGATCACGTCGCGCAGTGCGCCAAGGTGGCTTTCATCCGGGTCGCGCGCGATGGCGTCCAGCGCGAGCCGACGGATGGCAGGGCTGTCATCGATCAGCTGGAACCGCACCAGCCCGGCGGCGATCAGGCCGCGCACACCGCTGTTGGGCTTGATCTGTTTGTACGTGTCGTCAGGGACCTCGCCCAGATCGGCACCGTCACTGATGTCAAAGATGCGGATCGTGTCACGGTCGATCTCTTCGGCAAAGACGAACAGGCCGGTGGTCTCGTCCCGCCACATCTCCTTGTTCTGCCAGCGTTCCAGCACCTGTTGCGCTGCGGGCAAGCCGCTGGCGGTCAGACCGTCGATGGCCGTCTGGATGGTGCGGCGCGACGCCTTGGCAATCAGGTCGGCGTGGGTTTGCAGCACCTGCTGAATGGGCGCATCCGCGTTTTGCGCCGTGGCCGGGATTGCCAGACACAGGCACAGGAAAAAAGCCAGAAATCGTTGCATGTTGACCCGCCCGAGGTGAGCAGAGGGCGACAGAACGCCCCCTGATTTTTCTTTTTGTTTCCGTCAGATCAGTAGTTGGATTTGATCTGCACGCAGGTCTTGGTTTCGGTGTTGTACATCCCGCAACCCAGGTCCTTCCAATCCGACATCAAGACGGCGGATTCAGGCAGGTAATCGGTCCAGGCATCGCCGGGCACTTCGGGCGTCTGGCTGATGATATCGAACTGGCCATCGGCCTGGATTTCACCGATCAGCACGGGCTTGGACAGGTGGTGATTGGGCAGCATCACGGCAGTGCCGCCAGTCAGATTTGGAAACTCCTGACCATACATCGCCGCACGCACTGCATCGACATCCGTGGTGCCTGCCGCTTCGACCGCGTTCACCCACATGTTGAAGCCAATGTAA
>CAZITF010000512.1:0-1980 GCA_964542095.1 uncultured Rhodobacterales bacterium
ACTCAACAACGAACATGGGAGTTCACGACATGGCGAAGAAAGTTTCCAGCAGAAAAAGGTCGGCCTGCTGTCGGGGGGCGAACGCAACCGCGTCCACATGGCACGGCTCTTGAAATCAGGCGGCAACGTGCTGCTGTTGGACGAACCGACCAACTACCTCGACGTCGAAACCCTGCGGGCATTGGAAGACGCGCTGGTCGATTTCGGCGGCTGCGCGGTGGTGATTTCGCACGACCGTTTCTTCCTCGATCGCATCTGCACGCACATGCTGGCGTTCGAAGGGGACGCGCATGTGGAGTGGTTCGAGGGCAACTTCGAAGACTACGAGGAGGATAAAAAGCGCCGGTTGGGACCGGATGCGCTGGAGCCCAAGCGGTTGAAACACAAGAAGTTCGCACGTTGAGTTTTACCGCGTAAAACTCGACGGGTGCGAGGCAGCGTCCGCCTTGGCGGGCGCGTTCGCACTCAGATGAGAATTGTGTGATTGGGTCGTCGGCTGGGATGTCATACTTACGTTTTTTTGGCGTAAAAGTATCTGCGGTCCTTGTTGGAATATTTGAAAAACCAACCTGATATGGCCGACATCCCCTGCGACCCTTCCCCGAATAAAATTTGCAGCTTTCCTATTGCACGAATCCGCCAAGGGCCTTCGTATAGGACATCGCTGTCTCAAAAAGGAAAGTACTCAATGCTTGTCAGATTGATTGCCGCAACCATTTTTGCGTTTGGTTTCACATTGACCGCATCAGCACAGGATGGAGTCGCTTTGAAGCGCACAACCATTTCAGGCTGGAACGTCGCAAAAATACAAACACCGCGCGATGGATTGAGTTGCCAAGCCTTCAAATGCAATACCGCGAAGTGTGACGTGGACACTGCCGATGCCGTCGTTCGTTTATGGGGTTCCGCTAAACGCAGAGCCGTCACGCCGATGATAGGAACGCAGTTGACCGCGCCAGGAGCCGCAAGTGCATCGATTTCAATAAATGGCATATCCTTTCCTTTGTCGCAGGCCAAGAATTCGCGCGGAAAACTGTTCATCGCAAAAAAAGCATCAGACGACGCTAAGATCATAGCACTCGCAGCCGCAAATCCACGCGGTACGATTACCTTCAAAAGCGATCAAGCCATCGCCAAGTTTCGCCTGAATGGTGTTGCCAGAGTTTTATCGTTTTTTGAAAAGGAATGCGCGATCCCAAGACTCTAGAAAGCTAAACTGGTACTTATTGTTGGGGACCGGATTCGTCCGTCACACTGAACTGAAGAAGGCGACATTTCGAAGTCCAATGGCTAGGCCCCCGACCGCGGGTCGGGGGCCGTCTTGCAAAGGCTCCAGTGGAGCCTTTGAGGCCGCAGAGGGTCGCAAGACCCCGGGGGTGACGCAGTCGCCCCCGCCCATGGGGGCGGTCGGGGGCGGCGAAAACGCGGGGCGTTTCCGCGTTGCACCGCTCCTCTCAGAACGACGTATCACCAGCCACCCCCCAAACCCCTACCGGTTTACCCTACTTCCCGCATCGCCACCGGCCATGCTATACTGCCTCGTATTGAATACATCCCCATTGGAGAGCACTCGCATGGCCAACGAAAAAGTCAAAAAGATCGTCGAAAAGCTCAAAGGCAAGAAAGCCAAGGTCAAACCGCTCAAGACCGAGCCCGAAGGCACCAAGGCCAGCAAGATTCCCCCGGACGTGCTCGAAACACTCGAGGAAGTGCTGGGCGGCGATTTCAAGAAGGTGCGGGCGCATACGGGCGGCAATGCGGCCGATATGTGCAAGGAACTCGGCGCCAAGGCTTTTGCCATGGGCCCCAATATCTACTTTGCCAAACCCGGTGATGCCAAGAACAAGGACCTGCTGGCCCACGAGTTGACCCACGTCATCCAGCAGGCCGGGGGCAAGAAGCTGCCCAAGGAGCAAAAGGGCAAGGCGCTGGTGTCAAAATAGGCTGACAAAGCGGTGTCGAGGGGCGGGCAACTCCTAA
>CAZITF010000513.1:0-1978 GCA_964542095.1 uncultured Rhodobacterales bacterium
GTCTTGCGGATCGCCTGAATCTCAAGGAAATCAATAATCTTTTCAGCAACTTCCCGGTTGGCGGTTTCTTCGGCCTCGGCGCGCCCCTTCCACAAGGCCTGGGCCAGCATCCCGGTTTTCATATGGGTCAGACGACCCGTCATCACATTGTCCAGAACGCTCATGCCTTCGAACAGGGCGATGTTCTGAAAGGTGCGCGCGATACCCTGGCGGGCCACCTCGAACGGCTTCATCGGCGGGCGCGCAGCGCCCTTGTAGAATACCTGCCCCTCCTGCGGAACATAGAACCCCGAGATGACGTTCAGCATCGACGACTTGCCCGCCCCGTTGGGCCCGATGATGGCGCGGATTTCGCCCTCGCGGATGTCGAACGAGATGTCCTTGATCGCCTCGACCCCGCCGAAACGCAGGGTGATATTCTTCATCTCCATGACGACAGCGCCGATCTTGCGGCCATCGGCGGTGGTGTACCCTTCACTCTGATCAAGCATAATCAGCCTCCATCGTCCGGCCTTTCAGCAAGATATTAACCATTTTCTGCGCACCCTTGATCCATATCATGTCGGAGGCCCAAGGATGTTTGAAGAAACAGAACGCCGCTACCTGCTGAACCTCGCCTATGCGTGTCATCAAAAGGGGCTGAGCGCGCCCGAAACCCGCAAGATCATGCGCGGGCAGATCGGCGCATTCACCAATGACAACCGCCTGCGCTGCGCCGTGCGGCATGTGTTCGACAGCGACTAGGCGATGCCCCTTCTCTGTTTCTGAAAAATCCCCCCCGGAGGGTCGATAGGCCACCCGCGCCGCACAATCGCCAAAAGCGCCACAAGGGATGGTGGGTGGGGCGATGCCCGAAGGGCGAGCGTCACACATCATCACTCCGCCGCCATCTTGTGAATCACGGCAGAGGTCCTGGCCTTCTGGATCAACAGCGTCGCCGAAATCGCGCCCTTGCGCCCATCCTCATACGTGACCTCGGTTGTGGTCGACACCTCATCGGACCCATCATACAGCGCCGCAATGATGTCGGAGTATTTTTCCTCGATGATCCGGCGGCGCACCTTTTGGGTTCGGGTCAATTCGCCGTCATCCGCATCCAGCTGCTTATGCAACACCACAAAACGATGCACCTGACAGCTCGACAACATCTCGTCCTGCGCAACCGAGGCATTCACCTCTTCCACATGTCCCTTGATCGTGGCCAGCACCTGCGGGTGCTGCGCGAGTTCCTGATAGGAGGCATAGCCGATATTGTTGCGCTCCGCCCAGTTGCCCACGGCGGTCAGGTCGATGTTGATGAAAGCGGTGCATTCTTCCCGCCCGTTGCCGAACACGACGGCTTCCAGAATATTGGGAAAGAATTTCAGCTTGTTTTCAACATACTTGGGCGCGAACAGCGCCCCTGACGCCATCTTGCCCACATCCTTGGCGCGATCGATGATGCGCAAGTGGCCGGTGTCTTCCTCGATGAACCCAGCATCGCCCGTGGCCACCCAACCCTCGGGGTCCTTGGTGTCGGCGGTACTCTCGGGGTTCTTGTAATACTCCACGAACACACCGGGCGAGCGATAGAACACTTCGCCATTCTCGGCAATCTTCAACTCGACCCCGGGGCATTTCACACCCACCGTGTCGCTGCGCACCTGCCCGTCAGGTTGCGCGGTGATGAACACCGTCGCTTCGGTCTGCCCGTATAGTTGCGTCAGGTTGATCCCCAAGGACCGGTAGAAATCAAAGATTTCCGGACCGATCGCCTCGCCGGCGGTATAGCCGACTCGCACCCGGCTGAACCCCAGCGTGTTCTTGAGCGGGCCATAGACCATGACCTCGCCCAGCCGGTATTTCAGCCGATCCATGAACCCGACATCCTTGCCATCCAGAATGGCCGGACCCACCTTGCGGGCATGGGCCATGAAATAGTGGAACATGCGCTGCTTGAATTTCCCTGCATCCTCCATCCGGATCATCACATTGGTCA
>CAZITF010000514.1:0-1974 GCA_964542095.1 uncultured Rhodobacterales bacterium
GAGCGAGCGGCCCACCAGCATCTGGTCATTGGCCAGCAGGGCCGAGGCGAGCGTGTCGCCCTGATAGCCCTTGAGTGTCTTGCCGTTGAAGGTGAACCGCAGGGCTGTGTCCGTATTCAGAAGGCGGCCGCCTGTGGCCAGTCTTGTGCTCATGATGTGCCCTCGGTGTGGGTGGAGGTGTGGGAGCCTCCGGCGGCAGTATTTTTCGCCAGAAGAAACATCATGCGAAGTCCCTCCATGCCCAGCCGGGGCGCTTTTCGCTGATCTTGTCGCGCAGTTCCTGTGGCGGCTCGGTCGTCTGGGCGGAGTATGTGCCGAACACTTCCAGCGTCACGGTGCAGCGCGCGGCATGGAACCACTTGCCGCAGCCATAGACGTGCCGCCAGCGTTCGAAGTGTACGCCCTTGGGGTTTTCGCGCATGAACATGTAGCCTTCGAATTCCGTATCGCTCGATCCGGGGCCATACCGTTTCAGATGCGCCTCGCCGCCGGCATGGAATTCGGTTTCCTCGCCGGTCTGGCCGCAGCAGGGGCATGTCAGGATCAGCATTTGTGCGCTCCTTCTGGGGATGGCGACGCGGAAAAGGCGGGCGCCGCAAGACGCCCGCCAGAAGCGGTTCGAGCTGTTCGCGGTGCCTTATTCGGCGGGCACCGGTGCGGGTTGTTCCGGAGTTGGTGCGACAATGCCTTCGCCCGCAGGCGTGATGGCGTTGTCACCGGCCGCACCGTCCCCGCCGCCCGCAAAGGATCCGACCAGCGCCAGGATGGCGACGACGGCCACAATGAGCGCGAATGCGATGAGCAGGCCGCGCCCGCTGGTGGCATCGCCCCGGTGTATGTTCGAGTTGGTGTGGTCTGACATGATGTAGGCTCCTGTCTGTGAGCCCCCATCAGAACAGGTTTGGAGGGTTGCGCAACGCAGGCTCTCAAAACAGCGCCGTTCCGGCCACGGTTGGCCGAAACGGCGTCTGTCTTCCGGCTGCGTCCCGCCGGATCGTAATTCGTGTGAGGCAGATCAGTTCCCAGAGAGGCTTTCCGCGGCCTGTTCCACTGCCGAATCCGCCCCTTCGATGGAAATGGTAAGGTCATCAGATCCCGAGCCGTTCGCGAATACGGCATAGGCGATGACGCCCACAACCACGACCAGCGCCCCGACAATGAAAGCAAGGCCAGTATTGCCGCCCGACGAATGCGTGTTGTTTTGGTCAGCCATGTGTCTTCTCCGTTCCGTGTTTCATCTGGAGACACAACACGGATGCCCGCGTTTTGGTTCCCGCGCCGGAGTTGGCCGACAGGCCGGGTTCGGGCCAGATACGTGTCAGGCAAGGATGACACGAGCGAAACATGAGCAAGGAGACGGGGGCCATTCCGGGTTTTGGCGCGATCATACTGGACGCCATCATCATGTTTGTGCTGGAACTGAGCGGTGTGGCCCGCCGCAAGGCCGCGCGCGGCGGGCGCGAGGTCGATGTCAGCAACCTGATCGCCTTTGGCAGTGCCGCAGGTAAAGGCAATAAGACGCACGACTAGGTGCAATTCGGCTGTCTGTCTATTTTTGTTTTCCAGCAAATTCCCATTGGGAGATGCCGCGCGCACAAGCCTGATGACCCTCATTTCTTGAAAAGACCCCGCCCGAATTGGAAAAGAAAAAGACCCGGGATTGCGATCACTACGACAAACAACCAGTTTGCTACGCTCTTGAGTTGCACCATCCAACCACCAGCAAAGACACCTCCAAACTGAAATGGATTGACGTCTGGGTAGTCTGCCGAAATCCAAACGATGCCGGCAACCGCGAGAATACTGGCACCGACAAACATTAATACGATGCCTAAAATTTTCTTCATCAATGCGCCACCCCCGCCGCCACGGACTCATCAATGAATTTGCCCGCCCGGAACCGGTCGAGCGAGAATTCGTCCGTCAGTGGCGAATGGCCCTTGGCCATCAGCTCGGCCATGGCCCAGCCTGATC
>CAZITF010000515.1:0-1963 GCA_964542095.1 uncultured Rhodobacterales bacterium
GCGGTCCCGTAGCTCAACTGGATAGAGCACCTGACTTCTAATCAGGATGTTGAGGGTTCGAGTCCTTCCGGGATCGCCAATCCTTCGACCATCACCCAAGTGCCACAGTTGATCGGCCAGTGCGCCCGAATCCGCCTTTGGTCCACAAAAAACGTTGCCACAGCGCGCCGGGCTGCCTTAACGAAGGGTTAAGGGCCGCCAAAAGGTCCGCTATTGAGGAACGTCAGATGAACCAATTTACCAACATGGACACCATGGTGGTGCCGGATTTGTTTTACGACCGGTACTATGAGCGTCCCTTGCCCGATGTCCCGAAAGGCTATCCCAACGGCTGGATGTCACCTAACGATTTGGCACTATTGTACAATGCCGCCTTTCTCAGCACCGGTCACGTGCTTGAGGTCGGTCCCTGGCTGGGCCGTTCGACCACGGCGCTGGCCATGGGATTGCGTGACCGGCAGGCTGGCGGGGCTGCCCCGGTCAGTTTCGATACGATCGATTTCGGCATCACCAGTGCAAATGAGTGGCAGGAAAAGTTTGGTGAAAAGCTGGACCTGAACAAACAAAACGGGCGCGTCGCGGATGCTGTGTACCACCCCGGCGGCACGCTGGCCGTGCTGATCCAGAACATGAAGGACAACCGCCTTTTGCCCTATGTGTCCAATTTCATTCGTGGCGATTTCATCGATTGCCCGATCTCGCGCAAGTACGGCCTGATTTTCTGTGACACTACCCATGACGATGCCGAGATCGAGCGCACCCTGCCCAAGCTGGCCAAACTGGCCGCCAAGGGATGTACGTTTGTGTTTGACGACGTGATCACCACGCAGCGGGCTGACCTGATTTGCAGTTACCTCAAGACAAAGCGATTTGTTCTGAGTTGCCAGATTTTCCCCCAGCGCAAGAAGTTCTGCAAGGTGATGCTGGTCGAAACCTGAAGGCCGTGCCCGATGGGGTGGGATGCGCCGTGGTCGTCTGGATCGCGGCGCATTTTTCATTTGAAGAGAAGGTCATCAGGCGGGTCAAATGACCCGTGTCGAGTTCGCGCCGCCCTGACGCACATGGCTTGTGACAGCAATCGTTTTCAGACTGCACGCTTGCGCGACGCATTTTGAGGTGTAATGCTCGATTTATGAGCAGAATAAAAACGCTGATCGCAGGCGCGCTGATCATGACAGGTTTGACGGATCCGGTGCGCGCAGATGACGACCTCGTGCGGGTCTTTGCCGGATGCACGGGACGCATTTCCGCAGAAATGGAATTTTCCTGGCTGATCGGTGACGGACGCGCGGATGCGTTGCAGGCGCAGCGGCAGCGGTTCGTTTCGATCCTGGAAGCGGTGATGCCGACCGAGCGGGCGCGCGAAACGCTGAACTATCGTGTCGAGGCGAAACTGGCGCATTCCGCGATGCTGACCACGGCCCATTTCGGCACTGACGCGCGGTTGTCCCGGCTGGCCAGACAACAGGCGCGCCAAAACGTGCAGACCTGTCGCACGCTCCTGCTGGAGGGGTAGGGCGGCCATTATTGCCCCCTTGGCGCACAGAAATTGCGCACATTGCCCGAAATACGCCTAATAATTGATCGGCCCGGTCGGCATGCCCATCAAAGCATCAGGTTCGACTCGGCCCCGCCGCCGCGCCGCAGCTAAGTAAGCCTCGGTCCAGTTCGGGCCGATGAATTGTGCGGCGGCGTCAGACTTGGAAACCCTGGACACCACCGCACGCGCCAAACTTAAAGCGCGTGGGTGATATGCGGTCTTTGGACCCGTTTCGCAATCCCCTCGCGCACTGCGCTAGAGGATACGCAATGTTAAAGACCCTATCTGGAACCACAGCTGCCCTGTTGCTGGCATCCATGCTGCCCGCTGCCGCCCAGGAATGCCCGATCAAGGTCGGTGTGCTGCACTCCCTGTCCGGCACGATGGCGATTTCGGAAACCACGCTCAAGGACACGATGGAAA
>CAZITF010000516.1:0-1941 GCA_964542095.1 uncultured Rhodobacterales bacterium
TGGCCGATGGGGTCGCGGAAAACTATGCCGCCGGCCAGTCCTGGGTCGATCTGGGCACTTACGCGGATGCTGACGGCAACGACCAGATGTTCGGCTTTTTCTACAACGTGAACGTCAAATCGCTGGTCTGGTACAACCCCGAGAACTTCGAAGACGCGGGCTATGAAGTGCCTGTGACCATGGAAGACCTCAAGACCCTGACCGAACAGATCGTGGCCGACGGCGAAGTGCCATGGTGCATCGGTCTGGGAAGTGGCGCGGCCACGGGCTGGCCTGCGACCGACTGGGTCGAGGACATGATGCTGCGCACGGTCGAGCCATCGGTCTATGACCAGTGGACCACGAACGAAATTCCGTTCGATGATCCACGTGTCGTGAACGCCATCGAGGAATTCGGCTGGTTCGCGCGTGACGATGCCAAAGTGTCCGGCGGCGCCGGTGCGGTGGCCTCAACCGACTTCCGCGACAGCCCCAAGGGCCTCTTCTCGTCGCCGCCACAGTGCTACATGCACCGTCAGGCGTCTTTCGTGCCTGCCTTCTTCCCCGAAGACGTCGAATTCGGTGTCGACACGGGCTTCTTCTACTTCCCCTCCTACGCCTCCAAGGATCTGGGCAACCCGGTCCTGGGCGGTGGGACGCTGATGGCCGTCACAAGCCCGTCCGATGCCACAACCGCGCTGATGGAATTCTTCAAACTGCCCATCAGCCACGAGATCATGATGGCGCAGACCGGGTTCCTCACACCCCACAAGGGTGTCAACACCGCCGCTTACAAGGACGACACGCTGCGCGCGCTGGGTGACGTTCTGCTGGGCGCGACCACGTTCCGCTTTGACGGGTCCGACCTGATGCCCGGTGGCGTTGGTGCAGGCACGTTCTGGACCGGGATGGTCGACTATACCGGCGGCAAGGACGCCGCGGCTGTGGCCTCCGACATCCAGGACAGCTGGGACGCGCTGAAGTAAGCGAACGCACACTCACGAGACCGGCCAGTCCGCCCCCGTGCGGGCCGGTCCAAGAACAGGACCGCAAACGGTCGGCATCGGCCCAAAGGCCCGTGACAAGGGAGACAGTCCATGAACCCGGCATTCCAAGGCTTGATCACCATCATCATCGGCGTCGGTGGGTGTATCGCCTATTTCTACCTGTCCAACCAGTTTCTGGACAAGGTGCTGTACCCGGCCAAAGGACCAAAGGCGGGGCAGAACATCAACCGCGCCAACATGATCCGGCCCTGGCTGTTCCTGTTTCCGGCCATGTTCGCATTGGGACTCTACCTCGCCTACCCCGTGTTCGAAACCCTGCGCCTGTCGCTGACGGACCGCGATCAGGGCGGCGCCTTTGTGGGCCTTGCCAACTACAACCAGATGTTCGCCGAACCCAAATTCTGGGAGGCGCTGCGCAACAACCTGCTGTGGCTGATCGTCGTGCCCGCCGCCTCGACCGCCTTCGGCCTGCTGGCAGCCCAACTGACCGACCGGATCAAGTGGGGGTCAGTGGCCAAGTCGCTGATCTTCATGCCCATGGCGATTTCCTTCGTCGGCGCGGGCGTGATCTTCAAACTGGTCTATGAAACCCGGCCCGCCGATCAGAACCAGATCGGCGTCCTGAACGCCGTCTGGCTGCAATTCGACGGCGGCATCGGGTCGTTCCTGATGCTGCAACTGCTGCCCGCGATCATCCTGCTCAGCTTTGCCGGGATCGTGGCCTATGTGGGCTGGATTTTCGTGCGGCCCATCGCCGAAAGCCGCCAGAACGGTGGCGGCGCGGGTTTTGTCCCGCTGCGCCTGTTCGTGGCGGGGGGTGCGCTTTATCTTGTGTACCTGTCGCTGTCGTCGCTGATCGGCGTGTTCACCTTTGATTATCCGTATGGAGAACCGCAGAACTGGCTGACCATCCCGTTCTGGAACAGCTTTTTGCTGATGGTCGTGCTGATCTGGA
>CAZITF010000517.1:0-1937 GCA_964542095.1 uncultured Rhodobacterales bacterium
CTCTAATTGGGCGCACCAGACCCCCGCGGAGAGGTGCCGGAGTGGTCGAACGGGGCGGTCTCGAAAACCGTTGTGGGTGCAAGCCCACCCAGGGTTCGAATCCCTGTCTCTCCGCCACAGGCTTTTCTGGAACAGAAACGCCTTTTCCAATTCGATCGAAGATCTGAGCGGCAGTTGCATCGTGGTTGCTTTGAGAGCGTGCAGGGTCCGAACCATGTCCCGTTCGGTCTGCCACTGTCCCTTTGCGTTTGCACGCCGCAGCACAGGATCGGTGTCGCCGCAGGGCATTCCCGACGCCAGGATCGTGTTGACCTGCGGCCATCCACAGCCCGAAATCACCCGCAGTCCCGGACGCACCGGTTGGCACCAACGCATTTGCATTGCCCTGTCCTTGTCGGCATATGGTCACGCACAGCCTCGATGCGCGCGGGCGCACGGGAACGGACAGGGGCGGCTGATGACGACGGCATTGCAAATCATTTTCGGCAGCGCCCTGCTGACCGCCTGCGCCTTGCTCCACGTGGCGATCGTGGCCAGCGGCATACCTTATGTGAAACTGGCCGCCCTGCGGTTGGGGCACATGCGGCGCACCACCCGCCGTGCCATCGTGCTGAGCCTTGGTGTGCTGGTGATCCTGCTGGCCCACACGGTGCAGGTCTGGACCTGGGCCTTTGTGTTCCTGCTGAGTACGGCCCTGACCACATTCGCCGAAAGCTTCTATTTCGCGATGGTGACCTATACCACGCTCGGCTACGGCGATCTGGTTCTGGGCGAGGGCCTGCGCATCTTTGCGACCTTTGCCGCCGTAACCGGGCTGTTGACCTTCGGCATCAGCACTGCCTTTCTGATCAGCCTGTTGGGCGCGATGTTTCCCTCGATGGCCTCGCGGCGCTGATTTTCCACGCAAACCGCGCCATTCACCCGGACAGAGTCCGGGAATTGCACCCCTGCCCACCTTAATCGTTAACAAATTCAACCAGTCGTGGTATCTGACACCCATTGAGTTCAAGTTTTTGCGCCGAGGTGAGGCATGACGAATATTGCAGGCAAAGCCTATGCCATGAATGTGGTGACCCCCAGCAAACCCCGGTTCACGTGGATCAACCGGCTGCTTTTCATGGCGGCGCGCGGGATGCCGGAACGTTTGTTCGGTCTGCTCGGGCTGTCGCTGATCCATTTCGCCCGCTGGGTCATCATCAAACCCGACGACTGGCCCGATCTGGGACAGGGCAAACAGCGCATCGACAACGACTACATGCTGTTCTGCTCGAACTTCAACGGGACGTGGGATCAGTATATCGACGCCTTTTCCGACGGCATCCCCAACGGTCTGAACCTGTTCTGGTTCTCGGCCACGAAATACCCGCTGTCGATCCCCGTGACCCCGTTCAAGACCTACATCACCCACAACCAGATCAGCACCGACTATTATTACAACGCCACGCCCGGAGCCGCACAGCGCGACATCAAGACCTCGCTGAACACCTATGACGCGGTGCTCGAACTTGAAGAGGCGCATCGCGTGCAAGACCCGGCGGAATTCGCCAGGACCTACAAGGCGGTGCTCGCGCGGGTGCAATCGGGCTTTGGCGATGCGGGTTTCGGCCCGGTGGCCAGCCTCAGCACCGAACGCGCCGACCTCAATCGCGGTGCCTATATCGCCGGCAAGGCGGAGTGAGAGAGCAGACATGCCTGATTTCGACAGCGGCCATATCTTTCTGACCACCTTTGCCCCGATCCGCGACAGCGGCGCGGGCGGGCACAAACAGTCGTCCTTTACCCAGGATGTGCGCATCGCGCTGGCCAAGCTGCCCACCGCCCTGCAATCGCCCGCCACCGAAAAGATCGGCGTGAACAGCCCCTTCGCGCGCAACACCCGCACCCATCTGGCGCGCATGTTCGTGCTGAATGACGTGGTCTATAACGGGCGGGTCGGC
>CAZITF010000518.1:0-1927 GCA_964542095.1 uncultured Rhodobacterales bacterium
CATCAAGGCCGCCAAAGGCTATTATGGCCGCCGCAAGAGCACCTTCAAGGTTGCACGGCAAGCCGTCGACAAGGCGAACCAGTACGCAACCCGTGACCGTCACAACCGCAAGCGCAATTTCCGTGCGCTGTGGATTCAACGCATCAACGCTGCCGTGCGCGCCCATGATGAGGCGCTGACATACAGCCGTTTCATCAACGGCCTGTCGCTGGCCGGCATCGAGGTGGACCGCAAGGTTCTGGCCGACCTGGCCGTGAACGAGCCCGACGCGTTCGCCGCGATCGTGGATCAGGCCAAGGGCGCGCTGCCCGCCTGACCCGAGAATCAGTCCGAGAATTGAAAAAGCCGCTCCTGGCAGGGAGCGGCTTTTTTGTTTGTGCGAGCGCGTGATGCCCTGAGGGTTGTCGGGTCAGTTGCTGCTCAACCGCACGGGGTCCGGTGCCTTGCGGGGGGCAAGCGCGAATTGCACCCGCCGATTGACCGCTTCGCCCGAGATCGTGCCCGACAGGTTGATGGGCCGTGTCGCCCCAAAGCCGCGCGGCTGCATGGCCGAGATGTCGAACCCTTCGCGCTGCAACTGATCGATCACGGATTGTGCCCGGAACCAGCTGAGCCGCATGTTCAGGTCTTCGTTGCCACGGCGGTCCGAATGGCCCTCGACGATCACCTTGACCTCGTCGCAGGTGGCCACGGCGGTGGCAATGTTGCGCGCCCGGATCATGTCGGTTTGCGATGGCACGTCGCTGCCGATCGGAAAGCGCACCGTCGCGATCTTGACCAACGTATCGAGGTAATCGACGCAGTTGGGCACCCGATAGCGATGCTCTGCCCCGAGCCCGAGTTTGGGCGGGGTGGCCGCGATCACTTCGATGGATTTCGACATCCTGACCGCCGGCCTCACCACAGGGTCGGCAATTTGGACCCGGTCGGCGACACCCGGCGCTTCAACCGCATCGCCCGATTGAAGCAGGCTTACCTCTTGCCGTGTGACGGTGTTGTCCAGATCGGATGCAACCGGGTCTTCAACCTCTTGCGGGAAGCCCAGCGCAACGGCCCCTGATCGGTTGGTCTGAGCGATCAAGAGCGTGGTCGTCACGACCAGTCCGGTGAACATCACCAGAAACAGAGCCCCGCCGCCGACCATCATCCATTTCGGGATCGTGTTGCGTTTCGGCGGTACAAAATCCGCCTCCCGGGGGGACTTCCGCCCCGGTGTGTTCATCGTCAGTTTCGCCATTGCGCTGTCCCCCAAGACCAGTCAATGCATCCGTCCGGACGACAGCCATGGGCGATTTTCAATAAATTTCCCCACACATATGGCAGTCATGTGGCCCAAACCATCTATCCGTAGACGAAACCCAAACATATCGCGGCGCAATTCTCAACAGTGTCAACATACGGTGTCCCATTTTTTCCGAATTTGACACCAATTTGCCGACGGATGCGTATGCCGGAGGTTGAAAAGCCGCTGATGGCTTGCGCTGCGGTGGTTGAAAGACTACTCCGCCCATGACCGGGGACGGAGCCGAAATGATGGATGATCTCAAAGCCAAATACCTGACCCAGATTGCCGACGCGGGCGACGAGGCCGCGCTGGAGGCGATTCGCCTCGCCGCTGTGGGCAAGAAGGGGGAAGTGGCGCTCAAGATGCGCGAATTGGGGCGCATGACGCCCGAGGAACGTCAGCTGGCGGGCCCGGCGCTGAACGCGCTCAAGGACGAGATCAACAGCGCGCTGGCCGCCAAGAAGGCCGCATTGGCCGATGCCGCCCTCGATGAACGGCTGCGCAGCGAATGGCTGGACGTGACCCTGCCGACGCGCCACCGCCCCGCGGGCACGATCCATCCGATCAGCCAGGTCAGCGAAGAGGTCACGGCCATTTTCGCCGAGATGGGATTTTCCGTGGCCGAAGGGCCGCGCATCGACA
>CAZITF010000519.1:0-1907 GCA_964542095.1 uncultured Rhodobacterales bacterium
CCCAAGACAGGCGAAGAAGTGCCGATCAATCCGCGCCGGGTCCTGACCTTTCGCCCCTCTCACCTGATGAAAGACCGCGTCGCGAGCGGCAACAAGTCGTAGAGCCGATGGCAAAATCCGCCGACGCCTTTCGCACCATTTCCGAAGTGGCCGACTGGCTGGGCGTACAAAGCCACGTCCTGCGGTTCTGGGAAAGCAAGTTCGCCCAGGTCAAACCGGTCAAGCGCGCGGGCGGGCGCCGATATTACCGCCCCGCCGACATGTTGCTGCTGGGCGGGATTCGCAAACTTCTGCATGACGATGGGCTGACCATCAAAGGCGTCCAGAAAATCCTGCGCGAAGAGGGCGTGGCGCATGTGGCCGACCTGTCCCCGCCGCTGGATGAGGACACCTCGGCCACGCTTGACGGTGATCTGGTCACGCGCTTGGGTGATGATGTCGAGATGTCCGCGCAGGACGAGGATGCACCGTTCGGTCTGGACCATGCCCCGTTGCCGCCGCGTGTACCCGATGCGGCACCGGACGGGGAAGAGGCTGACGACGACGGGCCCAGGCGGGACACCGCCCTGCCCTCGTTCATGCGTGCAAGCGAGCCTGCGCCTGACCCGGATGCGGAGCCGGTGCCCCGTGCGCCGGACATCCCGACCCTGACCCCCGACTTTGTGCCCGCCGAACAGGCATCCGCCTCGGCTGATCGCGCCGAAGAACCGCAGGGCCCGTTCGGCGCCACCGACACGCCGGAAATGGTGGATATGTGGGACGAGGCGCCCGAACCGATCCAATCACCCGCCGAACCGGTCCCGACCTCTGTCGCGACCAGCCCGCCTGTGCAGGACCCGGTAGAAGACGAGCCCCCCGCGCCAACGCCAGCGGATGAACCGACACCAGCGTTGCAGCCCGGCCCTGCCCCTGAGGTTGAAGCGGCGCCTGCGCGCGAAACTGACGCCGCACCAGCGGCGGCAGAGGCGGCGGCTTTGCCCGGGGACGAGCCGGCACCTGCGCCCGAGATCAAGGCGGCCTCCTTCGCTTCACTCAAGGACGCCCCGCAAACGGACGCGCAGCCAGAAGCCGAAGCCGACATTGAACCGCTTCCGGTCTTTTCACGCCCGCCGCCACCCGAGCCGACGCCCGAACCCGCGGCCGAACCCGTGGCCGAGGCCGCGCCCAAACCGCGCCCGCGCGTCATCGACATTCCCGACGAGACCGACACCAGCAGCGAAGACATCGCCCCTTCTGCGCTGACCAAAGCCGTCATGCTGCGCAAGCTGACACCGGCCCAGGTGAACGGACTGCGCCCACTGGTGGCCCAATTGACCGCCCTGAGGGACCAGATGGCCCGTGCCCGGCACGATCCACGCTAAAGAGACTGCATTCGGTGCGCATTCACCCTTGCCTCGCCGCGCAAATCCGGTATGACACCCCTCACGTCGGGCTATGGCGCAGCCTGGTAGCGCGTCCGTCTGGGGGACGGAAGGTCGCAGGTTCGAGTCCTGCTAGCCCGACCATTTACACCCGCCCCAGCGCTACGGGGCCTCACCTGCTCTCCGCTATGATCAGCAACGCCCACGGGGGGACAGGATGACCGGTGTACTTGCAGACAGTCAGCTGAACGACATGATCGCGCGCGGCGAGATTTCGGCACGACCCGCGATCACGCCTGCACAAATCCAGCCCGCCAGCCTCGACCTGCGCCTCGGGCAGGTCGCCTATCGCGTGCGGGCCTCTTTTCTGGCCGGGCACGGGCGCACCGTCGCCGACCGGCTCGAAGAATTCGAAATGCACCGCGTCGACCTGAGCAACGGGGCCGTCCTGGAAAAGGGCTGCGTCTATGTGGTGCCCTTGATGGAGCGTCTGTCGCTGCCCGCAAGCGTGCAGGCGGTGGCCAATGCCAAAAGCTCGACCGGGCG
>CAZITF010000520.1:0-1903 GCA_964542095.1 uncultured Rhodobacterales bacterium
GGGCAAGGCCAAGGCGATGGACATGAACCTGACGGGCCGGTTTATGGACGCCGCCGAGGCCGAACGCTCCGGGCTGGTCAGCCGCGTGGTGTCGCCCAAGAAACTGATGGAAGAAGTGATGGCCGCCGCCCACAAGATCGCCGAAAAATCGATGATCTCGACCATGGCGATCAAGGAAGCGGTGAACAAATCCTTCGAAACGCCGCTGCGCGAAGGGTTGCTGTTTGAACGGCGCGTGTTCCATTCGCTGTTCGCGACCGAAGACCAGAAGGAAGGCATGGAAGCCTTCCTGGAAAAGCGCACTGCGCAGTTCCGCGACAAATAGGGGCTTTGCCCCCGGCCCTCCGGGCCTCCCCCACAGTATTTTTGGCCAGAAGAAGGTCAAAGGAGTGGTGGATTTCTTCTGGCTGAAAATACTGCGGGGGAGCGTCAGCGGGGGCAGCGCCCCCTCCGGACCCTCCATCCGCTTGACAGGCAACCGAGTCGCGCCTAAAGACCGGGACTTCTGAAACTACCGCACCAATATTGGGACGAGATAAAATGGCAAATTCGCCTCAGGCCAAAAAGCGGGCCCGTCAAAACGACAAACGCTTTGAAGTGAACAAGGCGCGTCGCTCGCGCATCCGCACCTATCTGCGCCGCGTCGAAGAGGCGATTGCCTCCGGTGACAAGGACGCGGCAGGCGCCGCCCTCAAGGCCGCCCAGCCAGAGCTGATGCGCGGCGTGACCAAGGGCGTTTACCACAAGAATACCGTGTCGCGGAAAATGTCGCGCCTATCGGCCCGCGTGAAGGCTCTGGGCTGACACAACCCACACATGAAATTAAAGGGCGTCGCATTTTTGCGGCGCTTTTTGTGTTTTCTCCATAAAAACAAGGCTCGCACAGATTCTTTTTTCAGAAAGTTCGAGTCAAGACGCAAGATCAGTAGACGGCCTGCGAACGAACTTGATACCACCGTCATGCGATCAGGAATCGCCTTGGGGGGACAGGCCGGAAGCGGGTGCATGCTGCAATGCATCGGTGACTGGATCGGGACATGCTGCTGCGAGCATTTCCCGCGTTTTAGTGCACACTCTGGTGCTGCTGCTGAACCTGTCAAATTAGATTGGTGAGCGGAATGCGCGTCAAAGATGCCCGGTCAAAGGGTGCCGATACGTGTGCGATCTGTGATTTCCAACTGGACCGGATGCGCTGTCGCAAGGCAGCGCAGGGATGACGGTCTGCCCCGAGCTTATGGGATGGGCAATTTCGGCGAGCCGATGATCGCCGGACAGAGGTGGCGGAAAGGATAATAGTGCACACATGACACAACAAGAATGGGGACAGCTGAGAAAACGGCTGCTGAAGACCGTAGGTCAGAACAATTACACGACGTGGATAGAACCGCTCAGGTTTCGGGGTATGACAGATGGGATCGTCACCTTTGACGTTCCGACGAATTTCATGGGGAATTATGTAAGTCAGAACTTTTCGGATCTGATCCTGCATGAGCTGAAGTCCGAATATGACAGCGTGCGCCGTCTCAGCTTTTCGGTCGCGGCAAATTCACAGGCCCGCCCCTCCGCACTTGATGCGCCTGTGCCCGCCGCCACGGCCCCTGCCGCGCAAAGCGCCTCATCCGCGCTGTCCGCTGCCGCACTCGACAACCGGTTCACCTTTGACAGCTTCGTCGTGGGCAAGCCCAACGAACTGGCCCATGCCGCCGCCCGCCGCGTGGCCGAAGGCGGGCCGGTCACCTTCAACCCGCTGTTCCTTTATGGCGGCGTGGGTCTGGGCAAGACCCACCTGATGCACGCCATCGCCTGGGAATTGCGCGCCCGTCAGCCGGGCATGAATGTGCTCTACCTGTCTGCCGAGCAGTTCATGTACCGTTTCGTGCAGGCCCTGCGCGACCGCAAGATG
>CAZITF010000521.1:0-1898 GCA_964542095.1 uncultured Rhodobacterales bacterium
CTGATCATCCTGTCCTGGCCTTCGGGCGCGGGCAAAAGCACGCTGGCCCACCGCCTGCGTGACTGGGACAGCGACATCGTGTTTTCGGTCTCCTCCACCACCCGCGATGCCCGTCCGGGTGAAGTCGATGGCGAGCATTATCATTTCCTGTCCGTGGCCGATTTCAAGGGTGCGGTCAAACGGGGCGAGATGCTGGAACATGCCCATGTGTTCGGCAATTTCTACGGCTCGCCCAAGGGGCCCGTCGCGGCAGCCATCGAGGCGGGGCATGACGTGCTGTTCGACATCGACTGGCAAGGCGCACAACAGATCCGCAATTCGGATATGGGGGCGCATACCCTGTCGATCTTTCTGTTGCCGCCCTCGATCACCGAACTGCACCGCCGCCTTGTCGCGCGCGATCAGGACAGCGACGATGTGATAAAGAAACGGATGCGCAAGAGCTGGGACGAGATCAGCCGCTGGGATTCCTACGATTTCGTGCTGGTCAACGACGATCTCGACCAGACAGAAGCGCAGTTGAAGACCATCATCGAAGCCACCCGCCTGCGCCGCCTGCAACAACCCGAACTCACCGACCACGTGCGCGCCCTGCAAACCCAGTTCGAGGAGCTGAAATGACCCTGTATGCCCTTGGCGATGTCTCGCCGCAGATCGCGCATGACACCTGGGTGGCCCCGGATGCCAACCTGATCGGAAAAGTGGTTCTGGAAACGGGCGCAAGTGTCTGGTTCGGCTGCACAATCCGCGCCGACCACGAAGAAATTCGCATCGGCAAAGGGTCCAATGTGCAGGAAAACTGCGTCATGCATATCGATGCCGGGTTTCCGCTGACCATCGGCGCGGGCTGCACCATCGGCCACAAGGTCATGCTGCATGGCTGCACCATCGGGGACAATTCGCTGATTGGCATGGGGGCGACGGTGCTGAACGGGGCGAAGATCGGCAAGAACTGCCTGATCGGGGCAGGGGCGCTGATCACCGAAGGCAAGGAAATCCCGGACGGCTCCCTCGTCATCGGCATCCCCGGCAAGGTGGTGCGCGCACTGGACGAGACCGCCATCCAGTCTTTGCGCGTCTCTGCCTTGCACTATCAGGACAACATGCGCCGCTTTCGCGACACGATGACGGAAATCAGACCATGAAGAACGATCGCGGATCGATCATGCGCCCGGTGCCGCTGCCCGAAAGTGCGTCGCGCCCTGTTGCCACACCGCTGTCGCCCTCGGTCGTCTACGCATCCGACACCCCCGATATGCTCGATGCGCAATACGAAGGCGCGCTGCACGGCTATACCTACAGCCGCGAGGGACACCCCAATGCCGATGTCGTCGCACGCACCATCGACGCGATGGAAGGGGCACCGCACATGGGCGTCGTGGTCTCCTCCGGTATGGCCGCCGTGTCTGCCGTACTGCTGGGCCTGACCAAGGCGGGCGATCACGTGATCGGCGGCAACCAGCTTTATGGCCGCTCCCTGCGCATGATGTCCGAAGACCTGCCGCGTCTGGGCATCGCGACGTCCATGGTCGACCCCGGCGATGTGGCCGCCGTGCGCGCCGCGATCCGCCCCGAGACCCGGATGATCCTCGTCGAGGTGGTCAGCAACCCCACCTTGCGGGTGGCCGACATTCTGGGCCTGTCGGCGCTGGCCAGGGAAACCGGCGTCCTGCTGGTTGTCGACAACACCTTTACCACGCCGCGCGCCTTGCGCGCCTTCGACCACGGGGCCGACATCGTCATCCATTCCGTGACCAAGCTGCTGGCGGGGCATTCGGACGTGATGCTGGGCTATGTGGCGGCGGCTGACAAGGCGCTCAATGACCGCTTGCGGGTGTTCACCGTGACGGCGGGCATGTCGCCCAGCCCGTTCGACTGCTGGCTGGCGGAACGGGGGA
>CAZITF010000522.1:0-1895 GCA_964542095.1 uncultured Rhodobacterales bacterium
GTCGATGCGGTAGTTGTCGCCCACTTCGCACAAGACAGGCAGGCAGTCGGCATGCATCACCGAAGACGGCACCGCCGCAAAGGTAAAGCCGGGGATCAGCACGCGCGCATCGCGCGGCAGGTTCAGCGCCTTGAGCGACAGGAAAAGCGCGGCAGAACAGGAGGACACGGCGAGCGCGAATTTCGATCCCATCATCTGTGCGAACTCGGTCTCGAGCAGGGACACCGGGGCATCGCTGTCGGCGGTGTAGCGGAACAGGTCGCCCGAGCTCAGCAGGCGGTCGATGTCGGCGCGGGCGCCTTCGGGGATGGCTTCGGCGCTGTGCATGTCGGGAAGAGGCATATTTCAGAATCCTTATCGCCAGTTTTCGGTTTTCTAAAACTGTTCGCGGGAAAAAGAAACGGTTTTGTTAAACCCGCGCGGGTCACCGCCGGTTTGTCAGCTGTGTGTGGCCCGGATGCTAGACGCCGAGGCGGTCGCGCAGCGCGTACCAGGTCATCGCCAGGGCCAGCAGCGGTGCGCGCAGGCGCGCGCCCCCCGGAAAGGGCTGTGCCGGGATCGCGGCCATGGTGTCAAATCCGTGCGCCTGCCCGTTGATGGCGTCGGCCATCAGCTTGCCCGCATGGGTGGCCGTGCCGATGCCGTGCCCGGAATAACCCGAAGCCGACAGGATGTTGGGCGCGATGCGCGCCAGATAGGGCAGGCGCTTCATCGTGATGGCGAGGGTGCCGCCCCATGCGTAGTCGATGGAGATGTCATGCAGATGGGGAAAGATCTGGACCATCTGCTTGCGCACCAGCCCCGCGATGTCGCCGGGAAAGCGGTAGCCATAGCTTTCCCCGCCGCCGAACAGCAGGCGTTTGTCGTGGCTGAGGCGAAAATAGTTCACCACGAACCGGCTGTCGGCCACGGCGATGTCCTGTGTCAGCACGCGCGCGGCCTCTTGCCCCAGCGGCGCGGTGGCGGCGACGAAATTGTTGATGGGCATGACGTTGCGCGCCACCCGGCGGTCAAGATCGCCCAGATAGCCGTTGCAGGCGAGGATCACGTGGTCTGCGATGACCGATCCGGCTTCGGTGCGCAGGGTGATCTGCGCGCCGCGCGCGATGCCGGTCACGGTGCTGCGCTCGCAAAGGACCGCGCCCGCCGCTTCGGCGGCCCGCGCGAGGCCGAGAGCAAAGCGCAAGGGGTGCAGGTGGCCTGCCGCGCGGTGCATGATCCCGCCCTTGTAGGCGGGCGAGGGGCACAGGGCGTGCAGCGCGTCCGCGTCCATCGCGTCCATATCCACGTCGTAGTGTCGGGCCATGTGGTCGGCATAGGCGTGCAGGTCTTTCACCTCGGCCCTGCTCTCGGCGACATGGGCGAGGCCGGGGCGCAGGTAACACTCGATCCCGTGATCGCGGATCAGCGACTTGACGAGGCAAAGCGCATCCTGCCCCAGCGCCCAGAGTTCGCGGGCGGCCTCCATGCCCACCAGCTTTTCCAGCGACGGCTGATCAAGCCGCTGCCCCCAGCCCAACTGCCCGCCATTGCGCCCAGAGGCACCGAACCCCGCGCGATGGGCCTCGAGCACCACCACCTTGTGCCCGGCCTGTGCCAGATGCAGGGCCGCCGACAACCCGGTATAGCCCGCGCCGACCACACAGACATCGGCACGCAACGCACCGCGCAAGGCGGGGCGTTCTGCCGGGATATCGCTTGTCGCGGCATACCAGCTGTCAGGATAGGCTCCGGCACGATCATTGGCATAAAGCAGGTTCATGGACTTCTCTGTTTTGAAAAAATCCCCCCCGGAGGGCCGGGTTGCCGTTTCAGACGTTCATCAGCAGATGCTCGCGCTCCCACGGAGAAATCACCTGCAGGAACTCTTCGTACTCAGCACGTTTGACGATGCC
>CAZITF010000523.1:0-1869 GCA_964542095.1 uncultured Rhodobacterales bacterium
AACTCCAGTTCCTCGTCCCAGCTGGGCGAGGCGATGGAATAGGCGCGCAGCAGTGGTTTCACCTTGCCGGTCTTTGCGTCCGGATCGCCCATCAGGCCGATCATCACGAACTCGCCCGAACGAAAGCGCAGCGAGGCAGGCCGCGTCACGCGGAAGGAAAACAGCCGGTCCGTGTAGTGCCGCACCTGCGTCACGGTCTGGGCATCGGGCAGGGTCGGTGTGGCCTTCTGGGCGGTGGCTTGGTTCACGGGGCGAGCTTCTGTCATGTCTGTATCAGCGCGGGTTTACACCTGCACCGCTCCATTAAGAAAGGGATTTCTGGGTGAGGGATAAGGCGGCGCAACGTCGCGCGCCTTGATCCATGTCAGGAGGGGGGGTGTTGTGCCTAGCTGTTCGCGGCGCCCCGCAGACGGGACTGGTAGTCATGGGTCTGCCAGTCGGCGCGGAATTGCCACTGGTCCTCGGGCTGCCGGGCGGCGAGGCTCTGGCTGATTTCGACCTCGTCAAAGCCCGACCGGCGCGCCATGGCGTATTGATCCGCAATCACGTGGCCCTGCGCGCGCAAACGCCCGCGATAGCCACGCAGTCGCAGCATCCGCGCGATGGTAAATCCGCGCCCGTCAGCGAATCCGGGGAAATCCACGCGGATGATTTCCGCGTTCAGCGGGATGGTGTCGGGATCGGCATCCGATGGCACATCAAGGGCGACCGCATCATTGGCGGCCTCGCCCAGCGGGGTATAGCCGCGATCCCATGTGTCGGGGCCAAAGCCCTGATCCGTCACGATAATCGTCATGTTTCTGCTCCTGTTCGCACCATTCGGCCATTCACAAAATGGATGCCGCATTCGTCCTTGTCCTGATCGCGCCAGCGCCCGGCGCGGGGGTCTTCGCCCTGTGCCACCGGCGAGGTGCAGGGCGCACAGCCGATCGACGGGTATCCCCTTGCCACCAGTGGATGGCGGGGCAGGCGGTTTTCTTCCATGTATTCACGCACATCCGCAGGTGCCCAGCGGGCCAGCGGGTTGACCTTGATCCGGCCCGTTCCCTCCTCGACCTCGAAGAATTCTAGCGCCGCGCGGGTGCCGGACTGATACCGTTTGCGCCCGGTGATCCAGCCCCTGTAGGGGGCGAGGGCGGCCTGTAAAGGTTGCGTCTTGCGCAGGGCACAGCAGGCATCTGTGTCGCTCCTGTGCAGGACATTGCCCGGATCGCGCCGCGCCAGATCGTGCGCGCGAATGATTGTCACGTTGCTCAGCCGCAACCGCTCGGCCACCTCCTGCTGATAGACCAGCGTCTCGGCAAACAGCATCTCGGTGTCGATGAAGATCACCGGAACGTCCCGTTTCACCATCGCCGCCAGGTGCAGCAGCACCACCGATTCCGCTCCGAAACTGGACACCAGCGCAAGGTCGGGCACCGCGTCAAAGGCCGCGCGCAGCACGTCCGTGGCGCCGTGATGGGTCAGGCGGGCATTGAGCGCGCTGACCATCACGTCGGCCACGGGGCGGGCCGACCCTCCGGGGGCGGTTTTCCTGGCGAAATGAAGCATGTGGACCTACTCTGCCGCCACACGCGTTTCGGGATAGAGGGCCGCCTTGAACGGGGCCATGCCGATGCGTCTGTAGGTGTCGATAAAGGTCTCTTCGGCACCGCTGCGCAGGTCGAGATACGTGTCCACGATCCGTTCGACCGCCGGCACGATCTCGTCCGCCGAGAAACCGGGGCCGACGCGGTCGCCGACAGCGGCCGTTTCGGTGTGATCGCCGCCCAGTGTGATCTGGTAGTTTTCCACGCCAGCCCGGTCGAGGCCGAGGATACCGATATGACCCACGTGGTGGTGGCCACAGGCGTTGATGCAGCCCGAGAT
>CAZITF010000524.1:0-1593 GCA_964542095.1 uncultured Rhodobacterales bacterium
CTGGAGAACGTCACCGCCCTGAACCCGATGGCCAAGATGCCCGGCTTCGAGTTGATGCAGGCGCAGCAGGAGGCCTTCATGAAGGCGATGACGGGCGGGCTGACGCCGGGTTGGACCGGTGGGTCGGCGCCCGAGCCGGAAAAGGAGGAGGACGCCGAGGACCTCGCCACCATCAAGAAGCAGCTGGCCGAGTTGCAGGCGAAGCTTTCCAAGCTGTCCTGAACGCGCGGGGCGCACCGGGAGGTGCGCCTTACGGAGATATCACCGTGGTGCGGTATTCGTCCCGCATGATCCAGTCGAAATAGCGTGTCCGCAGCCCCGCCGCGACCGGCCCCGCCGCGCCGTTTGAGAAGTGGCGGTCATCCACCTGTGCGACCGGAATGACGCCGCCGCCGGAAGAGGACAGGAACACTTCGTCCGCGCCCCAGAACTCGTCGAGGGGCAGGGGCCGTGTTTCGGGTTCGAGCCCGGCCTCGGCGCACATATCCAGCACGGTCTTGCGCGTGATGCCGTGCAGCACGCCCTGATCGGGTGTCACCACCGTGCTGCCGAACACGGCGAAGACGTTGAACCCCGGCCCTTCGGTGACATTGCCCGCGTGATCGAGCAGCAGCGTGGTTTCATAGCCCCGGTCCTTGGCCTCGAACAGGCCGGAGGTGAAATCGCCCCAGTGGTAGTTCTTGACCTTCGGGTCCACGCTGTCGGCCGGGATGCGCCGCACGGACCTGGCGATCCAGACGGATGTGCCCTTGGCGGCGAGGTCGGGTTTGACGATATGCACGTAAGGCACGCACCACGCATAGAAGTGGTTGGCACAGTCGCGTGGATCGCGGCTGCCCGGGATGGGGTTGCGCCCGCGGGCGGCGACCATGGCGACATAGGCATCGCCCAGTCCGCTGGCCGCGACCATTTCGTGCAGGGCCGCGCAGATGGCGTTGTGATCCATGCCGATGTCATAACGCCCTGCCGTCAGAGAGGCGATGAAACGGGTGACGTAGTCGTCCCGCCGAAAGAAAGCGCCCTGCCAGACCGGCACCACGTCATAGGCGATGTCGCTGTGGGTCAACCCCCAATCGGTGACGGGAATGGCGGCTTCGGCGATGGGGAGGATCCGGCCGCCCATCCAGGCGGCACCGTTCGAGAGGTTTGTCATGGGCCCAGAGTAGCGTTTGGGACACACGGGGCATAGGGGGCTCTGCCCCCGGCTCCGCCTCCCCCGCAGTATTTTCAGCCAGAAGAAATGAACGCTCAGGCCGCCCGCGACTCCGTTGCGGTGCTGACGGCGTGCAGCAGCACGTCCGCGACGGCATCGAGCGTGTGCGTCGGCAGATGCACCGGCAGGCGCACATCGCAGGCCCGCATCAGCATTTTGCGCGTGTGCGGCAGTTCCGGCAGGTCGGGGATGAACTGCCAGTTCCAGAAGGCGCGGGCGTTGTCGGCGCTGGCCCCGAAGACCTGCACCTTGACCCCGTCGGCATCGGCGGCCTTAACAAAGGTCGCAACCTGGCTGTCGCTCAAGTCGATCAGGTTGAACTGGATCGAATCCGGTGCCCGCACTTCGCCGTTGAGAGGGTCGGGGACGAGGATATGCGG
>CAZITF010000524.1:1641-1867 GCA_964542095.1 uncultured Rhodobacterales bacterium
TACCCGGCGCGCCAGATGCGGCAGTTGCGGGCGGATCACGGCGGCGGAAAGATTCGACATGCGCAGGTTGTAGAGCGGCAGGCGGTTCTGGTGCGCGGCAAAGGCGTCCTGGAGCACGGGGTGTTTCTTCCAATTGTGCTCGTAGGCGCCGGACATGATGATGGCCCGCGCCACCAGGTCGGCATCGTCGGTGATCATGATCCCGCCTTCGCCTGCGTTGATCATC
>CAZITF010000525.1:0-1861 GCA_964542095.1 uncultured Rhodobacterales bacterium
GCGAAGGTGTCCGAGATCAGCGCGGCAGAAGTGTCACCCGCATCCACCACCATCTAGTCCGCCTCCAGCTCGGTATCGGCGTTCAGTGCGACGATGTCATGCGGCGCGCCTGCCTCGAATTTTCGCGCCACGCGCCCGTCACTGGGCAGGATCACCCGGCAGCCGGCCTTTTCCGCCGCCGTCAGGATCGCGCGGGCGGTGTCGTGCAGGTCGGCCTCTTGCAGCGAGGCCCCCAGCTGTGCGCCTTGCGCTGCGAGGAATGTGTTGGCCATGCCGCCGCCGATCACCAGCACGTCGATCCTGGCCACGAGATTTTCCAGCAGGTCGAGCTTGGTCGACACCTTGGCCCCCCCCACGACCGCGCCCACGGGGCGGGTGGGATTGGACAGCGCCGCTTCGAGCGCGCTCAGCTCGGCCTGCATCAGGCGGCCCGCGCAGGAGGGCAGCAGATGTGCGACGCCGGTGGTCGAGGCATGCGCGCGGTGCGCGGCGGAAAAGGCGTCATTGCAGAACACGTCGCCCAGCGAGGCGAGGAATTGCGCCATTTTTGGATCATTGGCCTCTTCCATCGGGGTAAAGCGGGTGTTCTCGACCAGAATGACCGCATCGTTTGGTTGCGCGTCGATCCACTCGCGGCTCGGCCGCTCGACAAAGGTGACCGGACAGCCAAAGGCCGCCTCGAGCGCCGGAACCAGCGGGGCCAGCGACATCTCGGGCACGGGTTTGCCCTTGGGCCGCCCGAAATGGGCCAGCAGCACCGGGCTGCCGCCCTTGGCGCGGATGTCCCTGATCGTGGGTGCAATGCGTTCGATCCGTGTGGCATCCGTCACGCGGCCATCCTCGACGGGGACGTTGATGTCCACCCGCGTCAGCACGCGTTTGCCCGAAAGGTCCATGTCGTCCAGCGTCTTCCAGCCCATATCGGCCTCCTGTCCTGCGAATGCGTCTTGCATCGCGGCAAATGGCCCAAGGGTCAATGCACGACTTGTCCCTGCGATGCTCTCGGCATAGGTAGGTGGGCAAATAAATATGAGGAAAGACGACAGATATGGCCGAGATCAAAGACCCGGAAAACACGATCCTGATGGAACTCAAGGGCGGCACCGTCACGATTGCGCTGATGCCCGATGTGGCCCCCCGGCATGTGGAGCGGATGAAGGAACTGGCGCGCGCCGGTGAATACGACAATGTCGCGTTTCACCGTGTCATCGACGGCTTCATGGCGCAGACGGGCGACGTGCAGCACGGCGACATGGAAGACGGGTTCAACATCCGCATGGCCGGGACCGGCGGATCGGACAAGCCCGATGTGCCTGCCGAATTCTCCAAGATTCCCCATGCGCGCGGATCGCTGGGCGCGGCGCGTTCGTCCAATCCGGACAGTGCCAACAGCCAGTTCTTCATCAATTTCAAGGACAACGATTTCCTGAACGGACAGTACACCGTCTATGGTCAGGTCGTTGCGGGCATGGAACATGTGGATGCCATCACGCGCGGCGAGCCGCCAGCCGAACCCGACCGGATGATCAGCGTCAAGGTGGCCGCCGATGTTGGGTAAATCCGCGGCCCTGCTGGCCCTGCTGGCGACGCCCGCCGTCGCCACCGGCATCGACATCACCGTTGCCGGTGAGGCCAATGGCGTGATCTCCATCGATCTGTTCGAGGATGTGGCCCCCGGCCATGTCGCGCGCATCACCGAACTGGCAAAGGCAGGGGCCTATGACGGCGTCGTCTTTCACCGGGTGATCGACGGCTTCATGGCGCAGACGGGTGACGTGCAGTTTGGCCAGATCGACGGCTATGACGCGCGACAGGCCGGGCGGGGTGGATCCGACCTCGGCAACCTTGACGCCGAGTTCTC
>CAZITF010000526.1:0-1857 GCA_964542095.1 uncultured Rhodobacterales bacterium
GGCAAAGCGGCGCAGGGCCTGTTCGCGCTGCGCTTCGGATTGCAGTTCGATCTCGAGGAATTTGCCGCCGGTTTCTTCGGCCCAACGCTGGGCCCCGTTAAAGGCCGCTTCGTTGAAGGATTTGTCGAATTTGCCGCCAAGGTCGAAGATCAGGGCAGGTTCGGCTGTCGCAGCACCTGCCGTCAGGGCCAGTGCAGCGCTTGCGCCGAGGAATTTCTGCATGAGTGTCATGTGGTCAGGTCTCCCGAGTTTATGTTTGGGGCGGCACCAAGAGCACGGTGCGCCCGGGATCGCAGTGATCAGGCGGGATTAGGCCGCAGGGGTGGGATGGGGTCAACCGCTTTTTGGTGTTGGGGTCAGTGCATGAACGCCTGACCTTGCGATACGCTGTTCCGTTGGGCGGGGGCTGTCTGCCCCCGGCCGCCCCTAGCGGGGCAGCCCCCCCGAGGATTTTTTCAAAACAGAGAAGGGAAGGCGCGCGCGCAGGATCAGGGCGTCTGCGACGCGATCCGCCTGCTTGTAATAGCCCGCCCTGCGCGCGACGATTTCAAAGCTGAATTTCAAGTAAAGTGCCGTGGCGGCCGCATTGTCGGCCGCCACTTCGAGGAAGGCGGTGCTGGCCTTGCTTTGCGCCTCGCTCATCCAGTCACGCATCAGTCCGCTCGCGACCCCCCGTCGGCGGTGGTCGGGGTGGGTGGCGATGGTCAGCAACTCGGCCTCGCCCGCCACCGCCCGCCAGAGGGCAAAGCCGTGCGCGCTGTGCGTGAGGTGGCAATGGGGGCTGTCCAGCAGGGCGGCGAATTCGTTGGCCGACCATGGCCTGTCCCGGTCAAAGGCCACCGCGTGCAACGCCGCCAGGTCCTGCGGTGTCACGACAGCACGCGCGGCGGCGCATCCCGGGCCGGGGCCGCATCGGGCGGTTTGACATAAAGTGGCTTGGGCGGTGGCACACTCGCGTCCGCGCGTTTGCCTGCAAGGGCGGCGATAGTCCGCACGTGATCTTCGGTGCTGTGCGCGCTCGACAGGGCGAAGGCCGACGTCGGCGCACGATCGAGCAGAACCGGCGTGACCGCCTTGTCCGGGTCGAGGTAATACACCTGCCCGCGTGGCGCAGGCACGCCGGTCTGCGTCCACTGCGACAAACGCTGCGTGGTCTCGAACAGCGACACGCCAACCACCGGGATGCCCAAGCCCAGCCCCAGTCCGCGCGCGGCACTGATCGAGATGCGGATGCCGGTGAAATTGCCCGGGCCGATCCCGACTCCGAGGGCGTCCAGATCGCTCCATTGCAGGTTCCGGGCCGCAAGGCAGTCGTTGAGCAGACCGATCAGCCGTTCGGCCTGCCCACGCGCCATATCCTCGACACGCACATCAAGCACGACGTCGCCGCGCACCAATGCGGCGGCGCAGTAGGGGCCGGACGTGTCAAAGCCAAGAACCAGCGGCGCAGTCATGGCACAGACCCCGGCAGATGGGTGCGCGCCGTTGCGCCGGAACGTGGCAGGTTGTCGTCGAACGCGGCACCCAGTGGCGCGGCGCATGTCGCGCAGGTCCAGCGTCGCACGCCGCCGATTTGCAACATGTGACCGGGCAGGTCAGGGAGAACCGCCGCTTCGTCAAAGGCGGCAAAGGCCGCGACGGGCGCCCCCGTCGAGCGTCGCCAATCGCTGCAATGACAATAGGCCACAGTTGCCGGTGGCCCTTGGATCGTCAGTCTGGAGGCACCGCAGTCGCAGCGGGCCGCAAAGGTCTCAGACGGCAACGGGACGCACTTCTGTCACTTCGGGAATGTAGTGGCGCAACAGGTTCTCGATGCCCATCTTGAGGGTCAGCGTCGAAGACGGGCAGCCCGCGCAG
>CAZITF010000527.1:0-1851 GCA_964542095.1 uncultured Rhodobacterales bacterium
CGCTGATCTTCGTTCTGTCCGCGTCGTTGATCGTGGCGCTGATCTATCTGCCGGTGATGGGCGGTGTGCTGGGGCGCATCACCAGCGCGATCTCTTCGCAAAGCGGCAACATCGCGCGCCTGCCCATGCTCGCGCATATCATGCTGTTCCCGCTGGCCGCCGTACTGCTGGCGGGCCTTGGGGCTTTGCCGGTACTACAGGGCTTCATCACGGCGGCACTTGCAGGTATGGACCAGCAGGACACGATCGGGTCCGTTCTGCCCACTTTCGTCAGTGTCTTTGCCTATGCCTTTGGCATGATTGTGATCGCCGGGTTTGCAATCGGCGGCATTATCCTCGCGTTTCTGGCGGCAAGCGCGCTGTTCGTGCGTCTGGGCTGGGCCGGTCGCTGGGCGGGTCGTCGGATGTTCGGGTCGGGCAATGCGCGGGTGAAATCGGGCTACCAACGCTCGAACTTCGGCTATTTCATCCAGGGCATTGTCGGCAATCCGCTGATGCCCATCGCCATGCTCGGGATCGTCTTTGTCTTTGTCGGCACCACGCTCATCTACTTCATCAACAACAACAAGGGCGTCGAGTTCTTTGTCGAGACCGAGGCCGAGCAGGCCATCGTCTACGTGCTGGCGCGCGGCAACCTCAGCCTCGAGGAAAAAGACGCCCTGTTGCGCCAGGCCGAAGCGGTGGTCATCGGCCATCCCGGCATCCGCAGCGCTTTTGCCTTTGCGGGCAATGGCGGGCTGAATGCCAACACAGGTGGTGCCGGTTCACCCAAGGACGCCATCGGCCAGATCCAGCTCGAAACAATTCCGTGGGAGGAACGCCCCGAAGCGACCGAACCGTGGTTCACCATCCCGCTCCTGGGCTACACCGTCACCCGCGAGATCAAGGCGTACGCGTTTGACGGCGACACCGTGATGGAAGAGCTGAGCGGCCAGTTGGCCCAGATCCCCGGAATCCGCACCGAAGTGCTGAACCTCGCCCAGGGTCCGGCCAGCGGCAAGCCCGTGCATCTGCGCATCAAGGGCAACAACTGGGATGATCTGATGCGTGCCGCAGGCACGGCGCGCACCCGGTTCGAAACCACCCCCGGTCTGGTCAAGATCGAAGACACCCGCCCCCTGCCCGGCATCGACTGGCAGATCGACGTGGATGTCGAAAGCGCAGGCCGCTACGGTGCGGATGTGGCCACTGTGGGCGCGATGGTGCAATTGGTGACCCGCGGCATTCTGCTCGATACGATGCGCGTGGACACGTCGGACGAGGAAATCGAGATCCGCGTCCGCCTGCCTGAAAAAGACCGGGTGCTGTCGACCCTCGACACGCTCAAGGTGCGCACCGGCGATGGCCTCGTGCCGCTGGCAAACTTCATCACCCGCACCCCCGTGGCGGAACTCGCCCAGATCAGCCGGGTCGATCAGGTCCGCTATTTCGACGTGAAGGCGGATGTGCTGGACGGCTTGCAAAAACTGGTCACCACGCAGGTGATCGACGGCGCCGATGTCGAAGTGATCGCCGCCACGCTGCGCCCTTCGGCCAGTGGCACCATCACCTCCGAAGACGGCACACGCTATGCGGTCCTGTCCACGGGCGAGACCGGCAAGGGCGTCGATCTTCAGGCCGCGCTGGACGGCGGCGATCTGCGCATGATCCCTGTCAACGCCAACGAGCGGATTGCGGAGCTGACCAAATGGCTCGACACCGGCCCGTTCGGCGCGGGGATCGAAGCCGAATGGACCGGCGATCAGGAGGAGCAGGCCGAATCCGGGGCCTTCCTTGGCCAGGCGTTCCTTGGCGCGCTGGGGTTGATGTTCATCATCCCCAGCGCGCCAAGGAACGCCTGGCCAAGGAAGG
>CAZITF010000528.1:0-1838 GCA_964542095.1 uncultured Rhodobacterales bacterium
TCCGGGTCGTCCCGGTCCAGCCCGTCGGTGATCAACAGCACCACCGCCCCCTGCCCAAGAACCCGGCGTGACCAGTCGCGGTTGAAGGCTTCAAGGCAAGCCCCGATCCGTGTGCCGCCTTCCCAGTCCTGCGCCTCTGCCCCGGCGGCACGCAGGGCCGCATCCACGTCGCGGGTGCGCAAATGGCGGGTGATGTTGGTCAGTCGCGTGCCAAAGGTAAACGCATGCACCCGCGCCCAACCCGCACCCTTGGCGTTGCTGACCGCATGCAGAAAGTGCAGCACCACGCGGGAATACTGGCTCATGGAGCCGGAAATGTCACACAACACCACAAGGTTCGGATAGCGCACCTTGGGCGTCTTCCACTCCAGATCACGCATCTCTCCGCCAAAGCGCATCGCGGCCCGAAGGGTGCGCGCCGCATCGATACGTCCGCGTTGGGCCATGCGCGACCGGCGCGAGGGCGTGGGGTCGATGGGCAGGCTCATGCGGGCCAGCATCGCCTTGGCCTGCGCCATCTCTGCGGTGCTCATCTGCTCGAAATCAAGGGTCTTCAGCTTTTCCTCGGCAGATGTGGTCAGAGAGGCATCAATCTCGATCTCGGTCCCCTGCTCTTCTTCGTCTTCAAGGAAATCAGGGGCCACGGCTCCATCAAGCAGCGCCTCGGCGGCCCGTTTTTCCGCCGCCTGTGCGCCGCGATCCTCCTGCACGCCACGCACCGCAGGCAGCATCGCCGCCATCATGTGCTCAAGGTAACGCGGATCACGCCAGTAGAGGCGAAAGATCTGGGCAAAGACGGCGCGATGTTCCGGGCGCGAGACGAAACAGGCATGCAGCGTCCAGAAAAAGTCGCGCCGCTCGGTAAAGCCCGCCACGCTCACCGCCTCGATGGCGTCGATCAGACGGCCCGGTCCGATGGGCAGGCCGGCGCGGCGCAGCGCGCGGGCGAAATGGGCGATGTTGCCGGCAAGCTTGGGGTCGTCAGGCAGATCGAGGGGGGCGTATTCTGGCATGGTCAGGCGCTATTCGGGTGGCATGACTGTCAGTTCATAGCGCGCCTCGCCGTAACTCGCGTCGCGAGTCACCCGGAAATAGAGCTTGTCCGAAAACTGGCTGGTGATGGGCAGGTATTGCACCCCGTCCGACACTTCCAGAAAGCCGACATTCTGCTCACGCGCATCATAGACGTCCGCGCGCGCCCGCACACCTGCCACATAGCGCAGGCGAATTTCATGACCCTCCAGACCTGTCTGCGGAACTGTCAATTCGAACCAATCCTGATCCTGATACTCTGCAAGCCCGCTGGCCGTCTGGCCCACACGGATCGGCGTCGCCTGGCGCGCCAGACCGTTGGGCTCAACCTCTTCGACTAGGTCCGGATCGCGTGGCCTAGCCGGAGCGGTGCTGAGTGCTTCCGACGTCTCGCCACCCTTTGTGGACGGTAGTTGCTTCAAAGCTGTCGCTGGCTGCGTGACTTGTGCAGGCTGGGCCACCACAGGCGGGACGACGGCGGGCACATCCGTTTTCTCGGGCACATACAGCGGCGTAGCCAGAAACGCCGCTCCCACGGCAAAGACCAGAAGTCCTGCGGACGAACTTTCGAATTTCAATCCGAACAGTTCGATCTTGGCCGCCCCTTCGGGCCGGGGGCGCAACATCATGTAAAGCCCCGCGCAGGCAAACAGGCCGCCCGAGATCATCAAGGCGATCATGCGGGTTGTGCTGATCGGTTCGAATTCCATGTCCTCAGCTTAGCAAACGATCCCGTGTTGTCACGCGGGCTCTAGGCTGGCCTTGGCCTCGTCCAGCAACCGCTTGGCCTCGGACCCTTGCAGCTT
>CAZITF010000529.1:0-1834 GCA_964542095.1 uncultured Rhodobacterales bacterium
TGATCGTTTCGGCCTGCCGGTAATCACGTTTGTCGACACCCCCGGCGCCTATCCCGGCAAAGGCGCCGAGGAACGCGGCCAGTCCGAGGCCATCGCCCGCTCGACCGAGAAATGCCTGCAGATCGGCGTGCCCATCGTCTCCGTGATCATCGGCGAGGGCGGATCGGGCGGCGCTGTCGCCTTTGCCACCGCCAACAAGGTCGCGATGCTCGAACATTCGGTCTATTCGGTGATCAGCCCCGAAGGCTGTGCGTCGATCCTGTGGAAGGATTCCGAAAAGATGCGCGAAGCGGCCGAGGCGTTGCGCCTGACTGCGCAGGACCTCAAGCAACTGGGCGTGATCGACCGGATCATCCCCGAGGCTCTGGGCGGGGCGCACCGGTTTTCGTCCGAAACCATGGCCGCCGTGGGCAAGACCATCGCCGCAATGCTCAACGAGATGGGCCAGATGGATGCAAAGGCGCTGATCGCCCAACGACGCGAAAAATTCATGAACCTGGGCCAGAAAGGCCTCGCCGCCTGACGCCTATCCCGCGCGCAGCGCGGTGTCGGACCCGGATTGCTCGTGCAGGACGCGACCGGGCAATTCCACCTTGATCTCCGCGCCTGTCCCGGACTGTGGGCGGCACAGCATCAGTTGCCCGCCACGCGCGCGCACCAGACGCGCGGCACCGCGCAGGCCAAAGCCGCCATACCCCGCGCCCCCGGCGCTGCGCTGCATGTCGAACGCCTTGTCCTCGAAACCGACGCCGTTGTCGCGCACAGTGAACAGCAACCGCTCCGCGTTCATGGCCCCCATGTCGATGGAAATCTTGACGGACGGCTGGCCGGAATACTTGATCGCGTTATCGATCAGGTTGCGCAGGATGATGTGCACCACGGTTCGGTCCGCCTCGATCTTCACACGGGGGTAGGACACGCTGTGCGTTCCGATCGGGTCAAGCAGAACCATGATGTCATCGCACATCTCGCCAAGGTCAAAGGCCGCGCAGGTGTCATCCGTGCCGTGGCCCATCGCCTGCCCCATGATGCTCGCCACCACCGACAACGCCGATTCCGAAATCGAGTCGATCAGGTCGATCAATTGCGACTTGCCATCCCCGTGATCGACAAAATCCTTGCGCATCATGTCCGCAAGCGTCTTGAGATTGCCCAGCGGGCTGCGCAGGTCATGAGCGGCCATGCACACCATATCCTCCAGTTCCTGTGCGCTGGACGCGGACAGGACATGGGCGTGCAGTTGGTCACGCTCGGCCGTGATGTCATGCGATGTTCCGACCATGTGGATCATGGTGCCATCCGCGTCGCGGATCGGCACGAGGCTGGTGCGGGCCCACATGGTTTGCGTCCCGATGGGCAACGCGATCTCGTACTCCGTCGGGCCCGCCTTATCCCACGCCGCGCATTGACGGCGATACACCGAATAGGCGGCGCGCCCGCCAAATATCTCGTGCGCAGGATAGCCTTCGATCTGGTCGCGCTGCTTGCCCAGCCGCTCGCGACCCGCCTTGTTGAGATAGCGGTAAACCGGGCGATTGTCGGCGTCAGGCGCAAGGACGAAAATCAGATGATCGACATAGTCATATACGGAAAAATCATCCCAGCGAATGGCCGTCCCCTTGAAGCATGGCTGTTCTTAACCCTCCTGCGCTACCAAAGTCTTAAGCCCGCCCGTCAACTCGCCAACATCCTTAACCCTTGCGTCACGTCGGAGCGCACCGCGAGGCGCAGGCCCGGCTCGTCTCCGGCCCGCAAGGCGGCGATGATATGGCGGTGATACTGCGGCGGCTCGGTCCGGCGCAATCGCCCGTAAAGCGCCCGCAGCGGCGGGCCC
>CAZITF010000530.1:0-1833 GCA_964542095.1 uncultured Rhodobacterales bacterium
CCTTGAACGTGCCCTTGCCGCGCCCGCCTGCGTGGATCTGCGCCTTGACCACCCAAAGGGGGCCATCCATTTCACCCGCCGCGGTCTTGGCGTCTTCGGCGCGCAACACGACGCGACCGTCCGAAACGGGCGCCCCATAGCTGCGCAAGAGGGCTTTGGCCTGGTATTCGTGGATGTTCATGAGCGTAGGGTCCCGTATTGATGCATCTCTGTTGGCCCTATACCAACAGGACTGAAGACAGGGTAAACCGGCAATGTGCCTATAGCGCGGTTTTTGCGCAGAAAAGTGAAATTTGTGATCACTGCCCAAAAAAGTGTGATCACAAAATTGCGGTCTAATATCAAAAGGGAATCAAGTGACCACGTTGCAGACCTCTGAAACCGGCCCGCACGACTCCGAGTCCTGGGGTGTCGTGATGACGGCGAACGAGCCATCTGCGCTGGTTCTCAGCAATGTGCGCTGGCATCTTGCCACAGGGGCCACGGCTGTCCACGTCTATCTGGACGATCCGCAGGACCCTGTCGCGCGCGGGTTGGAGGCGATTTCGGGATGTCACGTGGCCCGCTGCGATGACGCCTATTGGGCGGTGCATCGGGGCCAGAAGGGCCGACCCGCCTCGCAGATGCGCCGCCAGGCGATCAACGCGAATGCGGCCAGGGATGCCGCCCGGACCGACTGGCTGTTTCATATCGATGCGGATGAATTCATCTGGCAGGACGGCGATTTCGGCCACGAACTGGCCACGCATCGGGACCAGCGCACCGAGTTGAATCTGCCCGTGCTCGAACGGATATTCCCCGACGCGCCGCAACGCGCACTGTTCGAAGGGGCGTTCCGGGCAACGTCTGACCTGTCCGAGACCGATGCCGATGCCGCATTCGGTGATTTCGCGCCGTTCATGAAGCGGGGCCAGTATTCGCACGGGGCAGGCAAAAGCGGTGTCCGGGTGAGGTCGGAGTTGCGTCTGGGTGTCCACAACGCGGTCCGCATCGGATCCGAGGGTCGGCACAGACGCGCCCCGAGCCGCGTGTCGACCACCGCGCGGCTGTTGCATTTCGATGGGGTGACGCCGCTGCACTGGCTCGGCAAGGTTTTGCGATACTTGCGCACCCCGCGACAGGTGCAGGCCGCACTATTGCAACCGCATCGCGCAGCGCAGGTTGCGTGGATGACCGCGCGATGTGGGCAGGCGCACGCTGCGCGGGCGGCGCATCATGCGCTGTTCGCGCTGACGGCGGACCGGCAGGCGCGGCTCGACCGGTTCGATCTGCTGAGGCGCATTCCCTTCGATCCCGCCGCGCGCATCGGCGCGGACATTCCCGATCTGTCGCCAGCAGCCTTCGATGCAGACCTGTTGCGGCGCAATCCGTGGATGGCCGACAGCCTTGCACTGGACTAACCCGTCCGCGCGCCTGTTCCATGGTCTTCCACGGGCACCACTCGGGATCAAGAACATGGAGCAGACCCATCGTGGTCAGCTTGCGAACCTTGGGGCGCGACTGGGACATGGGGTCGTATCGCAACGAAAAAGGCCGGACGCGTCTGCGCCCGGCCAAAATTTCCCGAAAGGGTCCGGATCAGGTCAGGCTGTCGTCGATGCCCTTGCAGGCCTCGACCAGACCTTTGACGGCAGCGACCGAACTGTCGAACATCGCCTGTTCGTCCTTGGTCATCTTGATGTCGATCACCTTTTCCACGCCACCGGCACCGATCACGGTGGGCACACCCACATACATGCCCTTGAGACCCAAAGCGCCATCCACATATGCGGCGCAAGGCAGCACGCGCTTCTGGTCCTTGAGGTAGGCTTCGGCCATCTCGATGGCGGAGGT
>CAZITF010000531.1:0-1816 GCA_964542095.1 uncultured Rhodobacterales bacterium
TGCTTGACGCGCCCGCACGGGCACGCAATCCGGATGAACTCAGCCGGTCCTGGCGTGCCATCGTGGTCTCGCACAGCGCGTTGCGCACGCTGGTCAAGGATATCCTGAGCGACACGTCGGACCCGCGGGTCGTCTCGCCCGGCGGGCGGCGGGCGATCCGCGACCTGAACGCCGCCGCCAAGGACATGAAAAACCAGTTGCGCGAGTGGCCCAGCATCAACCACCTGATCGAAGAGCAGATGCATCCGGCACCGCGCCCGCTGTTTGCCGACCATGCCGAAAGCAGGGGCGCGGACGTGATGGATCATGTCAGCGCGCTGTGCATCGACGCTCTGCACAAGGTCGCCAACCCGCAGAACGACACCCAAAGCGACGCGGCCGAAGACGCCGGGCTGCACCTCGACATCCCGCTGCCGATGGCGCGGTTTTCAACCATGCTCGGGGCGGCCTACCGCCTGTGCCTTGCCCAGCGCAAGGCGCGCGCGTTGCGGTTTCTGGATGTCGGCTGCGGCGGGGGGACCAAGGTTCTGGCCGCCCGAACCTGCTTTGAAACCTGTCACGGGCTGGAATACGAAGAGCGCACCGTCGCCTCGGGCAGAAAACTCCTTGCCAGCCTCGACGCAGAGCATTGCAAACTGATACAGGGCGATGCCTTCGCTTTTGCGGATTACGGCGCATATGACGTCATCTATTTCTATCGCCCGCTGAGATCGACCGAACACATGATCGAAATGGAGGCACGCGTTCTTGCACAGGTCCAGCCCGGCACAGTTCTGATGGTGCCCGAGGGGCTGCTGAGCCCGGACGTCGAAGCGTCCGGCGTGCATCACATCAGCGGCCATGTCTATGTCACGGGCATGGAGGCGCACGAGGCGCAAACCCTGCGTGACGACGCCATGACCATCGGAACGGCGATTCCCTGCCACAACCGTCCAACCCTGTCCGAACCCGGCCTTTGGGATCCGATACTCGACGTCAGTCGGCGCAACGGCTATCGCATCTAGCGCGCCGCGGCCCTTGCGAGGCCCACCCGCCGTCACTAAGGTTCGGACAACGAAAAACCACCCGCAAAGGGGCGCGCCGTGTCATTCACTCCTGCCATCACCGGAACCGGCGTCTTCACGCCAGAACTGTCGATTTCGAATGCCGAACTGGTGGTGGCCTTCAACGCCTATGCCGACCGGTTCAATGCCGAAAACGCAGAAGCCATCGCCGCCGGTGAGGTGGAGGCGAAACAGCATTCTTCGGAAGAATTCATCCTCAAGGCATCCGGGATCGAGCGGCGTCATGTGATGGACAAGTCGGGCATTCTGGACCCCGCTGTCATGCATCCGCTGCTGCGCGAGCGCGCCGATGACGAACCCTCGATCATGGCCGAGATGGCCGTGGATGCCGCCCGGAAGGCGCTCAAGGCGGCAGGCAAGACGGCATCGGACGTGGATGCGGTGATCTGTGCCGCCTCCAACCTCGAACGGGCCTATCCGGCGGTGGCCATCGAAATCCAGGACCTGCTGGGCGTACAGGGCTTTGCCTTTGACATGAATGTCGCCTGTTCGTCCGCGACTTTCGGCATTCAGGCGGCGGCGGACATGGTGCGCTCGGGCTCGATCCGCTCGGCGCTGGTGGTGAACCCCGAAATCTGCTCGGCGCATCTGGAATGGCGCGACCGGGATTGTCATTTCATCTTTGGCGATGTGGCCACCGCCACCCTGATCGAACGGGCCGAGGACGCGGCTGGCCCCTGTTTCGAAATCAGATCGACCCGCTGTGCGACACAGTTTTCCAACAACATCCGCAACAACAACGGCTATCTGCG
>CAZITF010000532.1:0-1800 GCA_964542095.1 uncultured Rhodobacterales bacterium
TCGGCAAAGATTTCCTCACCCTCGTCATCGACCACGCCACAGCGGTCGCCGTCGCCATCAAACCCCAACGCGAAAGCCGCTGCTGACGCTTTGACCGAGGCGGCCATGTCATGCAGCATCTCCATCGCTTCGGGGTTGGGGTTGTAATGGGGGAAAGTGTAGTCGAGCGTGTTGTGGCTTTCGACCACTTCGACGCCGAGGCGGCGGAACAGTTCGGGCGCAAAGGCGGCGGCGGTGCCGTTGCCGGTGGCGCCGACCACCTGGCGGGGGCGGGTCATTTTGAAATCGCCCACAAGGTCCCGAAGGTAGGCCTCCTGCACGCCGTCGACGAATTCGTAGCCGCCGCGCGGGCGCGCTTCGCCCTTGCCGCTCAACACGATCTCGCGCAGCTCGCTCATCTCGTTGGGGCCGGGGGTCAGCGGGCGTGCGAACCCCAGCGTGGCGCCGTGCCAGCCGGTCGGGTCGGGGCGGGCGGTGACCATGGCGACGGCTGGCACATCAAGGTGGAACTGGCTGAAATAGGCCATCGGTGACAGGGCGGGGCCGATGTCCTTGACCTGTATGCCTGCCTGCATGAGGCCCAGCATCAGCGCATTCTTGATCGACAGGGAGTAGTCGCGATAGTCGTTGGCCACCGCGATTTCGGGCTTGATCCCGCGCCGGTGCATTTGCGTGCCAAGCCCAAGGCCAAGGGCCGTGATACCGGGCAGGTTGATCTCTTCGGGGAATTTCCAGCGCGCGTCGTATTCGCGAAATCCGGTCGGGGCGATCATCGGATCGCGCAGGAATTCCCACGTGTTGGGGGTCACGGTCGGGCTGGGTTTTTTCATCGGGAAATACTCGGACTTGGGACGTGGGTCAGATCGAAATCGGGTGCGCCTTGGCCAGTCTGTCGAACTGCATGAGCGTCTCGACCAGCGCTGGCATCTGGTCGAGATAAATCATGTTGGGGCCGTCAGAGGGGGCGTTGTCAGGATCGGGATGGGTTTCGATAAAGACGGCAGCGACACCAATGGCGACGGCGGCACGGGCCATGACGGGGGCAAATTCGCGCTGTCCGCCGCTCGATCCCCCCTTGCCACCCGGCTGCTGCACCGAATGGGTGGCATCCATCACCACGGGATAACCGGTCTGGGCCATCTGCGGCAGGCTGCGCATGTCGGCCACCAGCGTGTTGTACCCAAAGGAGGTGCCGCGCTCGGTCAGCAGGATGCGCGTGTTGCCGGTGCTTTCGACCTTGGTGATGATGTTGGGCATTTCCCAGGGCGCGAGGAACTGCCCCTTCTTGATGTTGACGACCGCGCCGCTGTTGCCTGCGGCCAGCAGCATGTCGGTCTGGCGGCAGAGAAAGGCGGGAATCTGGATGATGTCGGCGACCTGCGCTGCAACGGCGCATTGCGCCTCGTTGTGGACATCCGTCAGGACCGGCACGCCGAACGTGTCCCTGATCGACTGAAGGGCGGCGAGCCCGGCGTCGATCCCCATGCCGCGCTGACCCGACAGGGAGGTGCGGTTGGCCTTGTCATAGCTTGCCTTGAACACGTATTGCGCGCCGGCGGCGGTGCAGGCTTCCTGCAAGCGGCCTGCGATCTCTTGGCCCTGATCTACGCTTTCGATCTGGCAGGGGCCTGCGATCACCGTCAGCGGTCGGTCGTTGCCGATGGTGAGGTCGGCGACTGAAACATCGGTCATGTTAGCTGGTTACCTGTTCTCTGAGGATGGACGCGGTAAGCGAGATCATCAGATAGATGCCTGCAAAGACCAGAAATGCCAAGATCGTGTTTTCGAAGGCGCGGGGAT
>CAZITF010000533.1:0-1773 GCA_964542095.1 uncultured Rhodobacterales bacterium
GCCGAAGCCGCAGCAGAGGCCGAGCGCGTGGCTGCGGAACAGGCGGAGGCCGAAGAAGAACGCCTCGCTGCCGAGCAAGCCCAGGCGGCTGAAGCGGAACGCGCAGCAGCGCAACAAGCCGAGGCGGAAGCGGCGGCGCAGGCGGAACAGGCCGAAGCAGAGGCAACCCTGGGGTCCGAAAGCAGCGCCGCTGTAGAGACGACAGTCACTGCCGAACCCGAACAACCCGTCGCCGAAGGCACCGAAACCACCGCCGTTACGGAACAACCCGCAACCGAACCAACCGAAGAGGCGGCTGAAACACAACAACCCGCAGCGCAAACCACCGAGGCGACGGCTGAAACCGAACAGCCCGCCGTCGAGACCACGGTAACCGCCACTGAGACTGCACCCGCAGAAGAAACCACGCAAGAGGTCCAACCGGTGGACGAAACCCTGCAGGCCGCGCGCGCCGAAGAACAGCAGGCAGAGGCCGCTGCTTCGGCTGCCGTGAATGCCGATGCCGAAGCGGCGCAGGTTGAAACCGAGGCCGTGACAGAAGAGACGAGCCGCGCCAGCGACGAGGAATTTGCCGCCCCCACGGCACAGGCCGCCGCCGAACGGGACGGGCTCAGCAAGTTCGAAAAGGCCCTGCTGATCGGACTGGGTGCTGTGGTCGTGGGCACGGTCCTCAAGAACGGGGACAAGGTTGTCTCCAACAGCGGCGACCGGGTCGTCGTCGAAGGAGATGACGGTTTGCGCGTTCTCAAGAACGACAACGAACTGATGCGCCGCCCCGGCGCGGATGTGCGTACCGAGACGTTCAACGACGGTTCGACCCGCACCGTCGTGACACGGCCCAACGGCAACCGCGTGGTAACCATCGCGGCACCTGACGGGCGGGTGATCCAGCGGCTCTTGTTCCGTCCCGACGGGTCCGAAGTCGTGCTGATCGACGATACCGAACGGTTCGAACCCGTCGATCTGGCCTTTTTGCCCGAACCGGCCCCGATCCGGCCACGGGTGAATATCGATGACGAACTGGCCTTGCGCGTGGCCCTGCAAAGGCAGGCCCAGGTGGATGTCGGGCGCAACTTTTCGCTGGCCCAGATCCGCGGCTTGCGCTCGGTGCGCGAACTTGCGCCGGCGATCGAGCTGGATGCGCTGACCTTTGCAAGTGGTTCGGCGGCGATCGATCCCAGCCAGGCCGAGGAACTGGTGGCTTTGGGGCGCGCGATCAGCGGCGTGATCGAAACCACGCCCGAGGCAGTGTTCCTGATAGAAGGGCATACCGACGCGGTCGGCGGGGACGCCTACAACCTCGCGCTGTCGGACCGTCGGGCGGAAACGGTGGCACTGGCGCTGACCGAGTATTTCGACGTGCCGCCCGAAAACCTGATCACGCAAGGCTATGGCGAGGCGGTGCTGAAAGTGCAGACACAAGCCGCCGAACAGGCCAACCGACGCGCCGTTGTGCGCAACATCACATCGCTGCTGCGATAAGACACAGGCCTTTGCACAAAAAAAAAGAGCGCATGAAAATGCGCTCTTTTCGTTTCGTCCGGGGCAGGCGTCAGCCCTTGCTGGGCAAAGGCCCGATCAGCATGACCATCTGGCGGCCTTCCATCTTGGGAAAGTTTTCGACCTTGCCATGTTCCTTGGTGTCTTCGACGACCCGTTCCAGCAATTCGCGCCCCAGGTTCTGGTGCGCCATCTCGCGGCCGCGAAAGCGCAGGGTGATCAAGGGAAATGCACTGAAAGGGTACCTTTTTCAACCATCTCTAACTGCACTGT
>CAZITF010000534.1:0-1766 GCA_964542095.1 uncultured Rhodobacterales bacterium
GGGGCGACCATGAAATCGTCGCGCCCCAGCGCGGTGCGCGCAGGCAGGTCCAGTCCCAGTTGCGTGGCCATGATCAGTCTTCGGCCTCGTCTCGGTCGATGGCCTCGAGGCCCTGGTAGAGGCGGCTGCTTTGATACCGTTCGATCAGGAAGCGCACGAAGACCCCCAGAGAGGCGGCGAGCGGCACCGCGACCAGCATTCCGACAAAGCCGAAGAGCGCGCCGAACACGGTCAGTGCAAGGATCAGCCAGACCGGGTGCAGTCCGACGCTGTTACCAACCAGCTTGGGGGTCAGCACGTTGCCTTCGGCCACCTGACCGACCATGAAGATGATGCCCACGGCGGCGATCCAGCCCCATTGTCCCCAAAACTGGAACAGGGCCAGCCCAAGGGCGAGCGCGCCGCCGACAAGAGCGCCAACATAAGGGATGAAGGTCAGAAGGCCCGCGACAAATCCGACAACCAGTCCGAATTGCAGACCGACCAGCATAAGGGCAACGGCGTAATAGGTGCCCAGGATAAGACAGACCGTGCCCATGCCCCGGATGAAACCCGCCAGCGTGGCATCGATGTCCCGCGCAAGTCGGCGGATCACGGGAGCATGATCGCGCGGAAGCAACTGATCGACCCGCGCCACCATGCGGTCCCAGTCAAGCAGCATGTAGACGGCAACCACCGGTACGATCACGAAAAGCACGATGACGTTGATCAGGCTGGCCGCCGAGGTCAGGGCGGAATTCAGCAGTGCCCCGCCGCGCTCGGAGATCGTCTGACCGAGCGCATCGAGCGATTGGCGCACGGTGGAGCCTTCGTCCAGCAGGCTGGGAAAACGTTCCGCGAGAAAAGCGCCCATGTTGCGCGCGATCTCGGGCGCGGCGTTGAACAGGGCTATTGCCTGCTGCACGAGGGTCGGGATCACCAGCAGCACCAGCAGAACAAAGACGATGATCGCGCTGATGGTGATGATCGCCGTGGCGACCGCCCGGCTGCATCCGTGCGCCTCGAGCCAGTCGGCGACCGGGTCGAGGAAATAGGCGATGGCTGCGCCCAGGAAAAATGGCAACAACTGGTTGCCAAGTGCATAGAGCAGCACGAAAAAGACCGCCGCCGCGGCCCCCCAATATTTCAGCTGTTCGCGCACCGGCAGTGCCATGCAGTTCTCCGGGAGATTGTGATGGCTTACAAATGCGGGGTTTTGCGCGCTGCTGCAAGGGGGGTGGGCTGATTGATGCCGTCCGGCGGAGCGCTGGCGCGCACGGCCCTTCATGAGGGGCTCTGCCCCGGCGCGTTCGCGCCTCCCCGGGATTTTTTTCAAACAGAGAAGGGACGTTGCGGGCGTTTGCCCTTTGTCCTAATCAGGAGCGGATTGAAAAGGAGACCTCCTCGTGCGTCTGAGCCGTTATTTTCTGCCCGTGTTGAAGGAAAACCCCAGCGAGGCGCAGATCGTCAGCCACCGCCTGATGTTGCGTGCCGGTATGATCAAGCAGGCCAGCGCGGGGATTTATTCCTGGCTCCCGCTCGGTTTCAAGGTGTTGCGCAAGCTGGAAAACATCGTGCACGAGGAGCAGGCCCGTGCCGGTCACATGGCGATGCTGATGCCGACCATTCAGTCCGCGGACCTGTGGCGCGAAAGTGGGCGTTATGATGCCTATGGCGACGAAATGCTGCGCATCAAGGACCGGGGGGGTCGCGATATGCTGTTCACCCCGACTGCCGAAGAGCTGATCACCGACATTTTCCGCGCGCATGTCGGCAGCTACAAGGAT
>CAZITF010000535.1:0-1760 GCA_964542095.1 uncultured Rhodobacterales bacterium
TGCGGTAATAGATGCCCCACTGGTAGTAGCTGTAAGGCACACCCCAGATCTTGCCATCGCGGCTCATTGTGGGCTTGATCGCGGCGAGGTCTTCGTTAAAGCCGTTTTCTTCCCAGACATCGTCAACAGGCTGGAACAGACCGGCGTCGACAAAGGGTGCCATGCGGTTGCCGGGGTACCAGCTGGTGACGTCAGGTGCGTCAGCGGTCAGAAAGTTGCGGATCGCCGTCTTGTGCGCTTCGCGGTCGTTGTTGTTGACGATCACGGTGATGTCGGGGTTTTCCTTCTGGAACAACGCCACGGCATCGTCAAAGCCCTTCTTGGGGCCGGGGTTGAGGTCGTCGAAGTTGATGACCAGCTCGCGCGCGAACGCACCTCCAGCCATGGCCGACAACGCAATTGCCGCCACGGCGGTTTTGATATTCAGGAACATGGTTTCCTCCCTTAGTTCCGTTTCTTCCGTTCCGGACCATGTCGCATCGGCCCGGAATCAGAAAGTCAGATTTCTTTTGACTTACAGTCTCGTCTCATAGAAGTTCCACATAGTGAAACCGAATTCCAACTATTGGAACTATGTCGGGACACGCGCCGCAGGTCAACAGATTCCTGCGAGAGGTTCGGGAGGGCCGGAAAGATGAACACCGCAGCGCCCCGGTCGGGGGACGGAACCATAGGCAAGGCACTCGAAGTGCTCGACCTTGTCGCAGGGCTTGAACGCCCCGTGCGGTTTTCCGAGCTGCTGACGCTGTCCCCCCACCCAAAGGCGACGCTGTACCGCCTGATACAGACGCTGACGAACCTCGGCATGTTGCGCTATGATGTTGATCGCCAGACCTATTCTCCGGGGTTGCGGCTGGTCAGACTGGCCCATGCGGCATGGCGTCAAAGCAGCCTCGCGCCCATCGCGCGGCCCCATATCGACGCCCTCAGCGAGACGTTGGGCGAAACCGTCCACCTTGCGCAACTGGACGGTGGGCAGGTCCTTTATGTGGACAAACGCAATGCCGCCGACCCGATCGAGATGTTCTCTCAGGCAGGCAAGGTCGGGCCGGGATATTGCACGGGCGTGGGCAAGGCGATGCTCGCCTTTCTGAGCGAGGACGCGCTGGAAACCGCGTTGGCCCAACAGGCCTGGTTCGCCCACACCGCCCATACCCACACCAGCCGCGAATCGCTGTGCGCCGAACTTGAAACCGTCCGGACCGAGGGCGTGTCCTTTGACCGGGAAGAGCACGAGCCGGGGATCATCTGCATTGCGGCACCGATCCTGTCCGATACCGGACGCTCCATCGGCGCGCTCAGCGTCACAACGTCCACCGCGCGCAAGTCCCTGGCGGATCTGGCCACACTGGCGCCGGATCTGAAAGCAACCGCGCGGGAAATCGCGCGCGCAGCTGCCAACTGGCAGTTTCCAAGTCAATAACTGCACCGGAATTTGAAGGGGGAGAGTCATGAGCGGCGTCACACTCGAAAATGCGATCAAACGATACGGAGCCACGCAGGTCATTCACGGCGTTGACCTGACCATTGAAGACGGCGAATTCTGCGTCTTTGTCGGCCCGTCGGGATGCGGCAAGTCCACGCTGCTGCGCATGATCGCGGGGCTTGAGGAAACATCCGATGGCCGGATCAGCATCGGCACCCGTGACGTGACCCACATGGACCCGGCCGCACGCGGCGTGGCCATGGTGTTCCAGACCTACGCGCTCTACCCGCACATGACGGTCAAGGAAAACATGGGGTTCGGCCTGAAGATGAAC
>CAZITF010000536.1:0-1759 GCA_964542095.1 uncultured Rhodobacterales bacterium
CTTGTCAGCAAGCATGCCAATTCTCCTGCATCGACCCTGAATTGGGTCGGGTGACCCCGCGCACGGGTCGGTTATGTGTCCCGGCTTTTCTGCCAAATCCTGAGGGCCACCACCAGTGCCCAAATGAACGCAGCCAGCGCGAAAAGCAGCAAAAGCACCTCGAAGCGCGGGGGCAGGCCCAATGTGGCGACGATCACGGGCGCAAACACCGACAGAATGGCCGCCCCTGCAATGACAAGGGCCACGATGCGGCCCTGGCGGGCCAGTTTGGGATCAAGCCTGTCAGACACGGATCAGTCAACGCCGCCTTTCCTGGCCTTTTTCGAGAACTCGGTGGTGCCGCCTGCCGCGAGGATTTTGGCTTGCGAAACCCACTCATCGCGGCTGACACGCCCCTTGAACCCTTGCAGGTTCTGATCGACCCATGCGATTTCATCCGCGCCCCAGCTTGCAATCTGGTCGAAATGGTAAAAGCCCATGGAATGCAGCAGCGCTTCCAGCTTCGGGCCAACGCCCTTGATCTGCTTGAGGTCATCCGGGCCGCCCGCGCGCGCAGCACTCAGTGTTTCGGGCTTTTTGCCGCCGGTTGCCAGTTCGGGGTTGGTCACCGTCTTGGCAGCGGGTTTGGCCTTGGGCTTGGCGGCGGGTTTGGCTGCGGCGGCGGGCTTGGCCTTGGGTGCGGGTTTTTCGGCAGGCGCCACCTCTGCCTTGGCGGCGGTTGGCGCGGCGGCGGCGGTAGCGGGTGGCGGCGTTGTCACCGCTTCGGAGGCTGCCTTGGGCGCATCGGCGGTCCGAGCGGCGGGCTTTTGACCCACCTGCGCTTCGTTCACGTCAGGCAGTGGCCGGCACATGATCCAGTTCAGCAGCGCACCGGTCACACCGGCGATCACCAGCCCCGCCAACACGGCCGACACAAATGTCCAGCCGCCCAGCAGCCCCAGCAGTACAGCGCCCAACACCCCGCCAAGAGCCGCAACCAGCCAGCAGCCCAAAGTACAACTGATCCCACCGTTTTCGTTGATCATGACATTCCCCCCTCCCGTGTTGACGCTTTACTCGCCCTTGTAGATATCATCTTTTTTAGCGCGCTTGGAGAATTCCGTCTCGGCCCCTGACGCAAGGGCGGTGGCCTGTGCCACCCAGTTGTCGCGGCTGACGCGGCCCTTGAATCCTTCGAGATTCTGATCGACCCAGTCGACCTCCTCGGCACGCCATGCCGCAATCTGGTCAAAGTGATAGAAACCGAGCCGGTTCAGCAGCGCCTCAAGCTTGGGACCGACGCCCTTGATCATCTTGAGATCGTCCGCCTTGCCATCGCGCGCCGCATCGAGTCCTTCCGGCTTGGTGCCCTGACTGTCTGGCGAAGCCGCCGCTTGCGCGGCAGGCGTGGCCTTCGGGGCTTTGGGTGCCTTGGGATGGGCCGGTTTGGCCGCGAGGACAGCGGCTTCCGGCGCTTTGGCCTTGGCGGATGGTTTCGCCTTGGCCTTGGGTTTGGACGCGGTATTGGCCGCCTTGCCCTGCCATGGGGTGATCAGGGGCACTTCGGTCCCGTCGATGCGTTTGACCGTGTCGCCGATATCCGTCGCCAGTTGAACGGAGGCGTTGTATTTCGTGTGCCCGCTGTCGAATTCCTTCAGCGTGGTCAGACCGCTGAGGGGTTCGGCGGCATAGCGCCCGTTCTGCGGGCCCGGCGTGGGCACGCGGCCTGCGGCCAGTTCGTCGATGATCTCGCCCATGCGCGCGGCGGTCAGATCCTCGT
>CAZITF010000537.1:0-1753 GCA_964542095.1 uncultured Rhodobacterales bacterium
CGCACCGATACATAAGAGTAAATGTCACGGTTCCAGAGGCGCTTAATGTCCGGTGACACCACTTCACCACCCATCTGCTCGTTTACCTGGATTCTTGGAAAGAGGCTGAATTCACTACCATTCGTCACATGTTTGAAATCTATCTGGTAATAGTAGTTTTCCGGATTGGGCAGGTACAGGGTATCACCCGGTTTGGCCTGAGAGACCTCACCCACCACAATCTCTTGCTTCACCACTTTGTAGTAAGGGTCTTCAGTATCATCAAGGAAAGATCTTTTTACCAGCTCAGGCATGCCAGCGGCTTCTACCAGCTCGTTTTTGTAAGTCACCTCATAGTTATCCATGCGGGTAGCCTCATTGAGGAAGAGAGGCAGGTTGGTAGAATTGTCCTCATCACTCCAGGCTTTGGTAATGGTAAGCGTATAGAGTGAAATGGGGCGGCTGTAGCCTTCCGAGAACATGATGCCAATGAGCATCATGGCGATGCCTATGTGAGCTACTGAACCTCCTGTTAGCTTATAGCTTTTTGTTTTTAGCAGATTGATGAAAATACTGGAATTGGCCACAATAGAGTAAACTCCGGCCAGCAATACGATGATGTAGACTACATTGAAAATCTGGGCAATGAGGAAGATGGCTGCCGAGGTGATCAGTGAGATCATAATAGGAATAGACAACGCATTCCACAGCTTCTTCTTGTCCATCTTGTTCCAGAAAAAGAACTGGCCCGTACCGGAGAGCAATGCCAGGCCTACGGCAAACCAAACCTGAAACTTAGAGTAATACCTCACCTGATCGGCTGGTACGGCAATGTTGGAATAACCTCCGAACAACTCTTTGATTTCGTTGAAAACCGGGATAGAAGTAGGAATGAGCACCTGAAAAGCCATAAGGCATAAGGTGAGCGCTCCTATGAATATCCAGAACTCACGGCTATAGGCAGAAGCTTCTTTGTCAGAAGATGGAATTTCTTTCCACACCCTCATAGAAAAGATGATAGAGGCAAACAGGAAAAACAGCAGGTAGATCAGCAGCTGACCTGAAAGCCCAAGATCGGTAAAGGAGTGGACCGAAGCATTGCCTAGTATGCCACTTCTGGTTAGGAAGGTGGAATACAGGATGAGAATAAAGGTAGAAATGACCAGAATGATAGAGGTCTTGAGGGCCGTGGCACTTTTCTTAAAGGTGATCATGGTATGAATGCCCGCTACCAGCACCAGCCAGGGCACGTAAACGGCATTTTCCACCGGGTCCCAGTTCCAGTAGCCACCAAAATTCAGCGTTTCATATGCCCAATAGCCGCCCATGAGTATACCCACGCCCAGGCACATGGCCGAGAAAATGGCCCAGGGCAGTGCAGGTCTGATCCATTCTTTGTACTTGCGCGTCCACAGCCCGGCAATGGCATAGGAGAAGGGGATGAGGGTGGTGGCAAAACCCAGAAACAACACGGGCGGGTGAATCACCATCCAGTAGTTTTGCAGCAGTGGGTTGAGGCCTGTACCATCAGCGGGAACAAAATCCGGATTAATGAGAAAGATGGAGTCTTTGATCACATCACTTACCAGCAGGAATGGCGAGCTGCCAATCTTCAAATCGCCAATGACCACACCAAGAATCATGGAAGCCAAAAAGGCCTGAACCGTGGCAAAAACGGTCATTACGGGGGCTTCCCATTTCTTATTGGTTTTGATAATCACAAAACCCAGCAGCGCCTGCCAAATGGCCCAGGTCATGAAGCTTCCTTCCTGTC
>CAZITF010000538.1:0-1750 GCA_964542095.1 uncultured Rhodobacterales bacterium
CCGGCAGGACCTTTTCTACCGGCTCGCGGCGATGCAGATCACCCCGCCGCCGCTGCGCGCGCGCGGCGAGGATATCCTGCACCTCTTCAACCGCTACGTCGAAACCTTCGCCGAGGAATACGGCTGCGACGGGCCGGACGTGACGGCAAGGGATGCCGCCCAGCTGCTGCAGGCCCCCTGGCCCGGCAACATCCGGCAGCTGATCAACCTGGCCGAACACCGGCGCGGCAGCTATTCCATCGCCAACCTCCTGATGGACGACGCCGGCGAGCCGACGCCCGAGGTGATGACCGGGGGCAAGCCGCTCAAGGAATACGTGGAAGCCTTCGAGCGGATGCTGATCGACAACACGATGCGCCGCCACAAGGGGTCGATTGCCTCGGTCATGGACGAGCTGTGCCTGCCACGCCGGACGCTGAACGAAAAGATGGCCAAATACGGGCTGCAAAGGTCCGACTACCTCTGATTCCGTGAGATTTGTCAGCCTGAACGCCTGGGGCGGGCGCGAATGGCAGGCCCTGTCTGCCTGGGCGCCGCAGGTCGGTGCCGATATCTTTTGTCTGCAGGAAATGATCCGCGCGCCCGTGCCCAGCCCGGAGTGGCTGGAATATGCGGACGCGGCGCGCGTCTTGCCCCAGCGTGCCGATCTGTTTGGGGATATGAGCGCGCTGCTGCCTGATCACGCTGCGTATTTCGCCGCTGCCGCGCGCGGGCCGCTGACCGACCCGCAGGGCCGGGTCTTTGTGTCCGAACACGGGCTGGGCGCGTGGGTGGCGCGGGATCTTGCGGTCGCCGGGCTCTGGCAGGGTTTTGTGCATGGTGCCTTTCGTCTGGACGGCTGGGGGCCGGAGCCTGTGCCGCGCACGATGCAACTTTTCCGCATCCTCGCCCCGAGCGGCGGGTCATCGGTGGTCGTGGGCCATCTGCATGGTATCCGCCTGCCATCCGGCAAGGGCGACAGCCCGGAACGGACCAGGCAGGCCAAAGCACTAGTGGCGGCCCTGACTGCATTCCGTCGTCAGGATGAACCGTGTATACTGGCCGGTGATTTCAACCTGTTGCCCGACAGTGCGACTTTTGAGGCGCTGCGTGCCATTGGTCTTTACGATCTGGTCACCGGGCGCGGCATCGCCGACACCCGCACGGCGCTCTACAAAAAACCGCAACGGCATGCGAATTACATGCTGGTCAGCGACGGGATCAGGGTCACCGGGTTTGATGTGCCCGCGACGCCGGAAGTGTCCGATCACAGGCCCCTGATCCTCGATTTTGAATTCTGATCAGGCAGGCCGGGAAAACGATACACGCCGCGCACGATTGGTCATTGTCTTTCACCACCCATTCCTCTTATCTAGGGGGGCGGGCATGCGACGCGGGTTAGCGTCGACCCCGATTACGAGTTTCGCTGTCAGAGGTGTCTTGGCGGGCCATGCCCCCGGATAGTTTGACAGACCGATTGGGCCCGGAAACGGGCCACGAGATGCTGACGCAGGCAACGCCTTGTGCAGCTTATGCATGGACGGACGACCCCGAGGGTCTGTGCGTCGGAGAAGAACCGCGATGACACGCGTGAGAGCAGTACCAGTTCCAGCAGAAGGCCCCCCGGGTCAGGCCTGCCGCGTGCCGCATATCGCCCAGACAAGACACAGCCCGCGTTCTCTGGCCCCTCCGGGTGCCGGAACGGTGGCGTTGTGCAATGGACATAAATGGCTAAGAAAATGCTTATCGATGCCACCCACGCGGAAGAGAC
>CAZITF010000539.1:0-1732 GCA_964542095.1 uncultured Rhodobacterales bacterium
GTGGGGCTATGATCTGCCATCCAGCATCTATGAACCAATTGCGGCCGAGTAAGGAACCCAAGTTATGAGTGCAGAACCAATTATTTACGGGTTGATCTTTATCGGCGTGCTGGTGCTTGTCGAAGGGATCTACCTCGTCGCCTTCGGCAAGTCGATCAGCCTGAACAGCCGGGTCAACCGTCGTCTCGAAATGCTGAACAAGGCTGGCGGGCGGCGCGACGAAGTGCTCGAACAGCTGCGCAAGGAAATGCAGCAGCACATGGGCGCACGCTCCATCCCGCTCTACTCGCTGCTGGCCGAACGGGCGCAAAAGGCGGCCATCGCCTTTACCCCGCAACAGCTGATCATGATCATGGGCGGGCTGTCGGCTGTGGCCTTTGTCGGCCTCAGTGTCGGCACCGAAACCGAAGTGCCCGTGCGCATCCTTCTGTCCGCCGTGATCGGCATCGGTGCCGTGTTCTTCTGGGTCTCGTCCAAGGCCAGCAAACGCATGGCCATGATCGAGGAACAGCTGCCCGACGCGGTCGAACTCATGGTGCGCTCCTTGCGCGTGGGGCACCCGTTCAGCTCGGCCATCCAGATCGTCGCCAAAGAGGTGCAGGACCCGCTGGCCTCCGAATTCGGCGTGATCGCGGATGAATCCGCCTTTGGCCGCGACGTGGGCGAAGCTCTCAAGGCAATGGCCGAACGGCTCGACATGCAGGATTTGCGCTTTCTCGCCGTGGCCGTGACCATCCAGCAGCAATCGGGCGGTAACCTCGCCGAGATCCTGATGGGTCTGGCCAAGGTGATCCGCGCCCGCTTCCGCCTGTTCCGCCGGGTCAAGGCGATCACCGCCGAGGCCAAATGGTCGGGCAAGTTCCTGTCCGCCTTCCCGCTGGTCGCACTGGTTGTGATCAACATCGGCGATCCGAACTATTATGACGATGTGCGCGACCACCCCCTGTTCATTCCAGCCTGTTTCGTCGTCGGCATCTTCCTGGTGGTCAACCTGGTTGTGATGCGCGTCCTGACCAATATCAAAGTTTGAGGAGCCCGATCATGGACGCCCTGTTGCAACCCCTCACAGACACTCTCGGCCCCCTCGGGCCCATCATCATCGCCGGTGTGCTGGGATTGATGATGATCGTTCTGGTCCTCATCATGATGATGCGCCAGCCCGAAGACCCGCTGACCAAACTCAAGAAAAGCAGCCACGCCAGTCAGGCCGGCTCGCAAAAGGCACGCCTGCGCCAGGGCGCGCGCAACGAGCAACTGGAGAAGTTCTCGAACTTTCTCGAACCGCAAGACGTCGCCGAATTGTCCAAGCGCCAGTTGATGCTGCGCCAGGCCGGCTATCAGTCGCGCGATGCGGTGCGGATGTTCCACGCCGCACAGTTCATTCTAGGCGTGCTGGGTCTGATCGCGGGCGTGATCTATACCAACTTTGTCGTCGGCACCGACAACATGACCACGCAAAAGATCGTCATGTGGACGGTCGGGCCCGGCGGCGTCGGCTACTACCTGCCGCAATACTGGATCACCCGCCGGGTCGAGGCCCGCAAGGAACAGATCACCCAGGGCTTCCCGGACGCGCTTGACATGATGCTGGTCTGCGTCGAGGCGGGGCAATCGCTGGATCAGGCGATCACCCGGATTGCGGGCGAATTGCGCGCTTCCTTTCCGGCCCTTGCAGACGAATTCCAGGTCGTCAGCTACGAGATGAAGGCGGGCAAGGACAAGGTGACCGTTC
>CAZITF010000540.1:0-1722 GCA_964542095.1 uncultured Rhodobacterales bacterium
CGACACCCTAAACTCCTTGAAACCCTAAACCCCAAATGCGCAGTCGGAGAAAGAGCGCTTTAAACAAAAGACGAATTCTACACCCAACCCAAAGGGTCTCCTTTTGCGCGGCGGCTTGCAGCGCGGTCACGGCGATCATGTGGACGACATCTTCAGCCGTACACCCACGTGACAGGTCATTGGCGGGCTTGGCAAGGCCTTGCAGAACCGGGCCGATGGCGGTGCAACCCCCGACCCGCTGCGCGATCTTGTAGCCGATATTGCCCGCGTCAAGATTGGGAAAGACCATGACGTTGGCCTGGCCCGCCACGTCCGAGCCCTTGGCCTTGGACGCACCGACCTCGGGCACAAAGGCGGCGTCGAACTGCAATTCGCCGTCGGCGGCCAGGTCGGGGCGCTGTTGGTGCAGCAGGTCAGTTGCGTCGGAGACTTTGGTGACCGCGCCGTGCCGCGCGCTGCCCTTGGTCGAAAAGGACAGCATCGCCACCTTTGGATCGGTCGTGAGCAGGGCCCGGCAGGAGCCTGCGGATTGCGCGGCAATCGCGGCCAGTTCCGGCGCGCTGGGGTCGATGACGAGGCCGCAATCGCTGAAGATCATGGCATCGCGTCCCGAGGGGTGGCTTTCGGGCAGCACCATGAGAAAAAAGCTGGAGACAAGCGGCGCCTCGGGGGCCTTGCCGATCACTTGCAGGGCGGCCCGAACCACATCGGACGTGGTCGAGATCGCGCCGCCGACCGTGCCATCGGCCAGCCCAAGGCGGACCAGCCCGGCGGCAAAGATCAGGTAGTTCTCGGATTGGGTTTCAGCCATGCTTTGGCTGACGCCCTTGTGCCGGCGCAGTTGGAAATAGGTGTCTGCGACCTGTGCTTTCAGTGGCGAGGTCGCAAGATCGGCAATCATCAGAGCATCGGAGGGCGCAGCACCTTCGGCGGCCATCGCGGCGGTGATTGTCGCCGTGTCGCCCACCAGCGTGATCCGCGCAATCCCGCGCGCGACGGCCTGCACGGCGGCGGCCACGATCCGGGGATCATGGCCTTCGCTCAGCACGATATGTGCGGGCTGGGCCGCAGCGCGCGACTGGAGGCTGTCCAATACGCGGCTCATGTGGCCCATCCGGTTGGTTCAAGCGGTCCCACGAATATCAAACGACCTGCGGGCGCATGTCGTCTTTGCTGATCCCGGCGACGGCGACAGGCTTCTTCATCGCGTCGCGGCGGAACGGGTCGCCCAGTTCCTGGTTGATCATCGCCTCGATCAGGGTGGTGACACCGTTTTCCATCTGCTCCTTGATCGCTGTCGCCAGCGCCTCGGTCAACTCGTCCTGGGTGCGGGCCACGACGCCTTTCAGACCGCAGGCGTTGGCGATCCCGGCATAGGACACGTCCTCGTCCAGTTCGGTGCCGACGAAATTGTCGTCGAACCACAGGGTCGAGTTCCGCTTTTCCGCGCCCCACTGGTAATTGCGGAAGACGATCTGGGTGATGGCAGGCCAGTCGCCGCGCCCGATTGCGGTGAGTTCGTTGACCGATATGCCAAAGGCACCGTCACCGGCAAAGCCGACAACAGGCACATCGGGCTGGCCGATTTTCGCGCCCACGATCGAGGGCAGGCCATAGCCGCAGGGGCCGAACAGGCCGGGGGCCAGGTATTTGCGGCCTGCCTCGAAGGTCGGATACGCGTTGCCGATGGCACAATTGTTGCCGATGTCCGAGCTAATGATC
>CAZITF010000541.1:0-1710 GCA_964542095.1 uncultured Rhodobacterales bacterium
AACTTCCTCGACGTGGGCGGTGGCGCGACCAAGGAAAAGGTGACCGAAGCGTTCAAGATCATCACCTCGGACCCGCAGGTCAAAGGCATCCTGGTCAACATCTTCGGCGGCATCATGCGCTGCGATGTGATCGCCGAAGGGGTTGTGGCGGCGGTGAAAGAAGTGGGCCTGAAAGTGCCTCTGGTCGTGCGTCTTGAGGGCACGAACGTCGAGGCGGGCAAGAAGATCATCAACACCTCCGGTCTGGATGTCATCGCGGCCGATGACCTCAAGGACGGCGCGCAGAAGATCGTGAAGGCCGTCAAGGGGTAAGGCAATGCGGGCGGTTCAGGCCCTTTTGATGCGATTTTGGTGTGCGCTGACGGTTTTGGCCGCCAGCGCCCTGCCCGCCATGGCGCACCCGGCCATCGACGCCTTCACCGCCTATTGCTTCAAGGCCGGCCAGACTCCTGCGCAGGCGCGTGCCAACATGACCGGTCTCGTCGGCGATCCATTGCCCTTCACGCTCACCTTCTGGGACACGACGCTGGAAGCCGCTCCCGGCACCCCCGCACATGCCGAAAGGCGCTGCGAAGTCGCCTTTGACGGCGATCACGCGGCGGACGCCGTGACTCAAGTACAGGCCAAGATGGCCACGCCGCCCGTGTTCGGCAAATCCATCCCTCTGGCACCCCCGTTCGCCGCACAGGACGGCACCGCCTATATCGACGCGCGCGAATTGCTGCGCAAACGCGTGGCCGTTGTCCATATCGGCACCCGTCCGGGCCCCGAGACATTCATCCGCGTCGACCGGCTGCCCCCCGGCATGGGGTTGCCCGAATGAACGATCTGCGCCCTTGCCCCGGTTGCGATGACCCTTCGGCCACGCGCCTTGACGCCTACAGCCCCGACCTGTGGCATGTGGCGACCTGCGACAATTGCCATCTGACTTACCTGCGCAATCCGGTGACCTACGAAGCGCTCGAAGAGGACTTTGCCTGGGAAAAGACCTATGAGGAGAAAAAAGAGACCTCGCGCGGCTCTACCGGACTCAGCCCGATGATCCGCCGCCTGCGCAAGACGCTGGGCCTGACCCACAAGGGGCAGCAATCCAAGATGGGCACCTGGTTCAACAACGGCAAGGTGCTGGATATCGGCTGCGGCAACCTCGACAACGTGCCCGAACCGATGATCCCCTATGGTATCGAGCTGAGCCGTGCCCTGCACGCCCAGGCCGACACCGCGATGCGGGCGCGGGGCGGCTATTGCGTCCACGGGGCCGGAGCCGAAGCGATCTGGGCGTTCGATGCGGATATGTTCGACGGCGTCCTCATGCACTCCTATCTCGAACACGAGGTCGATCTGATGGGCGTCCTAAAGGGCGTCTTTCGTGCGCTGAAACCGGGGGGCGCGGCGTTTGTGCGCGTGCCCAATTTCGGATCGCTCAACCGTCACGTGATCGGGTCGAATTGGTGCGGATTCCGCTATCCCGACCACGTCACCTATTTCACCCTGCCGACCCTGCGCGCCACGGCGCAGAGCGCCGGGTTCACCACCCATCTGGTCAATCGCATTGGCCTGCCCTTCGACGACAACATCAAGGCGCTGCTGCGCAAACCGCAGGTGGCCGCATGACACATACATCCCTCGAAATACCCCAAGGAGACGCCCCACATGGCCGTATTGATTGACGAAAACACCAAGGTGATCTGCCAGGGCTTGGCCGGCTCG
>CAZITF010000542.1:0-1705 GCA_964542095.1 uncultured Rhodobacterales bacterium
GTTCGTTGGACAGGATCATGCCGGGCTGGAAGGGCACTGAACTGACCCGGCTGAGCCTTTGCGGCCCCTCATGCACGGACAGGTAAGCGCCCACACCATGGCCCAGCCCGTGGTCGAAATCCTGATGAGCATACCAGAGCGGCGCGCGCCCGATGGCTTCGATATCGCGCCCCGCCAGACCCTTGGGCCAGATCAGACGGGACATGGCGATCATGCCCATCAGCACGCGGGTAAAGGCGGCGCGCGCCTCGTCCGGCGGGGTGCCGATGGCAATGGTGCGGGTGATGTCGGTGGTGCCGTCCAGGTATTGCCCGCCACTGTCGAGCACGATCAGCTGGCCGTCCTGCAAGGTCCGGTCCGTCTCTTCGGTCACGCGGTAGTGCATGATCGCCCCATTCGGGCCGGTGCCTGCGATGGTATCGAAGCTGATGTCCTGCAGGGCATTGTCGCGGCGGCGGAACCCTTCGAGTTGGCCGACCACTTTGGTTTCCGTCAGGCTGCCGGGCGTTTGGGAGTCCAGCCAGGCCAGCAATTCGACCACCGCAGCCCCGTCGCGCAGATGCGCCGCAGCGCTGCCCGCAATTTCGGCGGCGTTCTTGCAGGCCTTTGGCAGGGCGCAGGGATCGTCGCCCCATTGCACGCGGTCGCCGATGGTGTCGGCGACAATCACCGGAACCGAGGATTTGTCGAGACGCACGGGCCCTTCGAGCCCCTCGAGGGCCGCGAGAAAGGCATCGGGCATGTGGCAGGCCACGCCATCGCCCAGATGGTCGCGCACCCCATCCAGCTTGGCGCGATCCATGAACAGATCGACCGCGCCGTCTGTGTGGAGGATGGCAAACCCCTGGGCAATCGGATTGCGCGGAATGTCTGCACCACGGATGTTGAGCAGCCAGCAGATGGAATCGGGCAGGGCGATCACGGCACAGGCCGCACCCGCATCCGCCAGTGCCCTGCCCAGACGCGCGCGTTTGTCCTCGTGGCTTTCGCCGGCAAATTCAAGAGGATGAACCTTGGCAGGCTTCGCCGCCGGGCCGGGCTGGTCCGCCCATATACGGTCCACCAGATTGGGGCATTGCACCAAATCGATCGCGCTGCCCGCAAGGCCCTCGCGCGCCTGTTCCATCTGTCCCGGCGTGTGCAGCCAGGGGTCAAAGCCGACGCGACCGCCGTCCGGCATCAGCTGTTTCAGCCAATCCGCCAGACCGACATCGGGCCAGGGCACGGGGGTGTAGACATCGGCCACCTGCGCCTTGACCTGCGTGCGGTACCGCCCGTCAATGAACACACCCGCCACATCCTGCAAAACGGCGGCAAACCCGGCCGAGCCGGTGAAACCGGTCAGCCAGGCCAGCCGCTCGTCCCGGGCCGAGACATATTCCCCCTGATGGGCATCCGCACGGGGCACCAGAAAGCCGTCCAGCCCTTCGGCCGCGATCTCGGCGCGCAGCGCCGCCAGCCGGGGTGGCCCCTGTTCGGGGCGGGCAGTGACCTCAAATGACTGAAACATGATCCACCTTCATTTCGCCGGATAAACCGCCCCCGGAGGGCCGATCTCAACTTGCGCGCTTGATTCCCATGACGCGGGCGCGCGCCCTCGGGTCGCTGTCGAACAGGGCGGCGAGTTGCTCGGTCATGGCTCCGGCCAGTTGTTCGACATCCGTGATCGTCACCGCCCGGTCGTAATAGCGGGTCACGTCATGGC
>CAZITF010000543.1:0-1698 GCA_964542095.1 uncultured Rhodobacterales bacterium
CCCCAACACCACGCTGGCCATCACCAAGGCGCTGATCCGCGCCGCCATCTGGCTGGACGAAAACGACAACGCCAATCGCGCCGAAGCGGTCGAGATCCTGAGCCGCTCGGAATATGTCGGCGCGGATTACGAAGTGATCGCCAATTCGATGACAGGCTTCTTTGAATTCGAAAAGGGCGACCGCCGCCCTGCCCCGGATTTCAACGTATTCTTTCGCTACAACGCGACCTACCCGTTCTATTCGGACGCCATCTGGTACCTGACGCAGATGCGCCGGTGGGGCCAGATCGCCGAGGCCAAGCCCGACCAGTGGTATTTCGACACGGCCGCCGAAGTCTACAAGCCCGCCATTTACCTGCAAGCCGCGCGCATGCTGGTGGATGAGGGGCTGGCGGACGCGGCGGATTTCCCCTGGGACAGTGACGGGTTCAAGGCCCCGACCCCTGCCGCCGACATCATCGACGGGATCGCCTATGACGGCAGGGCGCCCAACGCCTATCTCGACAGTCTGCCCATCGGGCTGAAAGGCGACCAGAAGGTCGTCGGCAACAAGGTCGAGGGGTGAAATCCGTGACCGGGTGGGCGGAAGCGCCCACCTTGCGCTGCATTGCAGCGACCCCGCCCCGCCGCAGGAGTGTTTGCACAAAAAACAGGCATGCTGCGGTGCCGCAAATGCCCGGAACACCCCGGTGCCGCCCTGCGTGCACCCCCCGTACACCCCCTATGCACCGCCGCAGTGCAGCATGGCCCGACACACACAACATCTGGGGTTTTCCCGCCCCATCCGATTTCCGCCAGGAGGCTTTGAGATGACCGCAATCGACCCCACCGAGATCCAGGCCGAGGCCCGCGACGCCCGCCGCCAGCGCCTGTTCACCCGGATCAATTCGGCGGACAGGTGGTTTCAGGTTCTGGGCCTTGCCTGGCTGACCCCGGTGCTGAGGGCCGCCGCCGGGGACAACCCGCGCGCTCAAGGGCGCGAGATCTGGCGCCTGCTGGGTGTGCCGCTGCTGGCCATCGCCCTGTTTCTGGCCGCGTGGTCGGCGCTGGCCCCGACGGTGCAGACCTCGCTGGGGGCCATTCCCGGCCCTGCGCAGGTCTGGGAGCAGGTGGGCAATCTGAATGCCGATGCGGTGCGCGAGCGCCAGAAAGAGGCCGCGTTCTATGAACGTCAGGACGCGCGCAACGCCAAGCTGGTCGCACAGGGCGATGCGGACCGGGTCAAGGAGCGCGTCTATACCGGCAAGCCGACCTATTACGACCAGATATGGACCTCGATCAAGACGGTGTTCTTCGGCTTTCTGATTGCCTCGGTCATCGCCATTCCGCTGGGCATTGCGGCGGGCCTCAGCCCGCTGGTCAACGCGGCCATCAACCCGCTGATCCAGATTTTCAAACCGGTCTCGCCGCTGGCGTGGTTGCCGATCGTGACCATGGTGGTGTCGGCCACCTATGCCGCGGACGGGCTGATGTCGAAATCGTTCCTGACCTCGGCCGGGACGGTCACGTTGTGCTCGCTCTGGCCGACGCTGATCAACACCACGCTGGGCGTGGCCAGCATCGACAAGGATCTGGTGAGCGTGTCCAAGGTGCTGAAGATGAACACCTGGACCAAGGTGACCAGGCTGGTCCTGCCCTCGGCGCTGCCGCTGATCTTTACCGGCCTGCGCCTGTCGCTTGGTGTGGGCTGGATGGTGC
>CAZITF010000544.1:0-1697 GCA_964542095.1 uncultured Rhodobacterales bacterium
AAAGATCGTCGATCCATCGATCAGGGTCACGGCAACCTGCGTGCGGGTGCCGGTGTTCGTGGGCCATTCGGAGGCCGTCAACGTCGAATTCGAGGAGTTCCTCGACGAGGACGAGGCTCGCGACATCCTGCGCGAATCGCCCGGAATCATGGTGATCGACAAACGAGAGCCTGGTGGCTATGTCTCTCCGGTCGAATGCGTGGGCGATTACGCCACCTTCATCAGCCGAATCCGGCAGGATTCGACCATCGACAATGGCCTGAACTTCTGGTGCGTCTCTGACAACCTGCGCAAGGGCGCGGCCCTGAACGCGGTGCAGATCGCCGAGTTGCTGGGCAACCGGGTGCTGAAAAAGGGCTAGGGCCTGGCGGGGTAAAACCCCGCCTTACCACCAAGCGGGGAACAAGGGGCCAAATGGCCCCTTTTCTTTTGGGCGGGCGGATGCACACTGGGGTCGAGCCATCAGAAAGGTCACCCCATGCGCGCTTTCGCCCTTGTTGCCCTGTTCCTGCCCCTGCCTGCCTGGGCCGAGACGATCCCGCTCAACGCGCCGCCCGTGGCCGTGACCGCCTATGCCCAGGGCGCCATTGTCACCCGCACCGTCACCTTTGACATCCCCGCAGGCCGGCACGATCTGCGCATCGCGGACATGGATGGCGATCTCGATCCGGCGATGATCGACATCGCGCTGAGCGGCGCCACCCTGTCGGCGCGCAGCTGGGATCGCGACGGCAGCGGCCCCTACCGCGCGCCGCGCACGCCCGAATGGCTGGCGGCAAAGGCCGCGCTTGATCAGGCGAGCGAGGCGCTGGCCCAGCGCGATGACGCCATCGCCATCGCAATGGCCAAGGCACAGGCCGCACAGGACCAGATCAAGTTCCTGAACGGCATCACACTGCCCGACGACGGGCCCACCGACGTGGACACCCTGCGCGCCATCGGCCAGTTGATCGCCAGCGACGGCACCGCCGCCCGGTCGGCCATGCGCGCCGCCGAAGCCGAGGCGCGCGCCCTGCGCGGCGACCGCGACGATCTGGCCTTTGCGGTGCAACAGGCCGCAGCCGCGCTCGAAGAGGTGACACCGCCCAACACCAACCCCGCAACGCTGTCTCTGAATGTGGAGGCCGCGCAGGCGGGGCCTGCGACACTGACCCTGCGCTATCCGACTTATGAAGCAAACTGGGCACCGATCTACACCCTGCATCTCAAAGACGACACATTGCGCGTCGAACGCGGAGCCTACGTCTCGCAATTCTCTGCCGAGGACTGGGCCGGGGTCGATATGACCCTGTCCACCCTGTCACCCTTTTCAGGCTCCGAACCCGGCACCTTGTGGCCGCTCCTGCGCCGGATCGAGGAAGAACGGCAGGAACAGGAGCTGAGAACCCTCATGCGCTCTTCCGGGGTTGCAGCCGACGCGCTCGCCGCCGCGCCCGCCCTCGTTGAGGAGGCAGTCGCAACAGCGGACCTGTCCGGCATCGGCGTCACCTACGCCCTGCCCGGCAAGGTCACCGTGCGCACCGGAGAAGACGTGGTGCGGATCGCGCTTGACACCATCGACTTTGACGCCACCCTGTCCGCCCGCGCCGTCCCTGCGCGCAACCGGACCGCCTTTCGACTGGTCGAATTCGACAACACATCGCCTGAAATCCTGCTGCCCGGTCAGGCGGTTCTGTATGTGGACGGCCAATTGGTGG
>CAZITF010000545.1:0-1689 GCA_964542095.1 uncultured Rhodobacterales bacterium
TGACCTGCGGGGATGATCTGCTTGCGCGCGGGCAGGTTGGGCTTGGCCTCGCCGGGGGGCACCGGCTTGATCGCGGGCTCGGTCTTGAGCTGCGGTTTGGGCTTGGCCTCGGTCTTGGGCGTCGCGGGCTTGGCCTTGGCTTCGGCCTTGGACGCGCTCGCGCCACTGCCTGCGCGGTTCGACAGGCCCAGACGGTGGACCTTGCCGATCACGGCGTTGCGGGTCACGCCGCCCAACTCCTTTGCGATCTGGCTGGCCGACTGGCCCTCGCCCCACATCTTCTTGAGAAGTTCAACGCGCTCGTCAGTCCAGGACATCGGCAGGCTTTCTTAGCTAAAAGGCGGCCCTGTCGGAGGGGCCGCCCGGAATTTCGTGTCAGCGCCTCATTCTAATGCTGTGCGCCAAAGTTACAAGGGAGCATGGTCATGTTCCGGGCGAACCCGCCGCCCTTCGCGCCAAGCGAGCAAAAAGGCCCCCGCGAGGATGATGCCGGCGCCCAGCACGGTGATCGTGTCCGGCACCACGCTGTAAAACAGAATGTCATAGATCGCGGCAAAGATCAGCGTGCCATAGCTGAAGGGCGCAACAAAGCTCGCATCCGCCCGCGCCATGGCATTCACGAAGCAGGTCTGCGCCACCGCCATGGCACACCCCAATGCGGACATCAGCGCCCATTGCGCGGGTGTCGGCCAGAACCAGACCCACAGCACCGCAAGCGTGGCTATACAGACCCCGATCGCATTGTTGATCAGCAGGATCGAGAACGGGTTTTCGCGGCGGGTCAGTTTCTTGATGATGTTCAGTTCGAACCCGAGAATGACCGCCGCCCCCAGGGCCAGCAATGCGGCGGGCTGAAAGCTGTCCGGGGTCGGGCGCAACAGGATCACCGCGCCGACAAAGGCGATCCCGGCCGCACCCCAACGCCACCTGCCAACCTTTTCGCCGAGCAGCGGAATGGCAAGGATCATGCCGAAGACGGGATTGAGAAAGGAAATCGCCGTCGCATCCGCAAGCGGGATATGCGCCACGCTGGCAAACATCAGCGTCAGGCCCGCCCATCCCCCAAGGGTGCGTGCAAGATGCAGTGGCAGGTGCGGGCGTTGCAGGGCCGGGCGCAGGATCGCGCTGGCCAGCGCAAAGGCCAGAAAGGCAAACAGGAACCGCCCGAACACGATCTGGAACGGGTGCATGGGCGCGCCGAACTGCGATGTGGCCAGGGTCTTGGCAATCAGGGTGGTGGCCGCGATGAATGCGCAGGCCACCGCGATCAGGGTTGCGGCAAGGGCCGGGTTGTGGGTCTTGGCGGCGTACATGCGCCGCTGGTGCGTCCGATGCATCGGGGACGCAAGCGAAAAGGGCTGGCGCGCGCGACAGGGCTGCGCTAGGACGCGGGCATGATCTGTTGCGTATCCCTTCGACGACGCGCCCGACGCAGCTGAGCCTGCGCGCGATCACCGGTGCCTGCACGCACCCCGTTTCCTCAATTATGTTGACCCTGCCCTGTGGCTCATGCACCAAAGCGGTCATGCCCCGAGGCCTTTCACAAGGACGATCCAGATGATCTCTTCCGTTTTGCCGACCTATAACCGTGCGCCGTTCAGCTTTGTCAAAGGCGAAGGCTCCTGGCTGATCGAGGCGGACGGGCGACGCTTTCTGGATCTGGGGGCCGGAATCGCCGTGAACGCACTG
>CAZITF010000546.1:0-1675 GCA_964542095.1 uncultured Rhodobacterales bacterium
CAGCGTGGATTGTCCGATGCCCGGATCGCCGCCGACAAGGATCGCCGAGGCGGGCACAAGGCCGCCGCCCAGCACGCGGTCGAGTTCGCCCATGTGCGACGGCGTGCGCGGCGGCGGGGCCTCTTCGGTGCGCAGATCGCTGAGGGCGATGCCGGCGCCGCGTTTGGAACCGAGGGATTTCGAGCCGGGCCCGACAGACAGGCCGGTGTCTTCGGAAATCGTATTCCACTCGCCGCAGCCATCGCAGCGCCCGGACCATTTGGTAAAGGATGCCCCGCACGCGGCGCAGGAATAAGAGGGTGATTTGGCCATGGGCCAAGAAGTGCCAGCGCGGTGATGTGGGGTAAAGCCCTATTCGGCGCGCTTGGGCAGTTGGGTGACCTTGGCCGTCGTTTGGACCGCGCTGATCGGGGCGGGTGCCTTGTGCAGTTCCGGCAGCATGGATTCCAGCTCGTCCAGCAGCTTTTCGACCTGCGTGCGGGCGACATTCTCGTCCAGCTCGATCCGGGTGATCCAGTTGGAGAATTCGGAATGGATCGCCTTGGCGTGGGCCAGCCGGTCGTTGAAGCGGTCGATCTCGTATTGCCGTTCCTTGAGAAAGGAGCGGGCGCGGCTGATGCGTTCGTCGGAATAGGCCTCGGCCAGATCGCGGCTGACAAAGGACATCTTGGCCGCCAGATCGAGGATTTCAGGCTCCAGCCGCCCCAGATCGGGGTGATCGCGCAGGTAGCCGATCCGGTCGCGCATGTCGTCAAAGGCGTCTTCGGTGCGGAACATTCCGTCGCGGTCGGCGGCATGGGCGGCATGATAGGCGCGGGTGATGTCGTTCACGCCCAGTTCGAAGCGGCGGTGGGACTCTTCGAGCCGCATCATGCGCCAGTTGGCGGGCAGGAAAAAGCACAGCGACAGGGCGAAGGCCGTCAGCCCGACCTGCGCATACAGGCCTGCCGCGGGGATCGCGGCCCCGTTCCACTCCAGCGGCAGCGTGACCCATGGCACCACACCGAGGACCGCCAGCAGCGTCATGGTGATGAGGCCCAGGGCGAGCGCGGCAAAGAGGATCAGCGACAGGCGTTGCATGAGAGAGATGCAAACACGCATCATGGACTTGAAATCGTTCACAGGCCTTCCCCCCAGAAGACAATGGTACACCCCAAGCGTACAGCCGCAACCTGTTGATCGGCAATGGAAAAATGAGACCGAATGGGGTGTGGTGAACAATTTGGGTCAAAACGCCTAGAATATTGTTTCCGAATTGGAACCAGTGCCCGCTTTTCTGGCGGATTGTTCCGTGCGCCAGCTGACCCAGATGGAGGCGAGGATGCAGGCGGTGAACAGGTAAAGCCCCCAGGCGGTCTCGAGTCGCCCCACGCCGACGCCCTTGGCCAGCGTGATATAGAGCGCAATCAGGAAGATGTCGGCCATGGCAAGCTTGCCCAGGATGGCGAGGGCAGGCGTGTAGCGTTGGCTGAGCAGCTTCCAGTGGATCAGCGCCAGTGCGATGGTCTTGAGAAGGGGCGCGACCAGCGCGAAGAGGGCGACGATCAGGGCCAGGAAAATGTCCGACCCCCACAAGGAGCGCAGCCCGGTCAGCACCGAAATTTCGCTGAGCCCGAACAGCGGCAGCAGCCCGGCGCGCATCAGCGGTGCAAACCACGAAAGAGGGAAGAGGAAA
>CAZITF010000547.1:0-1667 GCA_964542095.1 uncultured Rhodobacterales bacterium
CAGATCGACCGCGTTCAGTTCGATATGGGCCACCGCATGCAGCAGCGCGATGCGTCCCTCGGGGCTGCCCGGGCGGCGGCGCGGCACATCGCGCGGGCTCAGCAGTTCGGGCCGCGCAGGGCGGGCCGGGTGCATGGGCGGGTCGGCATGGCCCACTTCGGGGCGCGCGCCGGTCCGGCGCGCCGCCTGCCATTCAGCGGCCAGCCTGCGTGACAGGGCGGTCTTTTCCCGCCCATCCGCGGTGCGCAGCACGGCCTCGGCCATCTGCGCGAGCGGGCGCATCACAGCGCTTGCACGGCGGCCAGCACGGCCTCGGCATGGCCCGGCACCTTGACCTTGGCCCAGCCCATCGCGACGTGGCCATTGGCGTCGATCAGGTAGGTGGTACGCTCGATTCCCATGTATGTCTTGCCGTACATGTTTTTCTCTTTCCACACGCCGTAGTCCTCGCAGACGTGGCCATGTTCGTCCGACAAGAGCGGCACACTCAATTCCCGCTTGGTGGCGAATTTGGCATGGCTCGCGACGCTGTCCTTCGAGATGCCGAACACTTTGGCCCCGGCGGCCTCGAAGGCGGCGAGGTGTTCGGAAAAGGCGATCGATTCCCTGGTGCAACCGGGCGTGTCGTCGCGCGGATAAAAATACAAGACCACCGGGCCGCCCTGCAGCGCGGACAACGTGACCTCGGTCCCGGAACTGTCGGGCAAGGTGAAATCGGGGGCGGGGGTGGCGATATCGAGCATGTGCTTGGCCTTTTCCTCGGGCATGTGAAAGATGTGACTGGCATGATAGGTCAGGTCAGACAAGAATAAAGGCATGAGCAGTACCGAACCTGTAGAACAAGTTCCGCAAAAGCGGCGCAAGAGCCTGTGGCGTCGCCACCGGGTGGGCAGCCTGCTGGTCACGCTCTGCGTCACGGCGCTGCTGGGCTTTGTGCTTTATGTGCTGATGGGGCGGCCGGTTTCGGCCCCCGCGTGGCTGCGCACCGAGATCGAGACGCGCGCCGCCGAGGCCCTGGGCACCGCGCGCCTGCGCTTTGACGCGCTCGATCTGGTGGTCGAAGAGACCGCCAGCCCGCAGGTGCGGATGACGAATGTGCGCCTGCTGACCGGAAACGGGGCCGAAATCGCCGCCTTTGCCGAATTGCGCGCAGGCCTGTCCCTGGGCGACCTGTTGCGCGGAGAGATGCGCCCCACCGATATCTCTGTCAGCGGCATCTTTGCCAAGCTGCGGCGCCAGATCGACGGGTCGGTGGTGCTGTCCGGCGGGCTGGACCTTTCCGCGCCCGAGCGTCGCGCCGCAACCCTGCCGCAACTGATCGAGCAGATCGACGATCTGCTGACCCGTCCGGCCCTGGCCGCCTTGCGCAGCGTCGATGTGCAATCCCTGACCCTGCGGGTCGAGGACGTGCGCTCGGGCCGGGCGTGGACGGTGGATGGCGGGCGCGTGCGGATGACCAGTCTGGCCAACACGGTGCGCATCACTTCTGATCTGGCGTTGCTCAGCGGCGGGCAGGGGGTGGCCACGCTCGAGGCCAATTACGAAAGCCGCATCGGCGATGTGGCCGCCAGTTTCGGGGCGACCATCACGGATGTGGATGCGGGCGACATCGCGACGCTGGCCCCGCCCTTTGCCTGGCTCGATGTGTTGCGGGCACCGATTTCGGG
>CAZITF010000548.1:0-1662 GCA_964542095.1 uncultured Rhodobacterales bacterium
GTCATTCCAGCTGATGCAGGGCAAGATCGCGGATATGTACACGGCGATGAATTCTGCGCGCGCCTATGTCTACGAGGTTGCCCGTGCCTGCGACCGGGGCACCGTCACCCGGCAGGACGCCGCCGCCTGTTGCCTTTATGCCTCCGAAGAAGCGATGAAACAGGCCCATCAGGCGGTGCAGGCGATGGGCGGGGCCGGGTTCCTTAACGACGCGCCCGTCGCGCGCATCTTCCGCGACGCAAAGCTGATGGAGATCGGGGCTGGCACCTCGGAAATACGGCGCATGCTGGTGGGGCGCGAACTGGTCACGGCGATGGGCTGATGCCACGCTCCGTCCTCCTCACGACATCTGTTCTGGTGGTGCTGGCCGGGATCGCGGGCTTTTGGCTGGGCCAGCGTCAGGTCACGCTGGACGCGACGGGGATCATCAACGCGGTCGCCGCGCGCCACGTGGCCGAACACGGCGGCAGCGTGACTGACTGCCTTGGCTGGGCGGGCGAAGGGGCAGAGGTGTTCCGGGTCAAATGCGGTGACGTCACCTATCTGGTGGACCGTTTCGGCGGTGTCAGCGTCCTGCCGGAGGACCGGCTGTGAACATGGCTGCACAGTGCCTTGCGCATGCTCCGGATCAGGTCGCGATCATCGATCTGACTGGCGCACGCCACGACGTGACCTATGGCGCATTGGCCGCGATGGCGGACGGCCTTGCGCGCGCGCTGCTTGCGCAGGTGCAACCCGGAGACCGGGTCGGCGTGTTGCTGTCGCAATCGCCGTGGTGCGCCGCCGCCCACCTGGCCATCTGGAAAATCGGTGCGATTTCAGTGCCATTGTTCAAGCTCTTCAAGCAGGATGCGCTGCGGTCGCGTATCACCGATTCAGGCCTTTCGCTGGTGCTGACGGACGCCGACGGGGCCGCGCTGGTCGGCGATCTGGCACCTTGCCGGCAGGCGGACACGGCGGGAATCGCGGGCGACCCCGTGCCGTATTTCGAAGCGGGTCGCGAAACGCCCGCCGTGCTGATCTACACGTCCGGCACCACCGGTACGCCCAAGGGCGCACTGCATGGGCATGGCGTGCTTGACGGCCACCTGCCGGGCGTCGCGCTCAGCCATGACAATCTGGGCCAGCCGGGGGATTGCCTCTGGACACCTGCGGACTGGGCGTGGATCGGTGGTCTGTTCGACGTTCTGATGCCCGGCCTTGCGCTGGGGGTTCCGGTCGTGGCGGCGCGCATGCTGAAGTTCACGCCTGAGGAGTGCGTGAGGATCGTATCGCAAGCATCTGTCAAAAATGTGTTTTTCCCGCCCACGGCGCTGCGCATGCTCAAAGCGGCGGACGCGCGTATCGACAGCCTGCGGTCAGTCGCGAGCGGCGGCGAGCCGCTGGGTGCCGAGATGCTGGCATGGGGGCAGCGCGCCCTTGGGCTGACGATCAACGAATTCTACGGCCAGACCGAATGCAACATGGTGGTCAGTTCCTGTGCGGCCCGTTTCGCGCCGCGCCCCGGTGCGATGGGCAAGCCGGTGCCGGGATTTGACGTGGCGGTGATTGACGGGCAGGGCAATATGACAGAGGGCGAGGGCGATATAGCGGTCAGACGCGGCGCGCCGTCGATGATGCTGGAATACTGGAACAACCCGACCGAAACGGCTGCCAGAGCTA
>CAZITF010000549.1:0-1643 GCA_964542095.1 uncultured Rhodobacterales bacterium
CCCGTGATCCGTCTAGGACCCGCCCGCTATGCTTTTGTGACAGTTGCGTAACAGTTTTATGACAGCCGCCAAGTTGTCCTTACGTCATGCGGAATTTTCCTGCACCGGCAGGATGACAGTAAAGGTCGTGCCCTGCCCCAGCGTGCTTTCCACCCGCAACCGGCCGCGATGGCGGTTGACGATATGCTTGACGATGGCCAGCCCCAGGCCGGTGCCGCCAAGGGCGCGGCTGCGGTGATCGTCGGCGCGATAAAACCGTTCGGTCAGGCGTGGCAGGTGACGCGCATCGATGCCGGGGCCATAATCCACGATCTGCACCCGCGCGCCGGGCGCGCGCAGTGCGGCCTCGCGCGGGCTGGTGCTGAGCCGGACGGTGACACGCCCGCCCGTCCCGCCATATTTGATCGCGTTTTCAACGAGGTTCGTGAATACCTGCTTGAGTTGATCCGCATCGCCAATCATGTGCACGGGCTGCTCCGGCAATTCTGGCTCAAGGGTCACGCTGGCCTCGTCGGCAAGGTGGCGCAGGGTGCGCAGGGTCGAGTCGAGCACGTCGTTCAGCACCACCGATCCCGTGGGCCGCACCCGCTCGTCGCCTTCCACCCGGTTGAGCGACATGAGGTCGCCGACAAGGCGGTTCATCCGCTCGGCCTCGTCCTGCATGATGTCGAGAAACCGAGCTGCCGCCGCCCTGTCGTCGCGCGCGGGACCGCGCAGGGTCTCGATAAAGCCCATCAGGGCCGTCAGTGGTGTGCGCAACTCGTGGCTGACATTGGCGACGAAGTCGCGCCGCATCTGGCTGGCCTGTTCCACATCGGTCATGTCCTCGAATGAACACAGCACAGCCCCGGTCGCGTCTTTGCCCATCCCGTCGACGGCCCGGCAGGTCACGCGGTAGGTGGTGTCCTGTACCCCGTCATTGCCCAGATAGCGGGACATGCGCGGGGTGCCATCGCCAAGAGTCGCCTCGATCGCGTCCAACAGGGCGGGCTGACGCAACATGGTGACATAGTTGCGCCCCCGCGCCTGTTGGCCGATCAGGGTCAGCGCCTCTGCATTGGCGGCGATGATGCGTTCGGTGCCGTCGATGGCGAGCACGGGCAGCGGGATCGCGGACAGGATGGCGTCGAGGATGTCATCGCCCATGCCTGCCCCGCCCCTCAGCTTGTGGCGGCCTGCACGGCCAAGGTGAACACGTCACATAGTGCCTGAGGGTCCTCCAGACCGACGGAGATGCGAAAGAACCCTTCGGACATGCCCAGTTCGGCCCGCTTTTCAGCTGTCAGCGCGCGATGCGAGGACGAGGCCGGGTGCGAGATCGTGGTGCCGACATCGCCCAGCGTCGGGGCAAAGCTGAGCCCCTCGGCCGCGCGCGCGAGTGCGTTGGCCGCCGCCCGGTCGCCGGCGATCTCGAAACTGACCATGTTGCAATACTGGCCCTTCAGAAGCGCCTCGGCCCGGTGATGGTCCGGGTGGTCGCGCCGCGCCGGATAGATCACGCGCCTGACGCCCGGCAACTTGCCCAGATGTTCGGCCAGAATGGCGGCTGTCGATTGCGCCCGATCAAAGCGCAGGGGAAAGGACAGCATCCCCCGTTCCGCCAGCCAGCAGTCGAACGGGCTGGGCGACATGCCCGCCGTCAC
>CAZITF010000550.1:0-1642 GCA_964542095.1 uncultured Rhodobacterales bacterium
GCCGGCCTGATCGACGAGGCTGGCGAACCCACGGCAGCGGGCGAGGTGCTGGACAGGCACCAGATGCGCCAGATGATCTCGACCGAGATCGGTGTGCCGCTGCATGATGTCGAGATGATGGAAGGACGGTTGTCGGGGTCGGACTATTCGCTGAACGCCACTCAATCGGTCGAAGATGAGGGCCGCGAATGGATCGACGCGCTGGTCGATGAAAGCGCGCAGGCAGACGAGATGGTCGAGCACCGGCACGACACCGAGCAGCTGCGCGCCTGGCTGCTGTCGGCGCTGAATTCCCTGAACGAGCGCGAGCGGTTCATCGTGCGCGAACGCAAGTTGCGCGATCAGCCCCGGACGCTGGAAAGCCTTGGACAGGAACTGAACCTTTCCAAGGAGCGGGTCCGTCAGCTGGAAGCCGCCGCTTTGGGCAAGATGCGCAAATCGCTGGAAAACCAGAGCCGAGAAGTGCATCACTTTCTCGCATGAGCAGACTGTTTGATACCGGAGTTCTGGGCGCGGGTGCAGTCATTGCATCCGCGCTTGTCGTATATGCGTCCGTCGTGTGGTCCGAATTGACCCAGGACGTGGTGATCATCGGCGAGTTCCACGACAACCCCCGCCACCACCGGAACCAGCAAGACGCCGTGACCGGGATTGCGCCCAGGGCCGTTGTTTATGAAATGCTGACCCCCGAGGAGGCGCGCCAACTGGCCGATATTTCCCGCGACGAGGCGGCGATGGAGGCGGCGACGGCGGGGTTTCACTGGGCCAACATCGCGGATTACGCGGGCGTGCTGTCCGCCAGCCCGGTGATCGTGGGGGCGGCCCTGTCGCGCGATGACGTGCGGGCCGCCTTCGGCGACGGGGCCGCATCGGTATTCGGGGGGCAGTCCGCCCTTTACGGTCTGACGGAGTCCCTGCCCGCCGCCGAGCAAGCGGCGCGCGAGGCCTTGCAGTTCGATGCACATTGCGGGGCCATGCCGTTGGAGATGACCGGCGGCATGGTCGAGGCTCAGCGCCTGCGCGATGCCGCATTTGCGCGCACAGTGCTCGGGGCGATTGATACATACGGCACGCCGGTGGTCCTGATCACCGGCAATGGCCATGCCCGCACGGATTGGGGCGTGCCCGCCTATCTGACCCGAGCCCGCCCTGATCTTGACGTGGTGGCTATCGGTCAGGGCGAAGATGGCGTACCGCCCCAAGGCACCTTTGACGCGGAGATAATCGACGCGCCCAGCCCTGACCGGCCGGATCCGTGCGCAGCGTTTCAGACCCGGGACTGACGCGTCCCTCTTCTCTGTTTCAGAAAAATCCCGGGGGAGCGCGCGTCAGCGCGTGGGGGCTGGCCCCCCGATGCGGATGGGCTGGCCCTTGGCGATACATCGCCGTAAGGTCGCAGCGATCCAAGCGGGCGGAACACGAACCATGCTGCAAGACAAACGCATATTGCTGATCCTGACCGGGGGCATCGCGGCCTACAAGGGCCTCGATCTGATCCGCCGTCTGCGCGAGCGGGGGGCTGTGGTCACGCCTGTTCTGACCCGCGCGGCGGAACAGTTCGTGACGCCCTTGTCTGTCTCGGCTCTTGCGGGGGAAAAGGTCTATCGCGACCTGTTCGACCTCACGGACGAGGCCGAGATGG
>CAZITF010000551.1:0-1633 GCA_964542095.1 uncultured Rhodobacterales bacterium
ATGATCGAGCGTGTCCTGATTCTTGGCGACGGAACCGGTGCGATCGAGGCGCGCGAATGGCCCGGATCGGACGAGCCCACCGCCGAAGAAGGCCGAGTTGTGCTGTCGGGCGCGGTGGCGACGTCGCCCCTGCGCGAGGCGCGCGAGGCCTTCGAGCGGGAATACCTGCTGACCCAGATCAACCGTTTCGGCGGAAATATCAGCCGCACGGCAAATTTTGTCGGGATGGAGCGCTCGGCGCTGCACCGCAAGCTGAAATCACTGGGGGTCGTGACGTCGTCAAAGGCAGGGGCGCGTGTGGCGCATCTGGATGAAGAGGAACAGGATGCCTGACGGAACCGATCAGAAGCCGAGGCGGCTTCTGAAAGTTTTCTGACGCAGAAAACGGCGCAACCCGCGCGAAAACGCGTCGTTTTCCAACCGTTATCCGCGCCACAAACCGCCTTATCGGGCCCGCACGGGCAGTTGCGCCAGCACGTCCAGCCCCTGCATGTTGAGAAAATGCAGCATGTCGATGAACACCCAGTTTTCCGCCAGCCTGTCGCCATCGCGCCGATAGATGTCGACCACCCGCATATCCGCCATCCTGCCCGAGGGCGGCAGACCCAGATAGGGTCCTGAACACTCCATCGTCAGGTTCGGCCAGCCGAAGAATCCGCCATAGTGCCCTTCGGCCATGCGGCAGATATGCCCGTTGAACTGACGTGCGCCCAGTTGCGTGCGAAAGGGTTGCTGGTGCTGGCTGATGTAGCGGTCGATGGTGTAGGTCGCCCCGATCCCCGTTGGTCCCCACCACACCATGTCATCCAGCCAGTCCCGCGCCAGTTCATCCTGCGGTGAGGGCGGGTTGTCGGCCGTGTTGGCGTGATTGATGGCGCCGATCATCCGCTCGATCAGTGCGAGTGTCTTTGCGCCTTCCCCTGGGTCCTGATTGTCGCGCAGCAGCCCGTCATGGGTCATCGGCCCCGGTTGCACCAGTTGCGCGGCTGTCATGTCGGGCAGGGGATACTGGCCCGCCTGCGCCATCAGGTGCAACAGGTCCACGAACAGGGCCTGTTCCGCGATCCGGTCCCCCTCGACACGGCTGAACTCGGCATAGCGGATCATCACGATCTTGCCCGTCGGCTCGATGCCCAGAAACGGAGCATCGAACAGCGCCATGAAATGCCCCATCGAAGCCACCCATGTGCCCGCCGCCACCAGATGATTGTCCCCGGCAAAGAACACGTCCTCGCGTCGCTGCACCCGGCGCATGGCTGTCAAAAGCGGCGCCCAGAATGCCTCCGCCACCGCTGCGGGTCCGGTCTGGACGTGAAACGGGTGCATGCCGCGCCATGTGGCATCAACGCTCAGTTGCTGTGCCAGCGCTGCGGCGACGGTGTCAGGAGTGGCTGCGGCCATGGCGGCGTGATGGGCCTGCACGCAGGCCTTGGCGCGGGAAAAATCGCTCATGGGCTATCCTTGGGTTACGATGCGCAGGCCGCCATCCGTGCGAATGGCGCAGCTGTTTGCGTTAAGGCGCGGCAGGACCGGTGAGGGGCCGGGCGGGGCGGCTTGCGCCACGCCTTTGGGGCAGGCAGGCAGTTCGACCGGGCGATAGCCGCGATCCGCCATGCATTGTGCCTTGACCCGC
>CAZITF010000552.1:0-1632 GCA_964542095.1 uncultured Rhodobacterales bacterium
GGTTACATCGCCAAGCGGATGGGCCTGCCCATCGATCGGCTGGTTGTGGCCACGAACCAGAACGACATCCTGCACCGCGCCTTGAGCGGGCAGGGCTATCACAAGGGCGACACGATCCCCTCGATCAGCCCGTCGATGGACATTCAGGTCAGCTCCAACTTTGAACGCGCCCTGTTTGACGCCTACGGGCGCGATGGCCGGGCCGTTGCGCAACTGATGGACGAATTGAAGGCCGGCGGGTTCGAAGTCAGCCAGGGGGCGATGCAGGCGCTACAGGATCACTTCGACTCCGGTCGTGCCTCCGAAGCCGACACCAGTGAGACCATCACCCGCACGCTGAAAGAGACGGGCGAGTTGCTCTGCCCACACTCCGCCGTCGGGGTCCACGTGGCGGCAGATCACATCGATCCGGCGACGCCCATGGTCACGCTGGCCACCGCCCATCCGGCGAAATTCCCCGATGCGGTCGAGGCGGCGACGGGCATCCGCCCGCCTCTTCCCCCGCGCATGGCGGACCTGTATGAACGGTCCGAACGGCTGACCCGTGTGCCCAACGACCTTGAGGCACTCAAAACCCATATCAAGGAACACCGCGCCACATGAGGGCACCGAATTGAGCACGCAGACACATACCCTTTCAAACGGGTTTCGCATTGTCACCGAACATATGCCGGGCCTCGCCTCGGCCTCTATCGGAATCTGGGTGGGCGCAGGCGCGCGCCACGAGGCGAGCGATCAGAACGGCATCGCCCATTTTCTTGAACACATGGCCTTCAAGGGCACCAAAAAACGGACGGCCCTGCAGATCGCGGAATCCATCGAGGATGTGGGGGGGTATATCAACGCCTATACCAGCCGCGAGGTGACCGCCTATTACGTGCGTGTGCTGGAAAACGACGTGCCGCTTGCGCTGGACGTTCTGGCCGACATCCTGCTGAACCCCGTCTTTGACGAGGCCGAGATCGAGGTCGAACGCGGCGTGATCCTGCAAGAGATCGGGCAGGCGCTCGATACGCCGGACGATGTGATCTTCGACTGGTTGCAGGAACGGGCCTATCCCGAACAGCCCCTCGGGCGCACCATCCTGGGACCAAGCGAGCGTGTGTCGGCCTTTGACCGCGCGGACCTTTCCCGCTTTGTCGACCAGCACTACGGCCCCGGACAGATGATCCTGTCGGCGGCCGGCGCCGTCGATCACGACGCCATCGTGCGCATGGCCGAAGAGTTCTTTGGCCATCTGCCGCGCCGCCCCCTGCTGATCGCCGACACCGCGCGGTTTTCGGGCGGAGAGGTGCGTCAGGGCAAGGCGCTGGAACAGGCGCATTTCGCGCTGGCCTTTGAATCACCGGGCTACCGTGACGATGCGATCTATACAGCGCAAGTCTATGCCAGCGCGCTGGGCGGCGGCATGTCATCGCGCCTGTTTCAGGAAATCCGCGAAAACAGGGGGCTGTGCTATACGATCTTTGCCCAGGCCGGGGCCTATGCCGACACCGGCATGACCACGATCTATGCAGGCACCAGTGCCGACCAGATCGGCGATCTGGCCACCATTACCGTGGACGAGATGAAGCGCGCTGCGGGCGACATTTCCCAAGCCGAAGTGGACCGCGCCCGCGCGCAGATGAAGGC
>CAZITF010000553.1:0-1623 GCA_964542095.1 uncultured Rhodobacterales bacterium
CCAGGGGCGACGACGGCGTCGCGCATGGCCGCAAGGTCCACGACCGCCGGAACGCCGGTGAAATCCTGCATCAGCACGCGGGCCGGGCGATAGGCGATTTCACGCGGGTTCTTGCCGCCCTTGGCACCCCATTCGGCAAAGGCCTTGATGTCGTCGGTGCTGACGGTCTTGCCATCCTCGAAGCGCAGCATGTTTTCCAGCACCACCTTGAGGGCCGCAGGCAGGCGCGAAAAGTCACCCAGACCCGCGGCGGTGGCGGCGGGGATGGAGTAATAGTCGATGGATTGCGCACCGACACTGAGCGTCTTGCGCGTCTGTGCGGAGTCGTGGCCAACTGTGATGGGCATGGGAAATCCTTTCCTTGCGGCGACGGGGGAACTGTTTTCACGCTCCTCATGCCTCAAGCGGGGCATCGGTTCAACTGGTATTCAGGGCCCTGCGACGTTTTTGTATACCATGGTGTACCGAAAATGAACCTTCGGTCCGAAATCGCGCTGTCACATATGCTCAACAAACATTGATTGGCGAAAATACGACGCCTTTCGTATGTGGATGGGATATCGGCGACATATGACCAATCCTAAAATCGGGCTGCCCCAATGAAATATCTGATCCCACTGGTCCTTGGCGTCTTCGGCGCGCTTGGCGGGCCGGCCACGGCGCAATCGCCGGTGGTTGTCGAACTGTTCACCTCGCAGGGCTGTTCCGCGTGCCCGCCGGCGGACAAACTGATGCATGACCTGGCCAAGCGGGATGATGTGATCCCCCTGGCGATGCATGTGGACTACTGGGACTATATCGGCTGGAAGGACGAGTTTGCGGTGCCCGGCAACGCGGTGCGCCAGCGCGGCTATGCGGCGCTGGCGGGGCGCAAGTCGGTCTATACGCCGCAAATGATCATCAACGGCACGACCGACATCGTCGGGGCGCGGCCGATGGAGCTATCAAAGGCCATTGCCGATCACAACGCGCAGACATCGCCCGTCACGCTGAGCGCGCAACGCGCGGGCGATGTGGTGACGATCAAGGCCTCCAGCACGCAACCCGGCGATGACATGTTGGTGCAGATGGTGCGCTATCAACCCGAGCGGACCTCGCGCATCACGCGCGGGGAAAACGCCGGAAGCACGGCGGTCTATGCCAATGTTACCCAGGACTGGGAAATCCTTCAGGAATGGGACGGTGTCACCGATCTCGAACTGGAGGCGCAGGCTCCGGGTGACAATCCGGTTGTGGTGATCGTGCAGCAGGGACGGTACGGCGCGATCCTTGCCGCCACGCAGATCAGGTAGGACGCGCCCTCAGCCCTGCGGCGGCGGCGCCACCACGCGCCAGCGCCGCGCCACCCAGAGCCACTGGCCGGGATGGGCGCGAATGCGCGCGCCGATGCTGTCATTCATCGCCTGCGTCATGGTCAGGGGGTCCGAATGCGGGATCGGTTCTTCCAGCACGCAGTCAAAACTCAGACCGTCCGGCCCGCGAATGCCGTAAAACGGAATCAGCAGCGCATCATAGCGCAGCGCCAGTTCCGCCGCCGAAATCGCGGTGTGTGCCGGGTGGCCCAGAAAGTCCAGCACCGGCGCGTCGAACACGTGCTGGTCGAACAGCAGCACCAGTTGCCCG
>CAZITF010000554.1:0-1623 GCA_964542095.1 uncultured Rhodobacterales bacterium
CCCCAAGCGGTTGCGCCGGTTCCATGTCGGGCCGATGTATTCATCGGCCTTTACACGCCAGTCCGGGCCCATCAGCCAGGTGCTTGAGACCGCGCGCGCGCCCGAGGGGCAGGATTGGGCGTTGGTCTGGACCGAAGAGGATCTGCATTCCGAGCGTGTGATGACCGAGCGTGCGGGCTGGTTTTCGACCGTCGAGCGGGAAGTGTTTGCGCTGGACCCCTTTGCCGGACGCGGTGCAGAAACCGGGACGACGCGGATGGAGCGGTCCATCGTTTTACCGCAGCGCCCCTATCAGGCCTTGTCGGAAATGAATCCGCCCGGCTTCGGGTCGGTGCGCAAGTTCGTGGTCAGCCCGACGGGGCGAGTGCTGAGGTACTGATCATGGCGCGCAGGAAAAAGCCCGATACGTTTCTCGCCTACATGATCCGGCGCAAGCAGGACACGTACATTTGGGCCATTGTTTGGGTCGCCATGGCCCTGTTCTGGCTGATGTTTCCGGGTCTGCTGGAGCGTGGCGACAGGTACAGTGCCTCGATCAAGTTCATCGTGATCATGGGCTGGCCCTTGTGGATCGGGATCAGCTTCATCGTGTATCGCGGATGGTTAAGCAGCCCCAGAAGGACGAAAAAGAAATGAGCCAGACGTCTGACCAAATGGAACTGCGCGAAGCAGAGATTACCGCGCACTACCCAATGGCATTGGCCATGTTGCAGGGGTTCGATCATGCGCCGCGCATCGGCAGGGGGGGTGAGGCGCCGCAAGCCGAGCGATCAAGCGGGGTTGGCACCCGCCGCCGGTTCCGCACCACGACGCCGGGTCTGGTTACGCGGCGCAGCACGCCCACGGGGGCGGTGCAACTGCTGGCCACGATCGAAGGGGCCGACGACGATGATGCGCTTATGTCGCCGGTCCAGGCGACGGCGCTGAACGCCCTGCGCCGTGCCATTTCCATCGCGCTGGCAGTGGCTGAAAACTATGCCTCGGTCTCGGGCCTTGGTGACCTCAAACGCGCCAACCTAGAAGGGGCGTTGCCAGCGGCGCGCAAAACCGAGTTCGCCGAACTGCTAGGGGCAGAGGCATTGATCACGCTTTATGTTTTTGGCAACGCCACGGCTTACCTGCTTTCGGCGCACCAGACCGAAGTGACGGTCGAGGTCGGCGAGGTCGAGGAAGTGCTGACCGATAACGGCCAGACCGCACTGCACGGTGCGCTGTGGGAACTGGATCAGGACATCAAGGCCCACGCGGGCGATGACACCCATCTGGTCGCCACGATTACCGCCTATGCTGAGGCGCTGATGGAAAAGGTCGCTCTGCGCGCCCAGAACGCGCCGCGCCTTGCGCCGTTTACCGGTGCGAGCTGGCACGTTGAGGCCGATGATTTCACCGTGCAGGGGTTCAGCCCCGCGCACAAGGCGAAGTCGACCACGCTCACCATGACCTTCAAGAAGCCGCATGAGGTCGTGGGCAACCATATCGCCAAATACCAGGCCTTGAAGCTGGCCAAGATGCTGATGGCCTATGATTTTGACCGCCGCCTGAACCCGTTTGCGGACTTGGGCGGATTTATCTTTACTTTCATGGGCGACGGCAAACCGGGCACGGGCAAAACGACGCTGATCC
>CAZITF010000555.1:0-1612 GCA_964542095.1 uncultured Rhodobacterales bacterium
CGTGTATTTCGTGCCTTCGAGCGTGGCGCCAAGGCGCAGGCCCGCGCGCGCGAACACTGCCGCCAGCACCGGGGACAGCGTCGTCGTTGTGTCTGCCGCCACGCTGTCGCCCTTGTCCGAGATCACATATTCCAGATCCGCCCCCGCAGCCCAGCCCGGCGAGCGGCGGAAATCGGTCAATGCCTCGTTCGTCATGAAGAACAGGACATGGGCGAATTGCTGTGCGCCAATCTGCAGACCGCCCGATCCCTTGACCACCGAATAGTAATCGACTGTCACATCGTTCACCAGCAGCGCGCCGCGCCCATAGGCTCCGCCAAGGCCGAATCCGGCCTCGGTCACCAGTGGCATGACCAGCATGCCGTCGGCATTCTGTGCCAGTTGGCGTGTATTGGGATAGCTGCGATACATCTCGTCCAGCGTGGCGCGCACGCGCGCGTCGATGGTGACGCTGCCCCGGCTGCCGACCCCGTTGCCGCAGGCCGCCAGAGCGCCTGTGGATGCCATTGCGCCCAGCGTGAAGACACGCCGCGACATACCTGAATGTGTCATGTTTGAACCGCCTGTATTGCTCTAGAGATGCGCGGTTTGCCCGCGCTTGGGCTGACCATACGCCGATTGACGGGGGCTGTCACGCCCTTGCGCCTGTTTGGCGGGTTTTTGCTGTTGTCTCCGGGTGGGTCGCTGTCAGGGGCTCTGCCCCGTCGCTGGCGCGACTCCCCGGGATTTTTTCAAAACAGAGAAGCGCGCAGCCTCAGCCGTCGGGGATGATATCCGCACCGTTTATGTATCGAATGGGCAAGTGTGTCGGCGCAAAACCATCAAGGCAGCGCAGGTTGTTGGCCCAGCCGTCGAAGTCGGGGAGGCCCCTGACCCGTTCGGCATGGGTCAGCGCGCCTGGGCGGCGGAATGGCAGGATACCGCAGCGGGGGCAAAAACAGTCACGGGCCGTGCGCGCGCCCCATGGGCAGAGCGTGAGGTCGGATAGAGAGGTTTCCAGCGTCCACGCGTCTTGGGTACAGGAAAGATCAGCGCGCCCCGCTTGCGCCAGATGCTGCAATTGCAGATGCGCGCGTGATTGATCGTGGCATTAACGGCAAAGCGGACAAAGCCGCGGTTGCAACTGTCCTGATAGGGGTCATGCGCCCTTGAGCAGGCGCGCCGCGGCGGGGGCGAAATAGGTCAGAATGCCATCGCACCCGGCCCGCTTGAATGCCATCAGGCTTTCCAGCATCACCCGGTCCTCGTCGATCCAGCCATTTTGCGCGGCGGCCTTGATCATCGCATATTCGCCCGACACCTGATAGGCGAAAGTCGGTGCGCCGAACGTGTCGCGCGCGCGGCGGCAGATATCGAGATAGGGCAGCCCCGGTTTGACCATGATCATGTCGGCGCCCTCGGCGAGATCCCGTTCGATCAGCCGCATCGCCTCGTCCGAATTGGCCGGGTCCATCTGATAGGTTTTCTTGTCCCCCGCAAGTGCGCCACTCGCCCCCACCGCATCGCGGAAGGGGCCATAGAAGGCGCTGGCATATTTGGCCGCATAGCTGAGGATCAGCACCTTTTGATGGCCCGCGCTTTCAAGGGCGGAGCGCATCGCGCCGATCCGTCC
>CAZITF010000556.1:0-1610 GCA_964542095.1 uncultured Rhodobacterales bacterium
TGTGGAAGAGAAGGGCTACGTTGCTGATGAGATATTGACTGGCTAAGAAGGGTTGAACTTCTTAGCCAGTCAATATCTCATCAGCAACGGAGAATTTCTCAAGTTTGTGGAAGAGAAGGGCTACGAGAATCGAGATTTTTGGGACGAAGAGTCTTGGCATTGGAAGACGAAATACAACATCAAGCATCCTAAATTTTGGATACCTAGTAATAGAGGTTACAAGTATCGAGCGATGTTTGATGAAATCGATTTGCCCCTTGACTGGCCCGTCGAAGTCAATCATGACGAAGCGATGGCTTACTGTCGCTGGCGGGGTCGGGGAATTCGCTTAATGAGTGAAGCCGAGTGGAAGGTGGCGGCTGCGAACTGCGAGGAAGATAAGGACTTCAATCTCAATGTCAAATTTGGTTCTCCCAGTCCTGTCGGTGGTTTAGAAACAGCTCAAAGTCCCGCTGGACTTTACGATATTCGAGGGAATGTTTGGGAATGGTTAAGCGATGATTTTCAACCGCTACCGGGGTTTAAGACCCATTACCTTTACGAAGATTATTCCGCCCCATTCTTCGATACTCAGCACAAAATTATGGTGGGTGGATCTTGGGCGAGTACGGGTGCTTATGCTTCGACTGCCTGTCGAAATTGGTTCCGCCGCAACTTTCACCAACACGCAGGTTTTCGGATCGCTCGAAATTTAGGATCGGCAAAATAGATATGAAAAAATTTTTTGATTTCTGTTTTGAAATGTCATGAATTCTTCTAGAAAAAACTTAGAGTAGGGAAAAGCTATGAGTGCAAAGAATGGTTATTCTTGAAAAGAATACGTCATGGTCTTGATTGATTCCCACCGAATTTACAACCAGGCGCGAACCACTTGCAAACTACCTCCAGCATATAACGTGCGATCGCTCTTTTGAAAGCCAACCGCTGACAGCAAACCCACCAAATCTGTCTCGATCAGCTGCCACGCCGTTTCCGTTTCAAATAACCACAAAAATGCCGCCAGTCCGGGCCAAAATAAGGGATTTGTGGGTTCGTGAAAATCGATGAAGGTAAATACGCCACTGGGTTTGAGAACCCGAGAAACTTCCCAGATAATTTGTTGCAATTGGGTGGGGTTCATCTCGTGGAGGGCGACGCTGGTATGCACGAGATCGAAGGCATTATCGTCGAAGGGCATCTGCTCGGCAAACCCTTCCACGTAACGGGCTTCGGGCACGTTTTGCCGCGCGCGTTCTAGGGCGCGGGGGGAAGCGTCTAACCCCACTACGTCGCGAGACTCCCCCACCAAAAATCCGGTGACCTGGGCGCAACCGCAGCACAAATCGAGAATTTTGGCATCGGGGGCAATGGTTAGATTTTGGAGGGCTAACTGGCGAAAACGGCGCTCTCCACCAACTCCCAGGGCGGCAATCTTGGATATGCCGTTATACATCCACTCGTAACGATAGCTCCAGTCTCTTAAAAGGGTCGCCACAATTTAAAAAATAGGTAAATATACTTGTTTTAAAAAATTAATTTTAAATATATCACGAATTTAGATTTTGAATAAAAGCCAATGTTTACGAGGAAGATCGAAATGCGATCGAGCTTGAAAATCAGGCATTTTGAGG
>CAZITF010000557.1:0-1604 GCA_964542095.1 uncultured Rhodobacterales bacterium
CAGGTCGTAATGAGCCCCCTGGGCAAAAGTGACTCCTTCATGACTGTAAAAAGACGAGGTACCCCCCAGGTTGTCGGAAAGCTCACAGAGCAGGAAATCGCGGCCTTTAAGCTGAGAAGCCGCTGCCAGTCCGGCAATACCGCCACCGACAATTAAGGTTTCTGTATTCAGGCTATTGGCTACCTCCCAATTGCGACTTTCAAAGATCAGGTGACCAGTGTGAATATCGGTATGTACTGTGATGCCAAAAGCAGGTGTATCACCAACCCAATCACATGACTTGAGGATCAGCGGAAGACTGGCTAAGGAGGTGAGTTGTATGAATTTTCTACGTTTCATGGTTGTGACACAAAGGGGCGCAAAGGTTTCACAAAGGAACTCAAAGGTATATAGACGTGTAAAAAACTAATTCACCACCCTCCTAATGCCATCTTTGATTCTAGCGGCATGAAAGTTCATGAGTAAGCCAAGTCGGTAATCCCCTAGCCTAAGGTAAGTCAATATCTGTGCTAAATGTACATCGGTAAACTCTTCAACTGTCTTAAGTTCCAGAACTAATTTATCTTCGACCAAAAGGTCCATGCGGTAACCATGATCAAGCTCAACACTCTTATATTTTATTGGCATCGGAACCTCCCTTTTTACCTCAAGTCCACGGTCACGAAGTTCAAAGCACAAACACTCCTGATAAGCTGACTCCAGGAGTCCTGGCCCCAGAGAACTATGCACTTCAATCGCGGCACCTATAACTATATTAGATAATTCATTCTCCCTTTTCATAATCAATTTTCTTTGTGCGCCTTTGTGCCTCTTTGAGAGCTCTGTGTAATAACAACCCACCCATCTAGTTCAATTGATAATTCCCCTGGTTATACAACCTGTAAATCACCGGGTTTTCAATGGTGTTGATGGCAGGCTTATCTACCGTGATATATGGCTTACCGAAGCTGAGCATCATCCGCATGGCCTCCGGGTTGAGCCATTGGGTTTCGATGGTATCAAAGGTTAATTCGGTCAGCTTCTCCTTTAGGTCACTGTCTGCTTTACTTCCCAAAGTCCAGGCCCATTCTCCCAGGCTGAGCACCTGGTTGTGAAAAGAAACCACCTCGAAATCTGCCGCTTCCATGGTCTTGGCAATGGACTGAAAAGCTGCAGTAGCGAAATAGGGACTGCCTGACTGGGTGATAAGTAGGCCTCCGTCAGATAAGGCCGCATTGGCCAAGAGGTAAAACTCCTGAGTGTAGAACTGATTGAGCTCAATATCAACCGGGTCTGGAATGTCAATAAAGATAACATCATAGGCGCCCTTTGCTCTACTCAACCAGCGGAAGGGGTTCGCAGGAATGATATTGACCGGAGCTTCACCAAATACACCTCCATTCTGTCGGGTATAAACAGGCTGTGTACTGGCAATTTCCAGAAACTCTCCGTCAATTGGAATCAGGTCCACTGAGCCAGGTTTGTACTGTTTGAGGTATTTAAGCAGCATGCCATTTTCACCCCCAATCACCAGCACCCTTTGGCCCTGGGCCAGCTGCATGGCCGGATGTACAAAGGGCTCATAATAAAGCCAGTCATCAATAGAGCTGTAATGATTGATGTTG
>CAZITF010000558.1:0-1603 GCA_964542095.1 uncultured Rhodobacterales bacterium
CACCAGAACGCCTGCGCGGCCTTCGCGGCGGCCCGCGCCCTGGGCATCGCCCCCAGGGTGATCGAGGCGGCCTTTCGTACCTTTGCAGGCCTGCCCCATCGCAGCCAGACCATCGCCGAGGCGGGTGGCGTGCGCTATGTCAACGACAGCAAGGCCACCAATGTGGACAGCGCGGCCAAGGCGCTGGCGGCGTTCCACAACATCCGCTGGATTTGCGGCGGCCTGCAGAAAGAGGGCGGGCTGGACGGGCTGTCAGGTGCCACCGCAGAGGTGAAGAAGGCCTATGTGATCGGACGCGAGGCGGCGCGCTTCGCGATGCAACTGAATGTCGAGGCGCAGGTCTGCGGCACCATGGCCGACGCCGTCGCCGCCGCGATGGCAGAGGCCGAACCGGGGGATGTGGTGTTGCTGGCCCCGGCGGCGGCGAGTTTCGATCAATATGACAGTTTCGAGCGGCGCGGCGAGGATTTCGTGCGCGAGGTCGAAAAGCGGCTGTGATCCAAAGGAGCGCGCATGCGCGCGCACGATATTTTTTATTTGGAGCAGCTTCGGGACTCACCCGGACAGATATCTGTCCCGCATCCGTCCTCGCCTGATCCCGTGCCTGACAGATGCCGTGCGGTCCGCCAAGCAAAATAGCCGTATCCCCGTTCCGGGGACCCTCGGCGATTTGGCTGGTCTGCCCACCCGCCTTCTGTCCGTTCGGGGTCAGGCGACGACGGCTCCGGGACAGAGATCAGACCCTGAGCGCGCGCGCGGTCGCCATGGCCGAGGACCAGGCCCATTGAAAGTTGTATCCGCCGAGCCAGCCGGTCACATCCACCGCTTCGCCGATGAAGTAGAGACCGGGCGTGGTTCTGGACTGCATGGTTCTGGAGTCGAGCGTGGCCGTGTCCACGCCGCCCCGCGTCACTTCGGCGGTGCGGTAGCCTTCGGTGCCGCCTGGGGTGAGGTGCCAGTGGGTCAGCGCCTGCGCGAGAGTCGCGATGCGCGCGTCCGACAGATCGCCGAGCCTGCCGGTCAGGTCGATCTCGCCGCCCAGGTGTTCGACGAGCCGTGCGGGCAGGTGGCGCGCCAGCTCGGTTGTCAGCGCCTTTTTCCCGTCGCTTGTGCGCCTGTCGCGCAGGGTCGCGGCGAGATCGTGACCGGGGCTGAGGTTCACCGTGATCGCTTTGCCCGGGTCCCAATAGCTCGACGCCTGCAATACCGCCGGGCCGGACAGGCCGCGATGGGTGAACAGCACCGCCTCGTCAAAGGCGGGGCCGTCGGCGGTGACGCGGGCCGGGCAGGCGACGCCTGAAATGGCCGCAAAGCGCCCGTCGGGAAAGGTGAAGGGCACCAGTGCCGCCGCGGTCGGCGTGACCCGGTGGCCGAACTGGCGGGCCACGTCATAGGCAAAACCTGTGGCTCCCATTTTGGGGATGGATTTGCCGCCCGTGGCGATCACTGCCCGTTTGGCCGTGACATGCTGCGCGCGCCCGTCGCGCGTCAGGGTCGCCTTGAAACCATCGGGTGACTTTGCAAAATGGCTGACCTCGGTGTGCAGGTGCAGATCGACGCCTGCGTCCTGCATGAGGGTGCGCAGCATCGCCACGATGTCCCT
>CAZITF010000559.1:0-1595 GCA_964542095.1 uncultured Rhodobacterales bacterium
ATGCACATCTTGGGTTCCAGCATGGCCATCTGAAGGATTTCATTGCGCTTCTTCTCGCCGCCGGAAAAGCCGACATTGACGGGACGTTTCAGCATATCCGCGTCGATCTGCAATTCCCTGGCGCGGGCGCGCACGACCTTGAGGAAATCGGCGGCACTCATCTCTTCCTCGCCGCGCGCCTTGCGCTGAGCGTTCACAGCCGTGCGCAGAAAGGTCATGTTGCCGACACCGGGAATTTCGACCGGATATTGAAAGGCCAGGAACAGTCCCGCCGCCGCGCGCTCTTCCGGTTCGATGTCGAGCAGGTCCACATCACCCAGATGCGCCGTGCCTTGCGTGACTTCGTACCCGTCACGGCCCGACAGCACATAAGACAGGGTCGATTTGCCCGACCCGTTCGGGCCCATGATGGCGTGGACCGTGCCCGCCTCGACGGTCAGGTCGACGCCCTTGAGAATCTGCTTGTCTTCTTCTTCGAGCTTCACGTGCAGGTTTTCGATTTTCAGCATGTTTTCTTCCTTTTGAAGCAAGGTGCGCAATGAATGCACACCCTACGAAATGACAACCGCGGTGCCGGACACGCTGACCATCAGCATACTGTCCCCCACCACTTCGTAATCCAGATCGATGCCCACGACGGCATTGGCGCCCACTTGGGCGGCGCGCTGTTCCAGTTCGCCCATAGCCGTGTCGCGCGCATCCTGCAACTTGGCCTCATAGGCACCCGAGCGGCCCCCGACGATATCAGTGATCCCGGCAAAGAAATCGCGCACCACGTTGGCGCCCATGATCGCCTCGCCCACAACGATGCCCTTGTAATCGGTGATCTTGTAGCCCTCGATGGAAGGTGTGGTTGTCAGGATCATGCGTTGTCCTCTCCGTCTTCGACATGGCCATAGAGATGTGCGGCGCCTTTCTGGACGCCAACGGCGATGGCGGCGCACATGGTCAGCAGCAGAAACCAGACCCAGAACGACGTGACCGCCGCCGGGTGCGCCACGGTTGCGGCGATGAACCCGACGATGAACACGATCACAAAGACCAGCCCGCCCTCGCGCGTGCCATCGGCATCCGACATTTGGGGCCGCCTGATCTTGCGCCGCTGGGACGGATCGTTGTCGGGGAACAGGGTGTTTGTCACTTCTTGCGCGCCTCGATGTCGGCGAGGGTCTCGCGCACCTCTTCTTCGGTGCGGGCAAAGCCGTCGGCGTATTCGTCGGGAGGCGCGGGCTTGAAGAGAAATAGCGCCACGGTTCCGGCAGCGAACGTCATCGCTCCCCCGATGACGAAGGCGAGCAGAAAGGCAGGCGCAACGATCACGCTTAGCATGGCACCGAAAATGGCCCCACAGAGAACGGCCAGAACCATTCTCCCAGGAACACTGGGTTCGGCGCCACGCGTTGGGTTTTTCACCCTATCCGCCTTAACGTGTGCAAACGTCTGCCCTACGTTACTATGATCCTCGCCCATGTCACTCATGGATCAGCCCACCGACCCCTCAAGCGAAATCGCCACAAGCTGTTGGGCTTCCATGGCAAATTCCATCGGCAGCGCCTGCAACACGTCCTTGCAGAACCCGTTCACGACCAGCGCCA
>CAZITF010000560.1:0-1321 GCA_964542095.1 uncultured Rhodobacterales bacterium
TGAAACAGCCGCAATATGCGCCGCTGACCAACGCGGAAATCGTCTGCGTCATCTTTGCGGGCACAAACGGCTATCTCGACAAGATCAAGGTATCCGAAGTGGGCAAGTTCGAAACCGGCCTGCTCAAGTTCCTGCGCAGCCAGAAGGTCGACTTCCTCAAGTGGATTTCGGACGAGGATCCCAAGTTCAAATCCGGTGAGAACGTCGACAAGATGAAGGCGGTCCTCGACGAGTTCGCTTCGACTTTCGCATAAACGGGAGATCGGGCAATGCCAAATCTCAAGGACCTGAAAAACAGGATCGCGTCTGTCAAATCGACGCGTAAAATCACCAAGGCCATGCAAATGGTCGCGGCGGCGAAACTGCGCCGCGCGCAGGAAGCGGCCGAACAGTCGCGCCCCTATACCGAACGGTTTCTGGCCGTGATGGCGGGGCTGTCCTCGGCTGCCGAAGGGTCCGACAGCGCGCCCAAGCTGTTGTCGGGCACCGGGTCGGATCAGGTGCAGCTCTTGGTGGTCATGACCTCCGAACGGGGCCTGTGCGGCGGGTTCAACACGAATATCGTGAAACTCGCCAAGACCCATGCGACCAAGCTGCAAGCCGCTGGAAAGACCGTCAAGATCCTGACAGTCGGCAAGAAGGGGCGCGATCAGCTGAAACGAGATTTCGGCAACCTTCTGATCGGTCACATCGACCTGAGCGAGGTCAAACGGATGAGCTATGGCGACGCGCAAGGCGTGGCCAAGGACGTGCTGGCGCGCTTTGACGCGGGCGAATTCGATGTCGCCACGATCTTCTTCGGCAAGTTCCAGAACGTCGTGACGCAAATCCCGACGGCCCAGCAGATCATTCCCTTCGCGGTGCCCGAAGGCTACGAGGCGTCCGAGACGCTTTATGATTACGAACCGGACGAAGAGGCGATCCTCGCCGACCTTCTGCCGCGCGCTGTTGCGACCGCGATCTTTGCGGCATTGCTGGAGAACGCAGCGTCCGAGCAAGGTGCGCGGATGTCGGCGATGGACAACGCCACGCGCAATGCGGGTGACATGATTGATCAGCTGACGATTCAGTACAACCGCTCGCGTCAGGACGTGATCACGAACGAGCTGATCGAAATTATTTCCGGCGCTGAAGCGCTGTAAGAAAAACCGGAGACGAAACATGGCAAATGCTAAAGGCAAAATCACTCAGGTCATCGGGGCTGTTTGCGACGTGCAATTCGGCGACCACCTGCCGGAGATTCTGAACGCGCTGACCACAGACAACCACGGCAACAAGCTTGTCCTGGAAGTGGCGCAGCACTTGGGCGAAAACACCGTCC
>CAZITF010000560.1:1347-1588 GCA_964542095.1 uncultured Rhodobacterales bacterium
GTGCGCGGTCAGGAAGTTGTGGACACCGATGGCCCCATCATGGTCCCCGTTGGCCCCAAGACACTGGGCCGTATTCTGAACGTTGTGGGTGAGCCCGTCGACGAAGGTGGCCCGGTCGGTTCCGAAGAATTCCGCCCCATCCACGCGGACGCCCCGGAGTTTTCCGAGCAGTCGACAGAATCTGAAATCCTGGTGACAGGCCTCCAGGTGGTCGACCTGCTCGCCCCCTACCCCCAGGGCG
>CAZITF010000561.1:0-1580 GCA_964542095.1 uncultured Rhodobacterales bacterium
CATGAAAGTCGAGGCAAGGATGAAGAACGGGATCGCCAGCAGCGTATAGTGCCCGGCCATCGCTTGGAACAGCGTCTGCGCAATCGAGGCCAGCGACGTGTCGCTGAGCACCAGCAGGAACAGGATCGAGGACATGCCCAGCGAGACCGCAATCGGCACGCCAATCAGCATCAGCCCGACGACAAGGGCAAAAAGAATTGCAACTTCCATGATTTACGCGCCTTCGTTCATGTGTTTGACGGCCTCGACCTCGTCTTCGGCCTCGTGGCTGACAATCAGGCTGGTGGATTCGCCCGTGACGATGCGGACAAAAGCCTGAATGACACGAAACAACAGCAACGCCATGCCGAATGGCAGCGCCGCGTAAGGGATGAAGCGGGGCATTTTCTCGTATTTCTCGCCCTCGTTCATGATCGGTTCGATCCAGCGCAGGAATTCAGGCATCGGCAGTTCCAGCACCTCGTACCATGCCTGATCGCGGGTCGGTGTGAACCCGGTCGGGAACCAGCGCCCCGAGGTCACGTCAAAGCCTGCAAACGGCGCCCAGTAGTCCCAGGCCCCCTTCATCAGCAGCATCGCGTATAGGACGCAGACCGCTCCCGCCACCAGCGCGATGATGCGCCGCACGCGCGGCGAAAACAGGTTGATGACCGCATCGACCCCCAGATGGGCGGTGACCTTGACCGCATAGGACGCGCCGAACAACACGAGCCAGGCAAAGAGGAAACTCACCGCTTCCAAACCCCATGTCAGGCCGGTCTGATAGCCATAGCGCAACACGACGTTGATGAATGTCAGGATCGTCATGGCGGCGAGAATCAGCGCGATGGCCGTTTCCTCGATCTCGTTCACGACGCGGCCCAGGGCCGTTTTCGGCTGGTAATGTGATGACATGGGGCTCCCCTCCCATAGTGCCGAACAGGATGGCTGCACGACGGCCCGGCCCCCGCGCGGGGGACCGGGTGTTGGTTTCAGACGTTTAGGTGATCAGAAACCTGCGTTGATCGCCTGTGCGGCGTCAATGTTGTCCTGGCCGACATCATCCACGAATTGTGCCCAGACGGGCTTCATCGCGTCGACCCAGACCTGACGGGTGTCGGCGTCCAGTTCGATGATCTTGGACCCGGCCGCCAGCACCGAGGCGCGCGCTTCGGCATCGACCTTGCCCACTTCGGCGTTCCGCTCGACGGTGACTTCTTCGAGGATGGTCGCCAGTTGGTCGCGCACCGCCGGATCAAGGCTGTCCCACCAGTCGGTGGAGGTCACGACCATGTAGTCGATGATGCCGTGGTTGGTTTCGGTGATGCCGTCCTGTACTTCAAAGAACTTCTGGCCCCAGATGTTGGACCACGTGTTTTCCTGTCCATCCACAACGCCGGTTTGCAGGGCACCATAGACTTCGGAAAACGCCATGGGCTGCGGGCTGACGCCGATCGCTTCCATCTGCGCCTTGATCACGTCCGAAGGCTGCACACGGAATTTCAGGCCAGCCGCATCGGAGGGCAGGTTCAGCGGCTTGTTTGCCGACATCTGCTTCATCCCGTTGTGCCAGAATTCCAGCCCCAGCAACCCGCGACGGG
>CAZITF010000562.1:0-1579 GCA_964542095.1 uncultured Rhodobacterales bacterium
AAAGTCGTGGCTGAGGATCATGTCGGAGCGGCACGTGAGGCTGTGCAGGTGCGGGATGCCGGCAGAGGCGGCAAACGCCCGCGTGCGGATGATGGCGTTGTGGCCCCAATAGTTGCCCTCGGTGCGGGACCAGTGCGCCAGCCCTTCGGCCAACAACCATCCATAGGTGACGTTGGAAAACTGTTGCATCCGGGCAAAGAGCGTGCCGGCCCCGATCAGCTGCGGGCAGCTCTGGATCAGTCCGGTCTGCGGGTCGGCCGCCAGTTCACACGCCAGCCGGTCGATGGCACGCCCGGTCATCAGGCTGTCGGCGTCCAGCACCACCATCGCCTCATGGGCCGCGCCCCAGCCGGTGATCCAGTCCAGCAGGTTGCCCACCTTGCGATCCGTGTTGTCCGCGCGGCGGCGGTAATGGACGGGGAAAGGGGCGGTGGCCCGCAGTGCCTGATAGGCCTGCCATTCCTGCGCGGCAATCGCGTCGTCTCGGGTGTCGGACAGCACGAACAGGCTGTAGTGGTGCCCACCTTGCTGCCGTTCGAGGTCGCTGAGCATGGCCGAGGCGTTGCCGAACACATCCCAGGGCGTTTCATTATAGATCGGCACCAGCAGGGCCACATCCAGTGGTGCCGCGCGCGGCGTTTCGGCGACGGGATCAAGCCGCCCGACAAGCCCGACCGTCACGGTGGACACCGCCAGTGTGACCCAGACAAAGGTCAGGCCGATCAGGGTCAGCAGGACGTATTCGAGGGCACTCATGCCGGACGAGGAAAACAGCCCGTGCAGGCCCCAGATCAACAGACCCGTGGTAACGAGCGCAGGCGCGAACACGGCGATGCGCCAGATCGGGTCGTGGCGCGCCGGTGCGGGCACCGCGATCACGGGGGATGCGCCGAAATCCTGTTCCGGCATCGCCAGAGGCGCGCGGGGCGGCATGTCATGCTGCTGTGTCATGTCCGTGTCCACCGATACAGCCACACTTCGCTGAGCGGTGCGCCATCAAGGCGGAGCTGCGCGCGGAATTCGGCCCAGGTGGCCTCGCCCGGCATGAAGGTGAACGCAAGGCGCGGACCGCCCGTCGCGGGGTTGCGTTGTACGATTCCTTCGGTCACCTCGCCGGAGGAAACCCGCACGAGGCGCTCGATCCGGCTCAGATCGTCCGGCACGTGGTCGGCGTTTTCAAAGTCGATGGCAAAGATGCGCCCACCCTCGGGGCGCCCGCCTGCGGCGGTGTTGAGAACGCGCAGCGGCATCGCCGCCTTGGGGGCCGGGTCACTGCCCCAGTCGAGGCGATAGGTGACCTTGTGCGGGGTGCCGGGCCGGATGTCTTCGGAGGGGCGCCAATAGGCAACGATGTTGTCGTAGATTTCACGATCCGCCGGAATCTCTATCAGCTGGACGCTGCCGCGCCCCCAACCTTCGCCCGGTGTGACCCACAGGCCGGGGCGGCGATGGTAAAGTGCTTCGAGATCGTTGAAATCCTCGAAATCGCGTGCCCGCTGCATCAGGCCAAAACCGCGCGGGTTGTTGTCGCCAAATGCCGATATTTGCAAGGTCAGCGGGTTGGCGAGCGGGCGCCAGA
>CAZITF010000563.1:0-1241 GCA_964542095.1 uncultured Rhodobacterales bacterium
GATGTGAACGAAGCGCTCTACCACTGAGCTAATCACCCAAAGCCCGCGCGTCTTAGCCGGGTCCGCGGGCGCTGGCAAGAGGGACAGCGCCCGAAAATGTCATTCCGCGGCCGTGGGCGGGGTCGCTCCCATGTCCTTGGGGTCAGGGTGCGCTTCCTCGCTCGGCAGATCCTGGGACTGGCGGATGCGCGCGACTATTACCTTGCCGTTCGGCTTCTTCTTTTCGCGGTTCACCTTGATCTTGCCGAGGGGTTGGAGGTTCAGTTCGCGGCTGTCCTGAAGTGCGGCGCCGAGCACGGCCAGCGTCGCCTCGACAATCGGCTTGACGTCTTTCTTCTTCATGCCGGATTTGACGACAACCGCATCGACCAGTTCGGGCTTGCGCATCATCGGGCCCAGCACGACCGTCTTGGGGGAGTCAACCACCGTGGCAGGTGCGGCCGGTTCGGGTTTTGGCGCGGGCCTGACCCTGGATTTGGGCGTCGCGCTTTTGCGGCGCGCGGCCGTTGTCTTGGACTTGCTCGTCTTGCCGGAGTCAGTTGCCATCATGTGCCTCATTGTTTTTCTATGGGCCACGCTTACTGAATTTCGGGTCGAAAATCCATGTCCTTGCGGGCGCAGGGGACAGAATTGGCCACCGCGCGCGCCAATTCGTGCGGAAATGCGACAGTTGCCCCCTGTGACAGGCACGGCATGCAACGCAAAACGCCCCGGATGGACCTCCGGGGCGTTTTTTTCGTTCAGATCGGGTGATCAGTGCGCCGTGGCGCCTGCCCCGCTGTCAGTTGCCGGGGCCGCCGCCGCAGCCGCCGCCGCCTCTTCGGCCGCCTCGTCCCATTCGATGGGCTCGGGCACCGAAACAAGGGCGCGGCTCAGCACATCGCGCACATGCGAGACGGGAATAATGTCGAGCCCTTCCTTCACGTTGTCCGGAATCTCGGCCAGATCCTTTTCGTTCTCTTCCGGGATCAGCACCGTCTTGATACCGCCGCGCAAGGCCGCCAGCAGCTTTTCCTTGAGCCCGCCGATGGGCATCGCATTGCCGCGCAAAGACACCTCGCCGGTCATGGCGATGTCGCGGCGCACCGGAATGCCGGTCAGCACAGACACGATCGACGTGACCATCGCCAGCCCCGCACTTGGCCCGTCCTTGGGCGTGGCACCGTCGGGAACGTGGACGTGGATGTCGATCTTGTCGAACTGCGTCGGCTTCACCCCGATCGCGCGGCTGACCGAGCGGA
>CAZITF010000563.1:1251-1574 GCA_964542095.1 uncultured Rhodobacterales bacterium
CGTCGATGGATTCCTTCATCACATCGCCCAGCTTGCCGGTCGTCTTCATCCGCCCCTTTCCGGGCAGCTTCAGCGCCTCGATATGCAGCAGGTCGCCGCCGACCGACGTCCAGGCAAGCCCGGTGACGACACCGATCTGGTCATCCTGTTCGGCCAGTCCATAGCGATGCTTGCGCACACCCAGGAATTCTGCGAGATTTTCGGACGTTACAACGACTTGTTCAACCTCTTTCCTGATGATCTTGGTCAGCGACTTGCGCGCCACCTTGGCGATCTCGCGCAAGTCGCTGACCAAGATCATCAGGAAAGAGGTTGAACAAGTC
>CAZITF010000564.1:0-1571 GCA_964542095.1 uncultured Rhodobacterales bacterium
GGCGAAACCGAAGAACCCCTGAAAGAACAAGGGCGTAGCTACAAAGTCGGCAAGTTCTCCTTCATGGGCAACGGGCGGGCCAAGGCCAATTTCGCCGCCGACGGGTTCGTGAAAATCCTGGCGGACAAAGACACCGACCGCATCCTGGGGGCCCATATCATCGGCCCCGCCGCGGGCGATCTGATCCACGAGATTTGCGTGGCCATGGAGTTCGGCGCATCCGCCGAGGATCTGGCCCTGACCTGCCACGCCCACCCGACCTATTCCGAGGCGGTGCGCGAGGCAGCACTCGCCTGCGGATTGGGGTCCATCCACAGCTAAGGCAGGCCGGGCGTCGCGCAGGGCTGAAAGGTCAGCCGGACCTTTCCCGCGGCGCGCGACCGATCCGCGCCGCGGCCTGACTGCGGTGCCCGAAACCCGTTCGCCCCTTTTCGCGCCCCGACCCGACCGTCCGCGCGACGGCGTAAGCCGGCTCTTGTCATATGGGCGTGCACCTCACGAAGATGTCCCGCCGATCCATGGTTGAGGGCCCATCGGGTCGGCACTGAGATTTCCTTTTCGGTTGAGAACCGCCTTTCATCGCACGGGGCAGAGCCGCAGATGTAAACCGGAAAGCACATGACCTATGGATCGTCGCAATACGCTGAAATTTTTCACGGCTGTGCAGCCCTGCTGACATTGACGGGCTGTGCACCACCGCAGGGCGACGGCATCGTTGGCATCGCATCGGGAGAACCCGACTTCTCGATCCTCGTGGCGGCCCTGCCGGCTGCGGGCCTTGTCGATACGCGGAAAGCGCCCCGGCCCATTCACCGTTTTCGCGCCAACCAATGCAGCCTTTGCCGCGCGGCCCGCCGGGACGCCCGTCACGCTGTTGGCGCCGAAAAACAGGGCGACGCTGGTCAGCATCCTGACCTATCACGTCGTGCCGGGCCAGATCACGTCCGGCGATGTTCTGGGCACACGCCGGAGCGTGGCGACCGTCAACGGTGCGACCGTTGATGTGAACGGGATCGTCGGCAAGTTCGACTCGGCCGTGAAGGTCAACGACGCCAACGTCATTCAGGCCGATATCTTTGCCACGAACGATGTGATCCACGCCATCGACAAGGTACTTCTGCCCTGAACCCGCGCGACGGGGCCGGAATTTCAAGGAAAATTCCGACCCGTTTTCCGATCTCGGAAAACGGCTACCACATGGTGCGGGCCGCGCGCGCCGGCCATTCGGCGTCGTAAGCGGCACCGCCTTCTTCACCGTTCGACACTTCGGCCAGGATCTCTCCGGGCGTCGGCAAGCCGTCGGCGTCGTTGCGGCTCCACAACCCCGCCCGCAGCACGGCGCGGGCGCATTGGGTGTAGACTTCGGCGATGCGGATCACGATCACCGTGGCAGGCTGGCGGCCTTTTCGCGCGAACCGTGCGCGCAGACCTTCATCCGCCGTCAGCCGTGCGCGTCCGTTCACCCGCACCACCGTGTTCGACCCCGGCACCATGAACATCAGCGACACGCGCCCGTCCTCGACGATATTGCGCAAGGAATCGAGCCGCTGATTGCCCCGCCAGTCCGGCAT
>CAZITF010000565.1:0-1568 GCA_964542095.1 uncultured Rhodobacterales bacterium
AACCCGCCGCCCACACCCATGATCGCGGCCAGAACACCCACGGCCAGACCCACCAGCACAGGCGGAATGACCGAGATATAAAGGCCCGAAACCCGGAACCGCATCTTGAACGGCAGCTTGTGGATCCAGTTGTGTTTCTTGCGGACCGGGGCCTTGCCCTTCTTGGTGTTGCGGATGGCATTGAGTGTTTCGATGAACATCAGCCCGCCGATGATGCCCAGAAAGACGACGTAGCTCAGCTTGACCAGCAGATCGACCTGACCCAGCGCCTTGAGATAGTTGAACAGCACCACGCCAAGGGCGGCCCCGATCAGCCCGCCCACCAGCAGCACGCAGCCCATCCTGAAGTCCACCGTCTTTCGTTTCAGATGCGCAAGGACGCCGGAAAAGGAAGAGGCCACGATCTGGTTGGCTTCGGTCGCCACGGCCACAGCCGGTGGAATGCCGATAAAGAACAACAGCGGCGTCATCAGGAACCCGCCGCCGACCCCGAACATGCCCGAAAGAATCCCCACCAATCCGCCCAACCCCAGCAGGAGGAACGCATTGACCGAGACCTCGGCGATGGGGAGGTAGATTTGCATACCCTTCTTTGGCGCTCCGGCTGCGTTAAATCAAGGGGTGTCGCCGCTGTGCAGCGAACTGGTGCTGTGAAACCTGAAAAACTGGACCTACGCCGGGGGGCGATTAACGTTCCTTGACGTAGGGCTCGCCGCCCGCGCGGGGCGGGATCGCCTTGCCGACGAATCCGGCAAGGATGATCACCGTCATGATGTAGGGCAGGGCGCCCAGAAGCTGGCCCTGCACTTTCATGCCGGTCAGCGCGGTGATCACGTCGGGACGTGTTTCCAGCGCGCCGAAGAGGCCAAAGAGCAGGGTCGCATAAAGCGCGTGCCAGGGCCGCCACTTGGCAAAGATCAACGCGGCGAGGGCGATGAACCCGCGGCCCGCGCTCATGTCCTTGACGAAACCCGCTTGCAGGGCGGTCGAAAGATACGCGCCCGCGATGCCGCAGAGCACGCCGCAGATTGCCACCGCGGCATAGCGCAGGCCCACCACCGAAACGCCCGCGGTGTCCACGGCGGCGGGGTTTTCCCCCACGGCGCGCAGGCGCAGGCCAAAGCGGGTGCGAAAGAGGATGAACCACGTGGCGGGCACAGCGGCGAAGGCGAGGTAGACGAGGATGGAATGGCCCGAGATCAGTTCCGAATAGATGGGGCCGAAGATCGGGATCGTCTCGGCCGCATCGGCGAAGGGCAGATCGATCGGGCCGAAACGCGCACCGCCCACCAGCGAGGGTGTGCGCCCGCCCTGTTGAAACCAGTCCTGCGCGATGAGCACGGTCATGCCCGCGGCGAGAAAGTTGATCGCCACGCCCGAGATCAGCTGATTGCCCCGGAAGGTGATCGAGGCCACGCCGTGCAGCGCGCTGAGCGCCAGGGATGCGCCGATGCCCGCCAGAAGGCCCAGCCAGACGGAGCCGGACATGGCCGCGATGGCGGCAGAGAAAAAGGCGGCGGCCAGCATCTTGCCCTCGAGCCCGATGTCGAAGATGCCCGCGCGTTCCG
>CAZITF010000566.1:0-1565 GCA_964542095.1 uncultured Rhodobacterales bacterium
TACACTCTCTCCCATCAGCGTGATCGGCTTGTGCCCGGTCTTCTGGAACCAGCCCAGCATCCTGACCTGGATCAGCGAGCCGACATGAAGCGATTTCGCCGTCGCATCAAAGCCGATATAGGCCGATTGCGGACCCTTCAGCAGCGTCTCGTCCAGCCCTTGCAGGTCGGTGCAATCGGCCAGAAATCCGCGCGATTGCATCACGTGCAGGAAATCGGAACGGGGCGAATAGGTCATGTCTTGTCCTTGGCGCAGTGCTGCCGCAGTCTGTCGCAAGACCGGGCCTTGGGCCGTCTATAGGCCGCGGCAGCACAAAGGAAAAGACCATGGATAGGGTCAGGCAGAAAGGGGTCGTGATCCGTGCCCTCGGGGCCATGTCGGGCACGTCGCTGGACGGGGTGGACGCGGCTGTGCTGGCCACGGATGGCGTGGCTATCGCAGGCTTCGGGCCGCATGCCTATCGCAGCTATACGGCCGCCGAACAGGATACGCTGCGCGCCGCGTTGAACCGTTGGTCCGGGCCAATGCTGGCGCCTGCAACGGAAGTGGTGATGTCCGCGCATCAGGCGTTGCTCTTGCCGTTCGAAGGTGTCGAACTGGTCGGCTTTCACGGCCAGACCGTGGCCCACGCACCGCGTACCCACGGCACCTTGCAATTGGGCGATGGGGCTGCACTGGCCGATGCCCTCGGGGTGCCCGTCGTCTGGGATTTCCGCTCGGCTGATGTGGATCTGGGCGGCGAGGGCGCGCCGCTTGCGCCCTTCTTTCACTTTGCCTGCGCCAAGTGGATCAAGGCGCGCGGGCCCGTCGCGTTCCTGAATCTCGGAGGGGTGGGCAACATCACGTGGGTCGACCCGAACCACGCGGTGCCCGAGGCGACCGGCGCGCTCCTGGCCTTTGACACCGGCCCCGCCAATGCGCCGCTCAACGATCTGATGCTCAAGCGCCTTGGCCTGCCATATGACAAGGACGGCGCGCTGGCCAGACGCGGCACGGTCGAAACAGGCGCGCTGGAACTGTTCCTGGCCGAGCCCTTCTTTGCCCGGATGCCGCCCAAGTCGCTGGACCGAAACGATTTCGCCGAGATGGTCGGGCTGGTCAACGAACTGGGCGATGCGGATGCCGCCGCCACGCTGACGGCGATGTGCGCCGCCGGCGTGGCCGAGGCGATGCAGCATTGCCCGGCCCCCCCGACACGCGTTCTGGTCACCGGGGGCGGGCGGCACAATCCGGTCCTGATGCAGATGCTCGAGGTCTCGCTCGATTGTCCGGTGCTGCCTGTCGAGGATGTGGGCCTTGATGGCGACATGCTCGAGGCGCAGGCTTTTGCCTATCTGGCGGTGCGCGTGGCGCGGGGGATGCCTACGTCCTGTCCTGGTACCACTGGTGTGCGTGCCGCCGTCGGAGGCGGGACGGTCAGCATGCCGGATCATGTGCGCACCCTGACGTGACGGCGCGCCTCTAACGCGGGATGTCGAACCCCGGCGGGGCCAGCGTGAACCCCTCGAACCGGAACCCGGGCGAGACCGTGCAACTGACCAGCGTGTAATCGCCCGTGCTGCGCG
>CAZITF010000567.1:0-1559 GCA_964542095.1 uncultured Rhodobacterales bacterium
CGCGCTGCTCAGCTGCTCGACCTCACGGTTCCGGAGCAGGATGCCGATGCCGAAAGCGTCGACGCCTGCGTTGTTGGAGGCAAATGTCAGGTCCTTGGTGCCCGCGTCCTTGATCGCGCCCAGCAGCAATTCGGGGATGCCGCACAGGCCAAATCCGCCGGCGGCAATGAACATGCCGTCAAACAGCACACCATCCAGCGCTTCCGCCGCCGAGCCGTAAATCTTTTTCATCACTGTTCCCCAAACGCATCCGCAGAAGCCTGCAATTCCGGATTAAATATCTGACGGGCGGGCGCAACAAAGTCAACGAGGAGCAGACAGGGTACGGCGGTATGCCGCGACAATTTCTCCCCCGGGCCGTGTCGATCAGGATGCTTTCCTGGTCGCAGGTTTCTTCGCGACCGCCTTCTTTTTCGCGCCCGTCTTCTTTTTGGCGGGCTTTTTCCTGGCCGGTGCCTTTTCGGCGATCAGCTGCACGGCCATGTCCATCGTCACGTTTTCGGGTTCGGTGCCCTTGGGAATCGTGGCATTGACCTTGCCCCACTTGACGTAAGGCCCGTATTTGCCCTTCATCACCGATACCGGCCCACCCTCTTCCGGGTGTTCGCCCAGTTCGTGCAGCGGTTTGGCGGCCGCCCCGCGTCCGCCCCGGCTGGCCAGTTTTTCGGCCAGCAGTTGCACGGCGCGGTTCATGCCAACGGTCCAGACTTCGTCGATGCCTTCGAGATTGGCATTGGTGCCGCCGCGGTCCGACGTACTTTCGGCATGTTTGATGTAGGGGCCATAGCGTCCGATGTTGGCCCAGACCATCACGCCGTCTTCGGGGTGTGGCCCGATTTCGCGCGGCAGCGACAGCAGCATCACGGCGCGCTCCAGTTCCAGCTCCTCGGGTGGCCATTCCTTGGGGATCGACTGGCGCGGGGGTTTCTTGTTCTCTTCGGTCACCGCGCCGCGCTGGACATAGGGGCCAAAGCGGCCCTTGAACACGCGGATTTCATCGCCATTGTCCTCGCCCAGCAGCTTGCCCTCGGGGGGGATGGCGCTGGCCTCGGCCTCGGGGTCCGGCGGGCCGAAGGGGCGGGTATAGCGGCATTCGGGGTAGTTCGAGCAGCCGATGAACGCCCCGCCCGAGCGCGCGGTGCGCATGGACAGCCGCCCGGCGCCGCAATTGGGACACAGGCGCGGGTCGCTGCCGTCTTCGGTGGGCGGGAACAGGTGGGGTTCCAGCACCTCGTTGATCTTTTCCAGCACCTCGGTGATGCGCAGTTCGGAGGTTTCGGCGATGGCGGCGGAAAAATCCGTCCAGAACCGGCCCAGCACATCCTTGTAATCGCGGCTGCCGGCGCTGACATCGTCGAGCTGTTCTTCGAGGTCGGCGGTGAAATCATAACCCACGTAGCGGCGGAAGTAGTTTTCGAGGAACGCGATGACCAGCCGCCCCTTGTCCTCGGGGATCAGGCGGTTGCGGTCCTTGCGGACATAGCCGCGATCCTGAATGGTCGTCACGATACTGGCATAGGTCGATGGGCGGCCAATGCCCAATTCTTCCATCCGCTTGA
>CAZITF010000568.1:0-1546 GCA_964542095.1 uncultured Rhodobacterales bacterium
ACATATCGCATCAATTTTGGTCAAAACTATCGAATTAATGTAAAACTTCCAGACAGACTTACGGCCTGTCCCTGACCTGAGTTATAATTAATTTTATAAACATAGCCTCCTCTGGGGGCCGGTTTGCCGTTTACATTGCCATCCCAGCCTGTAGCAGCATCATTGGTAACGAAAATGAGGCTTCCCCAGCGATTGTAAATTTCCATTCTGAAATTGAGAAAGATGCCATTAGGTACCGAAAAAGTATTGTTGTAGGGGTCGCCATTGGGAGTAAAGGCATTGGGCAAAGTAATGCTCGGGGTAAACTGGAAACAGGCCGGCTCAGATGCTTCAGACTCATGGCCGCATTCATCTACATAGGTAAGCACAAAGCAGATTTCTGAATCACTTAATTGAAAATCGCTGATGCTCACAGTGAGTCCGGTTGTACTTGTTTCCAGTTGCCTTGCATTGTTTACGATGCGGTAAAGTCGATATTCTGCTGCCGCAAAAGGTGCAGGATTGTAGGTAAGCTGCAATGCACCTCCGGCAATTTGCCCGGCCAATCCTGTAGGAGCAGGAGGGGTGAGGCTATTCACTGTTAGCTCAGGAGTAATGATCAGGCTTCTGGAAGTGGCTCCATCAAAAGTTCCTTGAAAAAAGAAGGGCTGAGCATCCTGGCAGCCGGTCAGGTTAATGCTGCTGGTGCCATTCACATCATTTGGCAGTGCCTCGGGCGTAGTATCATAGATCAGTTGCAGGTCGTTCAATGTACCATCCGGGTCCTGTGTACTCCACATACGGTCTAGCACCAGGTCGGGACCATTATAGGCTGCCATAAACCCTGCCCTGATGTTTTGTACCCTGTTACCCTCTATCAAATCTCCCGTACAGGCTTCGGTGGCTATGATCTGAAAGGCAAACTGCCCAAAGTTGAAATTGACATTGGGCTGGGTAGAAATATATTCAAAGTCCTGAGGGTTGGTAGAAGGATCGATGCTGGCTACCTGTAAGAAAGGGCCGCCATTTTCACTTTGATAGAGCCCGTAAGCCAGGTTTTCTAACAGTGGGTCGTAGGTAAAATCGAGCGTGAGAGCATCTTCTACTACCATGCTTTGAATGGCCGGACTAGGCAAGGTTTGCCTTGTGGTGATGGTAACGGGCACAGCTGCTCCACAATTGGCATTGGCTCCATTGTTGAGTCCACCACTTATAGTAATAGTGTAAGTGTTCTGGCTGGCATAGGCATAGTTAATGAAATTATCGCCAGTCTTATCCAAGGTGGTTATGCCCGAGCCATCTCCAAAATCGATTTGATAGAAGTCGAAAGTGTCCTGGCTGAAATCGAAAGAGACATTGACCTGGTTGTTGTTGCAAAGTCCTACTGTAAAGGCAGGGTCAGCAGGATCAGTGACCGTGACTTCCAGAAAATCCATGCGTTCTGCTATGTCTATGGCATTTGATTGATCGACTACCCGAATCAGATAGGTCCCTGCTGTGGTATATGGAGAAGCATTGGATCTGGTTTCGCCTGCATCGAAGGCCGTAACCGCATCAAAACCAAGGC
>CAZITF010000569.1:0-1545 GCA_964542095.1 uncultured Rhodobacterales bacterium
TGATGCCGCCGCCGATCACGAACAGGTCATAGGTTTTGGTGTCTGTGTCAACGGCCATGCCTTGGCTCTCCTTTGGGATGCGGGGCGAGAACATGAGTAGGCAGCAGCCCGCAATTGTGCAAGTTGGCATTGCCTGAATTGCACGATGCAGCGCGCCCGGCCCGGTTACGCCAAAGGCAAAAACTGTGCTCGCGCGCGCGCGCATTTGGTGTCACAAAACGGTTTGCCGGATCTGTTTCCGCACCGAACCCGAATGCAAAAGGCCGCGCCCCATGATCCCGTCCGCCTTCACCGCCCCCGGCACGTTCTGGCGCGGCAATCTGCACACCCATTCCGACCTGTCGGACGGGGCACTGCCCGTGGCCGAGGTTTGTCGCCGCTACAAGGTGCAAGGCTATGATTTCATTGCACTTACCGATCACTTCGCGGGGCCGTTCGACTATCCGATTGCCGATACGGTGCCGTTTCGCGACGCCGCATTCACCACCATCCTCGGGGCCGAACTGCATTCCGGCGCGATGGAGAATGGCGAGCTGTGGCACATCCTCGCCGTCGGTCTGCCACCTGATTTCGCGCCCTCCAACACGCCGGATTTCACCCCCATCCCCGATCAGGAAACCGGCCCCGAGATCGCCGCCCGCGCCCGCGCCGCCGGGGCGTTTGTGACCATCGCCCACCCGCAATGGTCGGGGATGACGATGGCGGATGCCCGCTCGATCACGGCGGCCCATGCGGTCGAGATCTACAACCACGGATGCGCGGTGGAATGCGACCGCGCCGATGGCATGTTCCATGCCGATCTGCTGTTGTCAGAGGGGCGCGACGTGACGCTGATCGCGACGGATGATGCGCATTTTCAATGTGCCGATGCCTTTGGCGGCTGGGTCATGGTCAAGTCCGAAGCCAATGATCCCGACCTGCTGCTGGCCGCCCTGAAACGCGGCGATTTCTATGCCTCGACGGGGCCGGATTTGCGCGGGGTCGAGGTGACAGAGGACGCGGTCATCGTCTCCTGTTCGGCGGCATCGGTGGTCGTCGTGCAGGGCCACGGGTCGGTCGCGCCGGCGGTGCACGGGACGTCGATGACCCGCGCCGTGATGCCGCGGGAGCGGCTGCGCAATTCTCCCTGGATCCGGGTCACGGTGATCGATGCGGCGGGCAAACGGGCGTGGTCGAACCCGATCCGTTTGCCCGAGTGAGCCGCCGCGCGCAACGTTCGGTGGGTGCTGCGCGGCCAGGGTGGCGAATCAGGGGTTAACGCCCGCAAAACAAGGGCTTTGGGCGTTGCACCAGGCGTGCACCATGCGTGCACCCCCCGTACACCGGTGATGCACCTGTGTCGGGGTTAACGCAGCGTGCGGTGGTGTTTGTTAAGGGTGGGTTAATGGCGGGTGTGCGGACGAAGCTGCAGTTGGTTCACCACCCACAAACGTCTGCTATTGCGTCTTTGAAAGTTTTGTGCTGAGCTTAACAACTGGATTAACGCTAAATCTGAAGACAGTTTTTTGCTGGGCTTAAAGTAGCTGGAGGTCCTGTGAGCATCTT
>CAZITF010000570.1:0-1537 GCA_964542095.1 uncultured Rhodobacterales bacterium
GTGTCGCAGAACAGCTGGCCCAGCGTCTTTTCGTGCCATGCGATCCCGTGCGCCTCGATCAGCGCGATGAAATCCCACTGGGTGTAGCGCGCCAGCGCGGATTTGGCGAAATGGGGGTTTTCGCTGATGAAGGCGTCGGCATCGCAATGGAGATTGGTGAAATTGCACCGCCCGCCGCCGGAAATCCGGATCTTTTCGCCCGGTGCGCGCGCATGATCGACCAGCAGCACGCGGCCGCCCGCGTGGGCGGCGCACATCATGCCGGCCGCCCCGGCTCCGATGACAAGTGTGTCGTAGTCCATGAGGCCCCCGTGCAGGAATGCGCCGGAGCGGTCAAGGGGCGGGCTGGCAGGCCCGTCGCGGACCTGCGCGGTTGCGCCGCTGCCCGTCCGAGAGGGACAAGTCAGGGCCCGCCAGCGCTCGGTCGCGCAGAAACCTGCCCAACCCGAGGACCTGTGGGCCGATCAAGGGCTAGCCCGCGACGCATTTTGCCGCTATGGTTGCGCGCAAGCACCTCGGGAAAACCGGGGGCATGAGGCAGTTACAGGCAACAAGGCGGCAGATCATGACAGAGATGGTCTATGGCGCGGTCCCGGTACGGGATGGCGAACCAATTCTTCCAAAGTGGTGGCGCACCATCGACAAATGGTCGCTGAGTTGCGTGCTGATCCTGTTCGCCATCGGGCTTTTGCTGGCACTTGCGGCCTCGGTGCCGCTGGCGGAGAAGAACGGCTTTCCGCCTTTCTTCTATGTCACCAAACAGGCGATTTTTGGGTCGGCTGCGTTGCTGGCAATGGTCCTGACCTCGATGATGTCGCCGGTTCTGGTGCGCCGTCTTGCGGTTCTGGGGTTCCTTCTGTTCTTTGTCGCCCTTGCCCTTCTGCCCTTTTTCGGCACCGATTACGGCAAGGGGGCGGTCCGCTGGTATTCGCTTGGATTTGCCTCGCTTCAGCCCTCTGAATTCCTCAAGCCCGGCTTTATCGTGGTGGCCGCCTGGATGATGGCGGCCAGTCAGGACATCAACGGCCCACCGGGCAAGACCTGGTCCTTTGCCTTGTGCGCCTCGATCGTGTTGATGCTGGCGCTGCAACCCGATTTCGGTCAGGCTTCGCTGGTGCTGTTTGGCTGGGGCGTGATCTATTTCGTGGCCGGTGCGCCCATTCTGCTGCTGGTGGCCATGGCGGGCGGGGTCGTGTTTCTGGGCACCATCGCCTATACCAATTCCGTGCATTTCGCGCGCCGCATCGACGGGTTCCTGAACCCGGAAGTCGATCCGCGTACGCAGTTGGGTTATGCCACCAACGCCATTCAGGAGGGCGGACTGTTCGGGGTCGGTGTCGGCGAGGGGCAGGTGAAATGGTCGCTCCCCGATGCCCATACCGATTTCATCATCGCCGTGGCGGCCGAGGAATACGGGCTGGTTCTCGTTCTTTGCATCATCGCGCTATATACCGTCATCGTGGTGCGGTCGCTGACGCGGCTGCTGCGTGAGCGCGATCCGTTCATTCGCCTTGCCGGCACCGGGCTGGCCTGCATG
>CAZITF010000571.1:0-1535 GCA_964542095.1 uncultured Rhodobacterales bacterium
CGAAGCGCTGCTCGACATCCCCATCGCCAGTTTCCGTCGCTGGTCCAGGGCCCAGATCCAGCGCGAGGTCGAAAACAACGCCCAAGGCATCCTGGGCTACGTGGTGCGCTGGATCGATCAGGGCGTCGGCTGTTCCAAGGTGCCCGACATCAACGACATCGCCCTGATGGAAGACCGCGCCACCTGTCGCATCAGCGCGCAGGCCCTGGCCAACTGGCTGCATCATGGCGTGGTCAACGCCGATCAGGTGATGGCCGCGATGAGGAAGATGGCCGAAGTGGTGGACCGCCAGAATGCGGGCGATCCGGCCTATGTGCCCATGGCGCCCGGCTTTGACGGGATCGCCTTTCAGGCGGCCTGCGATCTGGTGCTGAAGGGGCGCGTGCAACCGTCGGGCTATACCGAGCCAGTGCTGCATGCCCGCCGTCTGGAGTACAAGGCGGCCTGAGGGTCGGATTGAGAGTGCGGGACCGAGGGGCTGGCCCCTCGGGCTCCCCAGGATTTTTTGAAACAGAGAAGGGACGGGCGCGACCTGTACCGTTCCGCCAAGGAGATGACATGGGAATTACACTGGATCAGGCGCGCACGATGATTGCCGCCACGCTGGAAAAAGGCCACGAGATGGGGTTGAAGCCACTGTCGGTCGTGGTGCTGGATGCGGGCGGTCATGTGAAGGCCTTTGAGCGTGAGGATGGCGCGGCACCGGGCCGTTTCGCCATCGCGCAGGGCAAGGCCTATGGTTCGGTCATGCTGGGCATGGCTGGCACCGCGCAGATGGCGCGGGCCGAGGCGCAGGCCTATTTCATGGACGCCATGAACGGTGCCTTTGCCGGGCAGGTGGTGCCGGTGCCGGGGGGCGTGCTGATCCGCGATGGGTCGGGCACGGTCATCGGGGCCCTTGGGGTTACCGGCGATACGTCGGACAATGACGCGGTTGCCGCGCAGGCCGGTGTGGAGGCTGCGGGCCTTGTGGCTGAAATCTAGGCGCTTTGCGATCTGCGGCCTTGCGCACAGTGATCTGCGCGCAACGTCGTACTAGGCTTGTTCATTCTTGCCGTTTATAAGGCTGGGACGTCAGTTCACTTGTGAGGACAGAATGGCCCGACCGATTATCGGTATCATCAGCAACCAGCACACGATCAATGACGAATACGTGGTGCAGGCCGCCGGAGAGATCAACATTTCCGCCGTAGCGGACGTGGCCGAAGGTTTGCCTTTGCTGGTGCCTGCCGACCCGGGCAAAGTGCGCGTCGCTGACCTGCTGGAGCATTGCGCGGGCTTTGTCTTTACCGGCGGGCGCGCCAATGTGCATCCCGAGGAGTACGGCGAGGAGGCGACCCCGGCCCATGGCGGTTTTGATCGCAACCGCGACCGTATCACGCTGCCCCTGATCCGCGCCCTTGTGGAACGTGGCCAGCCGCTGCTGGGCATCTGCCGCGGTTTTCAGGAAGTGAACGTGGCGATGGGTGGCACGCTCTATCCCGAAAGCCGCGATATGCGGGGCCGCGACACCCACGGCATGCCCCCCGACAGCA
>CAZITF010000572.1:0-1518 GCA_964542095.1 uncultured Rhodobacterales bacterium
AAACAGGCCGAACTGCTCGAAGACCTCGGCATGCCGCGGGCCATCCGGATGCGCCACGCCACGCCGCATTTTGCCCATGTCTTCGCGGGCGACGGCTATTCCTCGGGCTATTACAGCTACATGTGGTCCGAGGTGATGGATGCGGATGCCTTTGCCGCCTTTGAAGAGGCGGGCGGCCCGTTTGATACCGAGCAGGCGCAGGCGCTGGAGGCCCATATCCTCAGCACCGGCGGGTCTGTGGATGCGGGCGAGCTCTATACCGCGTTTCGCGGGCGTTTGCCCGGGGTCGAGGCGCTGCTGAAGGGGCGCGGGCTGGCGGCGTGATCTGAAGAGGCTGCGCCGCGCGATTTTGTGAGGGGGCTTTGCCCCCGTCGCTGCCGCGACTCCCCCAGGATTTATTGAAAACAGAGAAGGTGACGCGGTCAGTACCCAGCTGAGCGGTCCACGAGATGTAGGAATGGTGCGCCGGATTCCCCGCGTTTGATGTTTTCCGCGATGGTCTTGGCCGAATAGGCGGCGCGGGTTTCCGAGGCGATGTGCGGGGTGATGGTGACCTTTGGGTGGGCCCAGTAAGGGTCGTCTGCGGGCAGCGGTTCGACGCGAAAGACATCGAGTGTGGCGTGGTCGATGTGTCCTGAGTCGAGGGCGGCAAGAAGGGCGTCGTCGTTGATCAGCGGTCCGCGTCCGGGGTTCAGGATGCGCGCCCCTTTGGGCATCAGCGCAAGGGTTCGCGCATTGAGGGTGTTTTCCGTTTGCGCTGTTCTGGGTAGCAACAGCACGCAGTAATCGGCCCGTTGCAACACCGCATCGAGGCCGTCCGCGCCGGAAAAGCAGGCGATGCCCGGCATTTCCCTGGCAGATCGGCTCCACCCGGCGACGTCAAAGCCGAAACCGGCCAGCGCGGTCGCGCAGGCCGCGCCAAGTTCGCCCAGGCCCAGAATGGTGACGCGGGTGTCGAAGGCCAGCGGCGGTGCCTTGGGTGTCCACGTGCCGGGGGCGGCGTTGATATGCGCATCCATCCCCAGATGCAGGCGCAGGATGTGGCCCGTGACCCATTCGATCATGCCCTGGGTCAGGGCCGGGTCGACCATGCGCGTGAGCGGCAGGTGCAGCGTGGGGTTGTTCACGATGGATTCGACCCCGGCCCAGAGGTTCAGCACCGCCTTGGCGCGGGTGTAGGGGGTGAAATCCTGTAGCTCAGAGTTGGGTGCATAGACGATGTAGTCGACCTGATCGGCGGGCATGTCCGTAGCGATATGGGCATCGATCCCGACGTCCCTGATCGCGCGTTGCAGCGGGCCCTTGTATTCCGTCCAGCGGGATGGGGTGGCGGCGAACAGGACGTTGACGGTCATTTGGCGAACGGCGTGCCGGGCTGATCGTTGCGAAGGGCGCCGATGTGGTTCGGTGTGGTGGTGCGGGGGAGCAGGGCCATGGCGGATCCTTTAGCGGGGGCGGTGGACATGTGCGCTTTGCGCGAGGCCAAAGGCGAGCATCAGCACCAGCATGGCCGACCCG
>CAZITF010000573.1:0-1512 GCA_964542095.1 uncultured Rhodobacterales bacterium
ATGTCGATCCCGGGGCCCGCGCTGTCGGTGTATTCGCCTTTCAGCAGGTGCGGCGCGCCGATGCAGTATTCGACCACCTCCAGCCCGCGCTGCACGTCGCCTGCGGCATCGGGCAACGTCTTGCCATGCTCGCGGCTCAACGCCTCGGCCAGTTTGTCCATGTCGCGGTTCAGAAGGTCCACGAATTTCATCATCACCCGCGCGCGGCGCTGCGGGTTGACGGCGGCCCATGCGGGCTGGGCGCGGGCGGCGACCTCGACCGCCTGGGCCACCTCGGCCGATGAGGCAAGCGGAACGCGCGCCTGCACTTCGCCCGTGGCCGGGTTCATCACATCCGCAAAGCGGCCAGAGGTTCCAGCGACATGGGCGCCGTCGATATAATGCGTGAGGTCTTGCATGGGGTCTCCCTGTGGCGCACGGGCGCGGATCGGTTTTCTTGGAACGCTCCCGGACAGGCCGGAGGGCGAGACGCATCGGATGCGTCACGCGCCACGATAGCGCCGCGAAATCCGGGGTAAAAGAGGCAAGTCCGCAATTTGGTGATCCAAATGGCAGGCAGGTGCGGCGCAGGGATGCAGGAGGCTCGACATGCCGGTGGGTGCGCTGGGAACGTCAGAAACTAATTGTAAAACAGTGCCTTGTGGCGCATTCATGATGTGAAAACATGCTCTCACAGCGGGTAATTCCCGCTCTGGCCATACCCCGCCGACCCTGCGGCAATCTCATTGCGCTCTTGACACGAGGCGCCCTTGCGCCCGACGCTTGATATATTCAACCGTTCAGGGAAGGACCACACCATGTATGTTCACCAGATTCTCAAGTCGAAATCCGATGATGCGGTGGTGACCGTACAGCCGGACGCGCTTGTGTCCGAAGCGGTGAACATTCTGGCCGAACGCAAGATCGGGACGGTGGTGATCTCCAAGGACGGGCAGCACGCCGACGGCATCCTGTCCGAACGCGACATCGTGCGGATCCTGGCGCAACGGGGCGGCGCGATCCTGAACGACCGGGTCGACGCACACATGACGGCCAAACTGGTGACCTGCAAACGCGACGATAATGCCGACGACATCCTGCAAAAGATGACCGACGGGCGGTTCCGCCACATGCCGGTGCTGGAAGACGGCCAGCTGGTCGGGCTGATCACCATCGGCGACACGGTCAAGGCGCGCCTGACCGAACTGGCGATGGAAAAGGATGCGCTGCAAGGCATGATCATGGGGCACTGAGCCGGGCGCCGACTGTTACCCCCTTGATGCGCGCGCTGGAAACCTGAGCGCGCGCGCTTGCAATCCACCGATGTAAGTGCTGCATTGCCTTCAATACGACAGACGGAGGCGCCCCATGCGCATCGGCCTTTACCCCGGCACGTTCGATCCCATCACGCTGGGGCATATCGACATCATCCGTCGGGCCAGCCCCATGGTGGATCGTCTGGTGATCGGCGTGGCGATCAACCGCGACAAGGGGCCACTGTTCTCACTCGAAGAACGCGTCGCCATGATCGAG
>CAZITF010000574.1:0-1509 GCA_964542095.1 uncultured Rhodobacterales bacterium
CAGCGCAAAGGTGATGACGGCCAGTCCGAACGCATAGGTCTGATGGACGACCTGCGGGGCCGTTCCCAGCGGCAGCTTGGCCTGCGGACAGACCAGAAAATCGTTGCCCTGCCGGATCGCGTCGGTCCAGTCCGGGCACAGCACCTGGTGGCGTATCCATTCAAACCCCTGATCCAGCGCGATGACGAAGAACAGGAAAAAGGCGATGTCGGGCACGCCGCGCACGATGGCGATATAGCCCTTGCCCAGCCAGGACAGGGGCAGGACGGACGAGCGCGCCGCCATGGCCCCGGCAAAGCCGAAGGCAAGTGCGACCGGGGCGGTGACCGCCAGAATGCCCAGCACCTTGAGGAAACTGTAGTAGAAGGAAAAATGCACCCCCGTCGTCAGATAACAACTGAGCCAGCCGAGCGTGGCCAGCGTATCGGGGTCGGTGCAGTAAGAAAACATCAGCGCGCAGCGGTCGGGCGGGAATCACCCCGCCCGGTGCCTTGGATCAATATTGCGCCGTTTCTTCGCCGAACCATTTGACGAGCAGCGCGTTGAGCGAGCCGTCACTCTTCATCTCGGTGATGACCGCGTCGAACTTTTCCTTCAGTTCGGTGTCGGATTCACGCAGGCCCATGCCGATGCCACCGCCAAGGGGCACGTCGGGGCCGACAAACATCAACGCTCCGCCCGAGGCATCCACCAGCGGCTTGAGATAGTCGGCATCGGCAAACACCGCGTCCGCTTCGCCGTTGCGCACGGCGGCGACGGTTTCTTCGGGTGTGGCGAATTCAACCAGTGTCGCACCGCTTTCGGCGATGTACCCGGCCTGGATGGTGGCGGTTTGCGCGGCCACCACACCCCCTTCGAAATCGGCACTGTCAGAAGCCGCGACATAGGCCGACGCGGTGGGCGGGAAGTAGTTCTGGGTGAAGTCGATGACCTCGTCGCGTTCGTCCGTGATGCTCATGCCCGCCATGATCGTGTCGTAGTTGGAGGACACGAGGTTGGGAATGATGCTGTCCCAGTCGTTCTTGACCCATTCGCAGGTCAGTTCGGCGCGCTTGCACAGCTCGTCGCCCAGTTCGCGCTCGAATCCGTCGACTTCGCCGGCGTCGTTGATGAAGTTGTAGGGCGGGTAGGCGCCCTCGGTCCCCATGCGCACGACCGAATGGCCGTCGGCAAGGGCAAATGTGGCAGTCATGGCGACCAGAGCGGTGCCGAGAAAGATGGATTTCATGAGTGTTACTCCCGTTTTTTGTGGTTTACGCAGCGTGGGTTGCAGAGAGGAACCCGCGCAGACGTTCGGATTTGGGCGCGCCGAACAGGTCGTTTGGCGGCCCTTGTTCTTCGATCAGGCCCTGATGCAGAAAGACGACGTGATCGGACACATCGGCGGCCAGTTTCATATCATGGGTGACGATCAGCATGGTGCGACCCTCGCCCGCAAGGTCCTTGATGACCCTGACGACCTCCTGTTCCAGTTCGGGGTCGAGCGCGGATGTCGGTTCGTCAAAGAGC